>DASYAR010000347.1:0-12978 GCA_036501235.1 Planctomycetaceae bacterium
AGATGAGAAGAGAGGAGTGAGGAGCGAAGAGAGAAAGGGGCGAGCCGGGAGTGTCAGCTCCCGGATGGCGCAGCGCGGGAGTGGAGGGACGAAAAGTACTGAGTACTCAGTACTGAGTTGCGGCGTCACTTATTCTACGAATTCAACAAGGCGGCGGTAGGTTTCTTCAGTGGTCTTCCACTTCACGGTGCGGGCGGGATGGGGACTGGGTGCGCCGGCGGGAAGAGTGTGCGAAACCCCCAGCGCGGCGCCCGAATCGACGCTGGCCGTATTGACTACCGAGCCTATCATCTGGACCCCCGCACGCCCGGCCCCCGAATGACACGAGCGGCAATCGGCCGTCAGGGGGAAGTATCGGCCGCGCGAGCCCCAGTCGCGGGCGGCTTCGTTTTCGAACAGCACGCGATAGACGGGAAGATCGTCCGGCTCGCGATGCAAGCCGCCATGCTGCATCCCGCCGGGAGCCAGCGCGAGGCGTCGCTTGAGCGTGTACTTGGCAGCATTCACGCCGTTCCCGAGGTTGGTGCCGGGATCGGCGATGCCGTCGGTGGTTTTGAAGATCAGCAGGCGGACCGATTCGACGATGGACGTGGGGACAAGTTGCAGGTTCGGATCGAGGGCGATCAGAAACTGCAGGAGGGCAACTTCCGTCCCGGCGGGCATCTCTGGCGCATCGGGCTTGAGCGCAATGCTGCCGTGCTGGGCCGATGCCCGCCAGTCGATCCCGTTGGCATCGATCTCCCGCAGATACGTCTCGAACTGCGACCGCCCTTTCGGAAATCGACAAAAGACGCGGAAGTAAGAACGCCCCTGGAAGGCCCGCATGTGCAGAAACACATAACGCCGTTCGACGTCTTCCGAACGCCGCGCCTGGTAGAAGTCGAGCTCCTGCCACTCGTCATCGGCCGTCAGGATGCGCGGCGGAAGGTAATCGCGACATGGATCGAAATCATGCGTCGCGACGAAACGGCCGGATTGAATTGCCAGGGCATAATTGTCGGGGAGCCGGATCAGCGTCTCAGCGGGGAGGGCCAGGAGTTGAATTGCACGGGCCAGTTTGCGACACAGCTCGTGACGTTGATGGCGGGTTTCGAGATCGCCCTGGCGCGCGATGTGGCGAGTCATCAGATAATCGAACAAGGACCACAGGTCGTGCTGCAGCAGCACCCGTTTGAGAGGATCGGCCGAGAGCTTTTCTCCCCCGTGGTCGAGGAACTGCCCCTGGTCGAGGAACTGATCGAGCAGTCCGGCGAGCTGCGCGACCCTTTTGGGTTCGTCCCAATAGGTGGTCCCTCCCCAGCCGAAGAACTCGATGCGGTCGCCACCCTCAATCCGCGCGACGGGAGGCCCGTCTTTTACAGAAGGGAGCAAGCTGGGGCGAATCGTAACGGCGGCGAAGAGTCGATTCCACAGGTGCTGCGGATCGGGGTCGAACAGGGGCAACGGTTCGGTCGAGCGGAGCGAACCCGCCAGCTCGCCAGTGTGGTAGTAGGCGGGATCCTGTTCGTCGAGCTCAGCCGCCGGGAGCGGGGCGAGCTGGGTCAGCAGTGTGCCACAGACCAGAATCAGCGCGGCTCGCATGGCAGATTTCCCGATTTGATTGTCCCGCTTATTCTCGCTCGATTGTCGAGAGATCGCAGAGGAGAGTCAATCGGCGGGGAATCCTCTCTTCTTTGAGCGGAATACTTATTTTGCGGCTCCTTTCTGAAATTGGATATTTCTCCCCTTCCCGAAATGGGCCGGGCGCGCAGAATTGAAAGGATGGGGGAGTGGGCCTGGCGAGGAGTGAGGGGAGAGGAGAGAGGAGAGAGGAGAGAAATCGGGGGCTCGAAAAACGAGGAATCATTGAAAAAACGGCCGAGATACGAAAGTTTGAACCGCCGAGAACGCAGAGAAAAGGGGGTGCCGGACGGATGACGGATCAATGCATGAAAGCGTGTTTGTGTGGACTCGTTTCGTCGTCTCATTCTCTTTCTGCGTTCCTCAGCGAACCCGGCGGTTACTATCGTCTGTCGCCTGTCGTCGTTCGGCCATTCGGCGACAGAATTCACCGCGAAGACGTGAAAGAGCCGAAGGTGACGGAATGACGAATGACTTAGCCATCTGAAAATGTTGGTGCGAAAAACGAGGAATCTTTGGCGAAACGTGGGAAAAGCAGGGGGCGCGCGGTGGAGCGATGCAGTCGTTGGACGGATAAACAGCATGGCATGGGGCTCGTCCGATTCGGAGGTTCGCGAAAACGTGAAATCTTTGAAATGTATGTAAAAATGACCGGAAAGAAGAGGGTTTTGGCCACAGATAAACGCAGATGACGGAGGTGCTGGGCGCGAGAGGGGCGGGGGGGAGTGAGCGGTGAACGGAGACCCGAAAAATCGGGAATCATTGTGAAAAAGGCCGAGATTTGAATGGTTCGCGTTCCAGTCGTCATTCGGACCATTCGACGTATTTGTGACTACTGATGGTTCTCACCACTGATGGTTCTCACCGACGACGCGAAAAATTTTCGACTTTGAATTCTTAGGAAGATACGGCGGGAAAGATTCGCGCGCCGGCTGGATCAATCGGAGACTGGCCCCAGTTGAGATATCTCTGGCGCACCTCCGCCGGCTACCCTTCGGCGAAATGGCAGCGCACGAGGTGCGCGGGATCTGACTTGAGCGGCGCCAGGTCGGGCAACTTCGTGTGGCATTCGGTCGGCTTGCCTTTTGCCACATACAGCGGGCAACGCGGATGGAACGGGCAGCCGCTGGGAATATTGATCGGCGACGGGACGGTGTCGTCCGTGTCGAGCGGCTTGACCTTCCGATTTTCGGATTTGCGCAGTCGCGGATTGACAACCGGGATCGCCGAGAGAAGCACTTGGGTGTACGGGTGCCGGGGGTTGCCGTACAGGGCTTCCGTCGGCGCCTGCTCGACGATTTTCCCGAGGTACATCACGGCCACGGCGTCGCTGATATGGCGGACGACGCCCAGGTCGTGACTGATCATCAGGTAGCTCAAGCTACGCGCGGCTTGCAGGTCTTGCAGCAGGTTGATGATCTGGGCGCGAATGCTGACGTCGAGTGCGCTCGTCGGCTCGTCGCAGACGATAAAAGCGGGCTTCAGCGCCAAGGCCCGCGCGACGCCGATCCGCTGCCGCTGTCCCCCGGAAAACTCGTGCGGATAGCGGTTCATGACTTCGGGGCGCAAGCCCACTTGCGAGAGCAGCCGGGCAACTTCTTCGCGTAATTCTTCACCATGCGCCACACCGTGCACGTCGAGCGCCTCGCCGACAATCTGCTGCACGGTCATGCGCGGATTGAGGGAGCCGTAAGGATCCTGAAAGACGATCTGCATCCGCCGGCGCTTCTCGCGAAGCTGGCGGCGGTCGAGTCGCAGGATGTCTGCTCCTTCGAATTCGACGACGCCTGACGTGGGGGCAATGAGCCGCAGGATGGCCCGGCCCACCGTCGTCTTGCCACAGCCGCTTTCACCGACCAGTCCCAGCGTTTTCCCCGGGCCGATCGAAAACGTCACACCGTCGACCGCTTTGACGCACTCGCGGACCCGCGCGAACAGGCCCCCCCGCACCGGGAAGTGCTTTTTGAGCTCGACGACGTTCAGCAATGCTGGCAACATGTCACGTTTCAGCGTTTACTTTGGCGCGACGGTACTCAGTCGGCTGTTTGCGATCTCTTCGTGCTTCCAACAGGCGACGCTGTGTGCCCCGCCAATCGTCACGAGTCTCTGCTCAGCCGTACATTCGGGAGCTGCATATCGGCAGCGTTCGCGGAACCGGCAGCCGGCGGGAAATCGCGTCGCGGCGGGAACCGATCCTTCGATGGCCTCCAGGCGCCCCCGTTTCTGATCGACGCGCGGGAGGCTCGCGAACAATCCCAGCGTGTAGGGGTGCCGCGGATTGTCGAACACTTCCTGCACCGGCCCCTGCTCGACGATCTGGCCGGCGTACATCACCACGACGTCGTCGGCCAATTCGGCGACGACCCCCAGATCATGCGTGATCAGCAGGATCGCCATTCCGCACTCGGCCTGAATCGACTTCAGCAGTTCCAGAATGCGGGCCTGAATCGTGACGTCGACGGCGGTCGTCGGTTCATCCGCGATCAGAAGCTGAGGATTGCAGGAGAGGGCCATGGCGATCATCACCCGTTGCTTCATCCCGCCCGACATTTCATGCGGGTACTGATCGATGCGGCGTTCGGGATCGCTGACGTGCACGGCCCGCAGGCTGCGCAGCACCTCGGCACGAAACTGCGATTTCGGGAGCTGGCGATGCAAAGCGATCGCTTCGCCGATCTGGGCCCCCACCGTGAACACGGGGTTCAGGCTGGTCCCCGGTTCCTGGAAGATCATGGCGATCTGGCCGCCGCGGATCGACCGCAGCTCGTGGGGAGGGACCTTCAGCAGATCGCGCCCCGCGAAATTGATCTCACCGGCGACGAATTCTCCTGGCGGAATCGGGATGAGCTGCAGAATCGACAACGCGGTCACCGTCTTGCCGCAACCGCTCTCACCGACGACGGCCAGCGTTTTGCCGGCAGCGATCGAAAAACTGACGCCGTCGACCGCCTTGGCGTCGCCGGCGTCGGTGTGAAAATAGGTGTGCAGATTGCGCACGTCCAGAAGGGGTGCGCCGTTGTTTGCGGTGACTGTCAAGTTCACGCACTGAACAGCGGGGTCGACAGATACCGTTCGCCCGAATCAGGCAGGACGACCACGATCATCTTGCCTTTCGATTCGGGGCGCGCGGCGACCTTCAGCGCAACGGCCATCGCCGCCCCGCTGCTGATCCCGCAGATGATGCCTTCCTCTTTGGTGATCCGCCGGGCCATTTCGAACGATTCGTCGTCGGTGATCGTGGCGACTTCGTCAATGATGGAGCGGTCGAGAATGACGGGGATGAATCCAGCTCCGATGCCCTGGACCTTGTGACGTCCCGGCGGCTTGCCCGAGAGCACGGCGCTTTCAGCCGGTTCGACGGCAATCGAGTGCAGTGGTTTCTTTTTCTCTTGCTCGAAATACTTGGAGACGCCGGTAATCGTTCCGCCAGTGCCGACCCCCGAAACCAGAATATCGGCCTTGCCGTCGGTATCGTTCCAGATTTCCGGCCCGGTCGTTTTCATATGAATCGCCGGATTGGCCGGGTTGTTGAACTGCTGTGGAATGAAGTACTCGGGATTCTTGGCGAGCTCTTCGGCCCGACTGATGGCCCCTTTCATTCCTTCGGCACCGGGAGTCAGGATGAGCTCGGCCCCGAACGCTTTGAGCATCTGCCGGCGTTCGACCGACATCGTTTCGGGCATCGTCAGGGTCAGAGGATATCCTTTGGCGGCGCAGACATAAGCCAGGGCGATGCCCGTGTTGCCGCTGGTCGGCTCGACGACCTTCATTCCCGGCTTGAGCTTACCGGTCTTTTCGGCGTCCCAGATCATCGCGGCGCCGATACGACACTTGACGCTGTAGGCGGGGTTGCGGCCCTCGATTTTGGCGAGCACCGTGGCCCCCAAGCCTTTGGTCAGATTGTTGATTTTGACCAGCGGAGTGCGGCCAATAGATTCGGCATTATCGCTGAAAATCGGCATTTTCGGACGCTCCCTTCGAACAGGCGGACAAACCGGCGACTGCGCGCCGGCAAAGAGTCGGATTGAACGCCGCTGATTATGAAAGAATCGCCCAAGATCGGCAATGGAACAGGCTTGATTCCAACCGGCCATCGAGCGGAGCAAATCCAATTTGATTCCCTTCCGGCATAGGGTATACTTGAAGCGAGACGGAAGGGCCCCGTTGAAAGTTCATTATCAGCGGCCGACCGGCACCGAATCCCTGGAGAGATTCGCTGCCGGCTGGCCGTCGTCAGCAGAGGGGACCCTGTCGATGACCAGCCGATTGAAGGACGCCTTGCCGTCAGACGGCGAAATGCAAGTCAGCGGCATTGGCTGGTCCTTGGTGACCTGGGATGACATTCAGGAATGGGCGGGGAGTCGCACCGTCATGAGCGGACGGTCGTATCAGCGCCTCGGCCACGTGCGTGACCTGGTCCTGATGAACGACGGGCGTTTGACGGCGACTGTCATCGGTACCGAAAAATACCAGGTGTCGGTGTGGCAAGATGCGGAAAAAGCGGACGGCAAATTGCTGCAATCTCGGTGCACGTGCCCGGTGGGCCACACCCATTGCAAGCATGCTGTCGCCGTGATTGCAGAACATTTCGAAAGTCTGGCCGATCAGCGCGCGCTTCCTGGCGGAGCAGGAAATCGACACGGTGTCGAACGCGATGAGGATGATTCCGGTTTGAACCGGATCGTACCTGTCGCCCACGGCGCTCCACCGCCGCTGGGATCACCGGCGGAGCCGCCGCCAGCTGCCTCCGATGATCATCCCAAGACGTCGAGCTGGGATGGCAGTCTCAAGGACAACCTGCAGTCGAAGAGCCACGAGGAGCTCGTTGATCTCGTCTGTTCGCTCATGCAGCGATTCTCCGAGTTGCGGACCGACGTGCACAATCGTATCGGCGGCTCCCTGCCGAGCAACTAGCTCAGCGTTTTGAAGACGTCGCGCGCTGCGGCGATCGTGGCGTTGATGTCGGCCGCTGTGTGTGCCGTCGACACGAAGTTCGCCTCGAACTGGCTGCACGGCAGATAGACGCCTCGCTCGATCATTCCCCAGAAATACCGGGCGAAATGCTGCGTGTCGCAGTTCGCGGCGATCGTGTAGTTGGTTACCGGGGCGTCCTGGAAGAACAGCGTGAACATGCTCCCGACGGAAACGACGGAATGCGCCAGCCCCGCGTCGGTCGCCGCCTGATTCAGTCCGCGGACGAGCCGCGCTGTTTCGCGTTCGAGCTGCGGATAGGGGTCGGTCGATTTTAGAACCCGCAGCGTGGCCAATCCGCAGGCCATCGCCAGCGGATTGCCCGACAGGGTCCCCGCCTGATAGACGGGCCCCACGGGCGAAACGCAGTCCATCACGTCGGCTCGGCCGCCATAGGCGCCCACCGGCATCCCCCCGCCGATGATTTTTCCCAGCGTCGTCAGGTCGGGCTTGATCCCGAACCGACCCTGGGCGCCGCCATAACCCACACGGAATCCGGTCATGACTTCGTCAAAAATAAGGAGCGCGCCATACCGACGGCACAGGGCCGACAGGCCCTCGAGAAATCCGGGTTGCGGCAGCACGACCCCCATGTTGCCGACCACGGGTTCGACGATCACCCCGGCAATATCGGGCGATCGGGAAGAGAATAACCGTTCGACTTGCTCCAGATCGTTGAATTCCAGGCAAACCGTATCGGAAGTGCAACCTTTGGGAATGCCCGGGCTGGAGGGGACGCCCAGCGTCGTCGCGGCGCTCCCGGCTTTCACGAGCAGGCTGTCGACGTGGCCGTGATAGCAACCGGCGAACTTGACGATCACATCGCGGCCGGTGAAGCCGCGCGCCACGCGAATGGCGCTCATCGTCGCTTCGGTGCCGGAATTCACCATCCGCACTCGCTCGATCGAAGGGAGCGCCTCGATCAGCATTTCGGCCAGCGCCGTTTCGGCTTCGGTCGGTGCGCCAAAGCTGGTGCCGCGCGACAGAGCTTGCTCTACTGCCGCGACGACCGCAGGGTGGCCGTGCCCCAGAATGTGCGGGCCCCACGAACCGACATAGTCGAGCAGGCGATTGCCATCGACATCGATGAGATGCGCCCCCTCGCCCCGCTCGATGTACAGCGGGTCTCCGCCGACGCCGCCAAAGGCCCGGGCCGGGCTGTTGACTCCCCCGGGGATGACGCAGCAGGCGCGCTCGAAATTTTTCCGACTCTGGTCGCGATTCATGTGAACATTCCTGCGGTCTCTTGCGTCATGATGCAGGGGTAGTGTAATGAATTGAAATCATGCCGGAAACCAAACCAACGATCATCGTCCGACCGGCGCGCGGGGCCGACGTGAAGTCTCTCGCCGACCTGATTGCGCCGTTCGTCGAGCAGCGAGTCCTGCTGCCGCGGACGATCGACGAGCTGGCGCTGCTGCTTCCCAATTATTTCGTCGCCGAAGACTCCGGGCGGATCATCGGCTGCGCGGCGCTCGAGATTTATTCCGCCAAGCTGGCCGAGTTGCGAAGCCTGGTGGTCGCGCCAGGGTATCAGGGTCAGGGGGTCGGAAAAATGCTGGTCGAGGCGTGCGTCAACCGAGCCCGCGAAGAGCACGTGCTGGAAGTGATGGCGATCACGTCGTCGGAAGAATTCTTCCGCACCTGCGGCTTCGACTTCACGCTTCCCGGCGAAAAGAAGGCGCTCTTTTTACAGACGCGGTCGTCATAACTTCGTCAATGCCGCGCCGTCAAATCTCGATCACGATCTTGCCGAGCTGTTTACGGTCTTCGAGGTATTGATGCGCATCGCGGAGCTGATCGAGCGGAAACGTGCGGTCGACGACGGGGCGCAGGAGTTTGCGGTCGAGCAGCTTGAGCACCTGATTCAACTCGCCGCGCGAACCCATGAACGCCCCGATGACTTCGATCTCGCGGATGAAGAAGAACCGCAGGTCGATCTCGACCTTGGGGCCGGTCGTCGCGCCGCACGTGACGAGCCGGCCGCCGTGTGCCAGGCATTTCAGCGAATCTTTCCAGACCGCCTGACCGACGTGCTCCACGACGATGTCGACACCGCGACCGCGGGTTTCCTGCTTCACCACCTCTGCGAAATTCTGCTGGTTGTAGTCGACGACGACGTCGGCCCCGAGATCGCGGGCGAGCTGCTGCTTGGCGGCCGTGCCGGCAGTCGTGATCACGCGGGCGCCGGCCAGCTTCGCGATCTGGATCGCCGCCGATCCGACGCCACTGGCTGCTCCCTGCACCAACACGTCGTCTCCCGGCTTGATTCGGCCATGCCGGTGCAACATGCTCCAGGCCGTGACGAACGTCAGGGGCGTCGCGGCCCATTCCACAAGCGACCAGGCGTCTCTCAAGGGAATGACGTGCCGCGCGCGGGCGACGGCGAATTCACAAAACCCCCCTTGCGAGTGTTCCCCTGGAATGCAGAACTCGCGGCAGGCGGGGTCGTTACCGTTGAAACAATCGTCGCAGCGACCACACCCCTGAGTCGGCGCAATCATGACCTTTTGACCGATGGAAAAACCTTTGACGGCCGCGCCGCATTTTGCGATTTCGCCAACCGCCTCGCAGCCGCCGACGTGGGGCATGGGAATTTGAATCGGCAATCCCTGTCTGACCCATAGGTCGAGATGATTCAGTCCGCAGGCGCGAACGCGCACGAGCACATCGTCGGGCCCGACCTCGGGAACGGGGAGGTCGAGAGATTCGAGAACGTCAATCCCACCGGTGCGGGCAAAGGCGATGGCTTTCATGGATGTCTGGAGTGCGGTGTCATGTCAAATGTGGTTCGGTGCAATACTATCTTCAATCCTCGATCCTCTCGTCTCGCTCTTCCTCGCTGTCTTTCATCTGGGACATCCACCAACCCCACGCCAGATAGTGCAGCGCCATGGGGAGAACGAACACCAGCAGGATGACGAGCAGGACGCCGGCCACTTGCGGCAGGACCAGCGACATCAACCCGAGAATGGCGCCGCTGATGAGCAGCAGGCCGAACAAAGCGATCGCCGTACCGGCATTCGATTGGGGTCGACTCGAGCGTGGCACGCGCGGATCCATCGCTTAAGCCTTCCCCAAATTGGGATCTTCCAGGTAGGGGTCCATGCCGGGAAAAGGACTAGGCATCGTGTCGACTCGCAGTTCTGCGGTAAACTGAGGTTTCCTTCGGGGAATTCCAAGCGAAGCCTGGTTGCCTGTATTCTATCCCCGTGCGGGCCGAGTCTCCAGAAGAGAATGTCATCTTGTCGTGCCGGGCCGAAATCTGCTACAAGACGGACCACTTCCCAAATCCCCCCAAAAAAGACTATCCAGGAGCCGCGTTATGCCTGACGCCATACCGCGCCGTCTGGCGCCACGCCTGCTGGCCGCCGGAATGGCCGCTCCGTTGGCATTGGCCTTGTTCGCGCACGTGGCGGGGACAACCCCCGCCCCCGTGGCAGCGGCCCCCGCGCGCGGTGCCCTGGTGTTCGACCAGTATCTCGTCGACCTGGGGCACGTCCCAGCAACGCAGGACGTCATCGCCTATTTCGACTTCACCAATCGCGGTTCCAACCCCGTGGAAGTTCAGTCGCTTGAACCGAGCTGCGGCTGTTTGCGGCCACGAATGGAAAAGCTGGAAAGAATTGGCGACAAACCCGCTCGGGAAAGCGTGGCGGAAAAAACTTCCGCCGGAGCACGACTGCACCGTGAGAAGAAGGTCTACGAGCCTGGCGAATCGGGGTTCTTTTCGGTCCGCGTGCAAACTGCCAATCAAAACCCCGGCCAGAAAGAGTATACCGTCATAGTCAAATACAAGGACCCTGAGCCGCGCGAAACGGTCGTCCTGTTTCGCGTCGTGCTTCCCGACGATCAGGTGATCGTACGACCGCTGGCGCTGGCGGTCTATCAACTCGGGGAGGCGAACATGGAGACCGAACCCCAGAAATTCGAGGTCATCGATCGTCGCGGCCAGCATTTGAATATCGTCAAGGTCGAATGTTCGAATAAGGACGTCGGAGTGGAAGAGGTCGGCAACGATGTGGACGAAGCAGGAGTCTGGCATGGACGGTTCCAGGTCAAAGTGCCCGCCAAGTTTCCTCCCGGACACACCGAGACGATCATCCGCGTTCATACCGACGACCCTGCCGCGCAATACAGCGTGCTGCGGATACCGCTGTTTCTGGAAGGTCCATCGCAGCGGAAGAATTACGACAGTCATGTCCGGCCGGCCGGCGCGACGGCCCCCCAGAAGAGCACGGCCGCATCAAGCAAAAGTATGCGACCCGCGCGTTGAAGGCGCTCTTCTGTCGGTTCTGAGACTGCCGACTCGGGATCCTGAACGATGAGCCCCGACTGGCGCAGCTTGTCGGGCAGTATCTGGCCAGTGATTCCGCGATATTTCGAGATCGCAGGCGCTTACGAAATCCAACCGCCCCCGAGCACGCGATCGCCTTCGTAAAACACGACTGCCTGGCCAGGGGCCACGCCGAACTGGGCATCCGCAAATCGGACTCGCGCCCGGTTGCCTTCCTGCAACTCGACTTCGACCGGGGCGGGTGTGTGCAAATATCGAATCTTCGCGCGGCATTCGAACCGGGCCGGGACTTCGTCCACCAGCCAGTTGAGCCGGTCGGCTTCAAGCTCGGTTCGCGCCAGATCGTCGTGCGTGCCGACCACGACCTGCCGCGTTTCCGGGCGCACGGCCACGACGTAACGCGGCGTTCCGAAGGCAACCCCCAATCCGCGGCGCTGGCCGATCGTGAACTGTTCGAACCCGTGATGCTGGCCGACGACGTTGCCGGCCGTATCGACCAACTCACCGGCGGTGTCAGACTCTCCACGATATCGGCGGATGAAACCGGCATAATCGTTGTCGGGAACGAAACAGATTTCCTGGCTGTCGGGTTTATCGGCCACCCGCAGCCCCGCCCGGCGGGCGATATCGCGAATCTCTTGCTTGTCGTGCCCGCCGACTGGAAACAGCACGTGCTCGAGCAGGCCGCGATCGAGGCCGAACAGCACGTACGACTGGTCTTTATCGTTATCGACGCCGCGAACCAGCGCCGGCCGCGCCTCCCCGGTCACTGGAACGACGCGGGCATAGTGGCCTGAGGCGATTTTGTCGGCTCCCACCTGGCGGGCGAAGTCCCACAATTTGCCGAACTTCAGCCAGTTGTTGCACATCACGCACGGATTGGGGGTGCGGCCGGCGAGATATTCGTCGGCGAAATAGTCCTTGATGCGGCCGAACGCGTCCTGAAAATTGAGCGCGTGAAAAGGGATATCGAGCGTATCGGCCACCCGCCGCGCGTCGGAGGCGTCGCTCGCGCTACAGCAGCCTTGTTTATGGCTGTTATGGCTCACGATCGGCAACCCGCCCGACGCCGTCGCGCAGACCGCTTCTTCGGCAGCGCCCGACCGCATGAACAGGCCGATCACATTGTATCCTTGCTCGCGCAATAAGAGCGCCGCGGCGGAACTATCCACCCCCCCGCTCATTGCCAGGACCACGCGCTCAGCCATCGTTTTCGCCCGTTATTTTCCGCGGCAAACCCAGATCGAGCTCTCAGTGTAGAGACACGCACGGCGTAAGCCAAGTTCTCAGCAATTTCGGGGATGGGACACTCAATCTCTGGCACGCCTCTTGCTCGGTTGATTCGGCTCGTTTATCCAATACGAGCCGGCGTTTCCACGTCCAGGAAGAATGATCCGGGATAGCCCGCAGGACACGTGGGACAATTTCACCGAGACGCTTCACGGACGCACCTTGGCGGGTTATTATCGTCCTAATCGCCCCAAGGGCCATATTTGATGTATTCTATGTGTACTATGCAACCGGCAATCTTTTCGCAATCGGCAAAAACGGCTTGTGACATACCCTGTCTTAGCCAATTGCCACATGGCTTATCTGGTCAATGCCTGACCAGGAAGCGCTTTGTTCCTGCACGCTGTTACCTGCATTGACCGGACGGTGGATCCTCCGTGGTCATTATGCAGCAATTTTTCTCAAGTGAAATGGACTGTCAATTCGAAAGGAGGCACGGAAATGCTGGGAAGAATAAGAGTGTGTGTGGCGTTCTCGGTCGTGGTGCTGATTTTGTCGGTCACGCTGCCGGAGTCGAATGCGGGTCGTCGCCGGGCGTGTTGTGACGACCAGTGCGCGGCACCGCAGTGCTGCGCTCCGCAAAAGGTACTCGTCCCGCAACTGGTGACTGAAAACCGCACGGTGATGTGCACCGAATACCGCACGGAACAACGGGAGCAGAAGTACACGGTCTGCCGTCCGGTTTACGAGCAGCAAGACCAGACGTACACCGTCATGGTGCCGCAGCAAGAGTCGCGAACGGCCACCTGCACCGTGTACGAAACCGTGACCGATAACGTCGAACAGCAATATTCCGTGAT
>DASYAR010000348.1:0-3665 GCA_036501235.1 Planctomycetaceae bacterium
GCACGCAACGGATCGTGTGGGACCCGATCAGCGGAAAGTTCCGCGCCTGGACGTTTGATTCGGAGGGGGGCTACTTCGATGGTTTTCTGTCGCGCGATGGAGACCGCTGGGTGCTGTCGTCGACAGGCATGACCGCCGACGGCCAATCGGCCTCCGGGAAATCGGTTTTCACACCGGTGAACAGCCATACGATCACCTGGCAAGCCATCGATCGCGAGATCGACGGAACGCCGATCGAAGACAGCGAAGAATTCACCCTGGTGAGAAGGGGCCCGAAACCGGAAGCCGCCTCGCTGCCAGAGAAAGCGGCGAGCACCACGAATTGATTGGATAGGGCCAATCAAAATCCCAGGCCGATGCCATCGAGGACGGCGGTGCCGACGGTGCCGTCCTTGATGTCGAACATCGGCGGGTATTGGGCTTTCCAGCGGCGATTGGCCGAGGGGCAATACTGCCGGCCATTTCCTTCGATGGCCGCGATCCCGGGAATTCGGGCCGCGAGACTGGCCGAGTGCAGAAAGGAAAAGCCAGGGCAAGTCAGGTCCTGCACGCACAGAAACATGCCCAGCTTCTGGCCGGCGGCGGCCAAAATCAGAGAATCGCTCTGGCCTTTGCACGCCTTGAGGGCAATGCCGCTGTAGCCCAGGTCTCGCGCCAGAAGCAGGCTGTCGTAATCGACAAGCGATTCGTCGATTACGACCGGCTTGAGTTTGGCCGCGTCGTGCATCTTATTTTCAGGGTGGGCTTTCAGGTCGCGGTGCGTGGGCTGCTCGATGTACTGAACGCGGTCGTATGCCGCCGGAGCCCCTTGCTTCACCTTTTTCAGGAATTCGAGAACATAATCGACGTTCGCGCATTTCTCGTTGAAGTCAAGCGAGTAGTGCCACTGATTGCAGCCTCGCGCCGCCTGGGCCTCGACCGCGACTTTTTCCACCGCGAGGACGCGATCAACGTCCCAGGCGAGGTCGTCCCCTGCGAGCTTGATTTTCAAATGCGTCAGACCGTTGAATTTGATCCACTCGCCGAGATTTTCGGGAAGACCGTCGCCGATTTTCTTCTGGACGTCGGCGGTCGTCAGCGGATCGAGCGCGCCAACGAGGTGATACAAAGGCATCTTCGGTTTCGGCTCGCGAAGCGTATATTTGTCGAGGTATTCCCCCTTGAATGATTTGTCGAGGTAGTTCGACAGGTCGTGATTGACGTATTCGGAAGAGAGGGTGTCGTAACTGTTCTTGCCGTGGACGCGTCCATAGGCGTCGTGCAGCGCCGCGTCGAGGGGGCTGGCGGCGACAAGCTGCGCCAGGTATGGCATGGCTTCCGGCAGTTTTTTCTTCTGCTGCTGCAACTTCGCCAGGTGCTCGAACTCTCCCTTGAATTGCTCGGCAAGATCGAGCGGATGCGCGAAGTCGGGGTAATCGGCCGCCAGCTCGACCACTTCGGTGGCGAATTCCTTCATCACTCCTTCGGCCTGATCGACGGACACTGCTGCCGAGGGCCAGGCCCACACGGCCGCCGCGGGCATGCTGCCGAATCCCGTCTCCTGTTTTTTATTGCGAGTCTCGACCCGCACTTCGACGTTGATGAGCGTCGCCTTGTCCATCACGCGACCGCCGAACTTGATCGGGCACCGGAATTGAATTGGTTCGAAAGAGCATCGGGCCTCGAGGATGGTGATGTCGGAAGCTTTCGGCATGATCGGCGAAACAGTGAAAACGAACGAGTCAAAACGGGGGGCACCCCGGAACAGTCAATGATGTTACACGGAATCGCCCATTCGAATCAAGAAAATGATGGGAAGTGCCGCGATCACTACGCCCGACTGGCGAATGAGCGGTTCATTTCAGTTCAACGCCAATGGTGTCGAATCTTGTCGCTGAAGCGACTCAGCCGGCCTGACGGCACGGCTGGGCCACCCGGACGAAGTGCCCCGCCGTGATTTCGAGGGTCCGTTCACGAATCTCTGCCCGGTCGAAACTCGAATGTCCAGCCCCCCGTGGCCGACTGGCGGCGGATCGATGCCTGTCCCATCAATTTCGCACCGGACAACTGCACGACGAACGAATCGCCAGACTCCTCGACGACGATGTATTCGCCGCGGTCGAAAGCATGAACCGTCCCCCGGTCGCCGCTCACGGGGCCTTCGTAATCAAGGTAAACCAGACGATGCTCGGCCAGTGGCTCGGCGGTCATAACGCCCATCCCACCGGGGGCGTGCGGAAGTCGCCATGTGCGCAAGCCTGCCTCTTTTTCGAGCATGAAGTCCCAATGCAGAAATCGATGATCGTGCGTCAAAACGACAAATCGCGGCATGGCTGCCGACTTTCCGTGCAAATTGAAAAAATTCCGTTTAGAGGCGCATAGTTCGCTATGGGATTTTATAGTGAATGCCCAGAACCTGACAGCTTAACTCCTTGGCTCGGTTTTCGAACCGCCGACAAAGCGCTCCTCATGACGACTCCTGCAAAAGTTCTGGCCCTGTGCCGCGAGAAAGAAATCAAAGCGGTCGACCTCCGCTTCATGGATTTTCCGGGGACGCAGAAGCACTTTACGATCCCCCTCTCGGCCCTGTCCGAGGCGAGTTTCGAAGACGGACTGGGGTTCAACGCGTCGTCGATCCGGGGATGGAAGTCGATCAACGAAAGCGACATGCTGGTCGTCCCGCAGGCCGAGACGGCGGTCATCGACCCGTTCATGAAGAATACGCTGGCCATCACCTGCAACATTCAGGATCCGGTGACGCGGGCCGATTATCCCAAAGACCCCCGCAACGTGGCCCGCAAAGCCGAAGCCTATATGAAATCGACCGGCCTGGCCGATACCGCCTTCATCGGTGCCGAGGCCGAGTTTTTCGTCTTCGACGACGTGCGGTTCGACCAGAATGAACACGAGTGTTATTACCATGTCGACAGCATCGAGGGGGAATGGAACCGCGGCCGACAAGAGCTCGCCGGGAACAGCGGTTACAAGATCCGCCACAAGGAGGGATATTTTCCGGTGCCGCCGGTCGACACGCTGCAGGACCTGCGCACCGAGATCATGCTGACGCTGCTGGAATGCGGCGTCGACGTCGAGTCACAGCATCACGAGATCGCCTCTGGCGGGCAATGCGAGATCGACATGAAGTACCAGCCCCTGGTGCGCATGGCCGATCACCTGCTGCTCTACAAATACGTGGTGAAGAACGTCGCGGCTCGCCATGGCAAGACGGCCACATTCATGCCCAAGCCGCTGTGGAACGACAACGGGTCCGGCCTGCACATTCACCTGTCTTTATGGAAACACGGTGATGCGTTGTTTGCCGGCACCGGGTATGCGGGCCTCAGTCAGATGGCGCTCCACGCCATGGGCGGCGTGCTCAAGCACGCATCGGCGCTGATGGCCTTCTGCTGTCCGACTACGAACAGCTACAAGCGGCTGGTTCCCGGTTTCGAAGCGCCTGTCAACTTGACTTACAGCAGCCGCAACCGGTCGGCGGCGATCCGCATTCCGGTCTACAGCCCCAGCCCGGCAAGCAAACGGTTCGAATTCCGTCTGCCCGATTCGTCATCGAACGGTTATCTGGCATTCGCGGCGATGCTGATGGCGGCTCTCGACGGCATCCAGAACCGTATCGACCCCGGCCCTCCGCTCGACAAGGACATGTACGACCTCGTGCCGGAAGAACT
>DASYAR010000349.1:0-4837 GCA_036501235.1 Planctomycetaceae bacterium
TGTTCAATCACACGGCAGCCATTTACCAGTTGCACACCGGCTATACGGCGGACAAAGTCAGTCCGTCAGGCCAGTTGGAACCCCCCAGCCCGGCCGATTATCCGACGATGGGCTCCAACATCATTCGCATGAAGCCCCCGGAAGTCCCCATGCTTCCGTTTGTGATGATGCCTCGTCCGCTCCAGGAGAGCAACGTCATCGGCAAAGGCGGGACAGCCGGCTTCCTCGGGCGGGCGTACGATCCGTACACGCTGTTCCCCGCCGGCGACGATATGGACCTGGCGAAGATGGATCGCCTGAACATCGACGACCTGAAACTGCGTGCCGAGATTTCTTCGGGGCGTCTCGAACGCCGTGCGCGGCTCCGCGACGTCATCAATGCCGGAATGCCGGCGCTGGATCAGGCCGTCAGCAAATCGGCGATCAATGAATACTACGGCAAGGCGCTCGGCCTGGTGTTGTCGGGTCGCGCCCGCGACGCTTTCGACCTCACCAAAGAAACGCCTGAGATGCGCGAGCGCTATGGCCGCAATACGTTCGGCCAGAGTTGCCTCCTGGCACGGCGGCTTGTCGAAGCGGGAACGCGGTTCGTCGAAGTGATCTGGCCGAAAGTGGCCAATTCCGACAATCACTCGTGGGACCACCATGCCGGGCTCTCGGGCCGCATGAAAAACCAGTCTGGCCCGATGCTGGACGGGGGGCTTTCGTCACTGATTGCCGATCTCGACGAGCGGGGGTTGTTGAAAGACACGTTGGTCGTGGCCTTGGGCGAATTCGGCCGCAGTCCGATCCGTGGCGTGAGCACCTCGGGCAACTCGAACCAGGATGACGGACGCGATCACTGGCCGTACTGCTACACGGCAGTCGTGGCGGGCGCCGGTGCTCGACGCGGCGTCGTGTTCGGCAAGTCCGATAAAACGGCTTCGGCCCCGGTAGAGAAACCTGTGCACCCGATCCAGCTGGTGGCGACGATCTACCACAGCGTGGGGCTCGATCCGGCTTCACTCATCTACAACCATCTCAACCAGCCGCGCGAGATGGTGCAAGCCGACGTCGTCGATGGGCTCTTGGCGTAGGTCAGGTTTTCCAACCTGACGGCGCTGCTCCTTCGTTGGCATCTGAGCTGACAAGCCCGTGCGGACGACATGCCATCGTCTACCGTGTATGAGGAAGATCCGCCGGAAAAAAGCTGTGGTTGGGTCACGCTGGCGACTTACGTGATCCCCGTGCCATATTGGCCGAGGGTATCGAGGCCGTCGTCGAACTGGCTGACAATGAGCCAGCGGCCGTTTTGCCGCGCGAACTCGTCCGGTTGCGGCTTCCTCTGTCGGACGGTGGCGACAACCCGCCGTGGTTGTTGCGCCTGGCGGTTGAGTCCGTTGCGACGCTTCTACGAGCCAGCGTGCCGACAATCGTCTGTTGTGCTGGTGGCCTGAGCCGTTCAGTGTGCGTGGCTGCCGCTGGCATCGCACGTGCGGAAGGAGCCTCGCTCGACGACTCGCTGGCGGCCGTCATCGGATCGGGCCCGGCCGACGTTTCCCCGCGATTGTTGACTCAAGTCAAACAGGCGTTGAAGTAATCGCGAGACGCCTACTCTTCAATTTCTTCAATCTCTTCGGGTGGAACGCGGGCCAGGGAGACGAGTTTGTCCCCTTCGTCGAGGCGGATAATGCGGACACCTTGCGTATTGCGGCCGATGCGGCTGATTTCGCCGGCGCGGATCCGCTGGATAATGCCGCCGGCAGTAATCATCAGGACTTCGTCATTGTCGGAGACGCTGGTGACGTCGACGACTTTCCCATTGCGCTCGGTCGTCTTGATGTTCCGCAATCCCTTGCCCCCGCGGCGCTGGCGACGGAACGACATACCACTCTTGGCAGGATCGGCGGCCTCTTCGCCCGGAGCCTCATCGGCAGCAACGGATTCCGTCGTGGGAGTATCAACCGATGGATTCGCCACAGCTTCTGTCGCCTCGTCGCTGCCGTCGCCGTCGTCGGCCGTATCTGCAGCGCCGAACGGGGTTCGCTTGCCGTAACCGTTTTCGCAGACTGTCAGCAGATCCAATTGGGGATTCGCCACGACCATGCCGACCACGTAATCTCCGTCGGCGAGGTCGATGCCTTTGACGCCGAACGTGGCCCGACCCATGCTGCGTGCGTCTTCTTGCGAGAAGCGGATCGCCATGCCGTTCGCCGTGGCGATCAGCAGGTCTTCGCCCGGAGAAACCAGCACGACGTCGATCAGCTCGTCGCCGTCGTCGAGACGGATGGCGATGATGCCGCCCGATTTGGGACGGCTGTATTCGCTGAGGGCCGTCTTTTTGATGGTTCCATTGCGCGTGGCCATGACGACCTGCCGCGTTTCGTCGAATTCGCGGACGGCCAGGCAGTTGAAAACCTTCTCACCGTCCTGCAAGTTGAGCAGGTTGACGACGGCTCGTCCCTTGGCAGTCCGGTTGAGCAACGGGAATTCGTACACTTTTTGCCAGAACACCTTGCCGCGGTCGGTAAAGAACAACAGGTAATCGTGAGTGCTGGCGACGAACAGGTGCTCGATGGGGTCTTCTTCGTCGGTCTTGGCGCCGGTAATGCCGCGTCCGCCGCGCTTCTGGGCCTTATACGTGCCGATTTCCATCCGCTTGATGTACCCGCGATGCGACAGCGTGACGGCCATTGTCTCTTCAGCGATCAGGTCTTCGCGGGCGACGGCCCCCAGCTCTTCGTCGCTGATTGTGGTGCGGCGTTTGCCGCCGTACTTCTGTTTGAGCTCTTCCATCTCGCTACGAACGAGGCCCAGCAGGTTCGCTTCGTCGGACAGGAGCCGCAGGAATTCGCGAATGCTGTCGAGCAAAGTTCGGAACTCTTCGCCGAGCTTGTCGCGTTCGAGCCCCGCCAGAGAGCCGAGCTGCATGGCGACGATGGCTTCGGCCTGCGTCTGCGACAGGGAATACGATTCGGCCACCCCTCGTTCGTCCTGAAACGACTGGTAGCCGGCCTCGCCGAGGGCGCGGGCGATCAATTCGCCCGGAACTGCCAGCGTTTGCAGGCGCGTACGGGCCTCGGCACGGCTGGGAGACCTGCGGATCGTATCGATGACCTGGTCGATGTTGAGCTGTGCGATGAGCAGCCCTTCGACAGTGTGCTTGCGTTTGCGGGCTTCGGCCAGCAGAAACTCGGTCCGCCGGCGCAGCACGTCGACGCGGTGCCGCAGAAACTCCTGTAAAAGCTGCTTGAGCGTCAACGTCTCGGGACGGCTGGCCACCAGCGCCAGGAGTATGATGCTGATCGTGGTTTGCAGGGATGAGAATTCGAATAATTGATTGAGAACCACGTCGCGGTCGGCGTCGCGTTTCAAAACGATGTGCAGCCGCACCTGCCAGTCGGGCGTGTTACGATCAGTGAGGTCGACGATGCGCGAAATGCCATCGATCTTGT
Organism: Planctomycetaceae bacterium; assembly: GCA_036501235.1. GTDB lineage: Bacteria > Planctomycetota > Planctomycetia > Planctomycetales > Planctomycetaceae > JACQFH01. Next base: position 3,435 of record DASYAR010000349.1, read on the forward strand.
CATCGCGGACGAGCTGTTCGAGCTTCTCGCGAACGCGGTCGCGCGTCTCCATATAGGGGATTTCGGTGACGACGATGACGTCGGAGTTTTTCTCAGTCTCGAAGTGCGTACGAGCCCGCAGAGTAATCGTCGATCGGCCAGTGAGATACCCCTGTCGGATGCCGCCACGGCCGCAAATGATGCCGCCCGTGGGAAAATCGGGCCCCTCGATGTCTTCGAGCAGGTCGCCGATCGTGCAATCGGGATTGTCAATCAACCGGATGACGGCGCTGCACGTCTCCTCGAGGTTATGGGGAGGAATGCTGGTCGCCATGCCGACGGCGATGCCGCTCGAGCCATTGACGACCAGATTGGGGACGCGGGACGGTAAGACGACTGGCTCAACACGGTTCTGATCGTAGGTGGGAATGAAGTCGACGGTGTCTTTTTCGAGGTCGTCAAGCAATTCGGCGGCGACCGAAGACAGCCGCGCTTCGGTATACCGCATGGCGGCCGGGGGAAGCCCCGCCAGCGACCCGAAGTTGCCCTGTTTGTCGATCAGCGTTTCGCGCATGACCCAGCCTTGGGCCATACGGACGAGCGTGGGGTAAATCGCCTGATCGCCGTGGGGATGGTAATTGCCCATCGTCTCCCCGGCGATTTTCGAACATTTGGTGCGGCTGGAGGCCGGCCCCAGATTCAGGTCGTTCATCGCGACGAGAATGCGGCGCTGCGAAGGCTTGAGGCCGTCTCGCGCATCGGGCAGGGCGCGGCTGACGATCACGCTCATGGCGTACGTCAGATAGCTGTTCCGCATCTCATCCTGAATGTCCAGCGACCGAATTCGTTCGTCGCTGCCGCTTCCGTCGGTAGACAACTCGACTGCTCCCTGGCTCAAAAAAACACAAGAAACCCGCTTTCTTCGCGAGAAAACGGGCCTCGTTAGCGAGGTCGAATTTTAGCGAGAATACGGGCAATTCTCAACGCACTACAGCATGGGAAAATGGCCTGCAGCTGGGGTCTGGCCACGAATCGTGGCAATCGCATCGGGGGCGTCGAAATCTCGCGAATCCGGTCGGAGTGGAGTGACCTGAATTCCGGCGAATTCAGTTGCCGCAGGACCGTGCTCCACGGCCGCAGGCCAGATCCGAAATCATCCCCATTGAATATCTCCAAACCGGATCGGACATCGTGCGCCGAAGAATTTTCTCGAAATAATTCAACTGATTATCACTATTCAGGTTGCGACGATTTTTTCAGCCATTTTTCGATCGGATTCAAAGAATTCATGTCCGGTCAAACCCGATTTTGACGGTTTCCTCTCGGGAGGAGCCCACTTTCTACACTTTCGATGCTGGGAACAGGAAACAGACGGCCGCGCGCCCTCCCAGGAGCAGCGATCACGTGACCAATGAAACCATGAC
>DASYAR010000350.1:0-9514 GCA_036501235.1 Planctomycetaceae bacterium
AGACGACTTGTTGTCACTACATCACGTTTTCGGATTCAATCGCCCGAATTCGGACCGATACCAAAGGACTTACGTCCAAAATATCCCCAAACTATTTTGAAAAAAGTGATTTCCGACCTTGGGTTGGGGAAGTTAGGCTAACAGCAATCCCAGAAATTTGCGTCCGGGGGATTGTGCGGAACGCAGCCATTGACCGGCCAGTGCGCCCAACAGCGCCGTGGCTACGGCCGGAATCGTGGAGAGCAGTCCCTCGTTGTCGCCGTAGCCGTAGTAGGCTTTATAGATTTTGCCGGGCAGGTATTCGCGGTCGATGTAGCCAGCCAGGTTCCCCTCCTTTGTATAGTCACCCGCTGAGCCGCCGGGAACGGGGACGAACGCCAGGAGCGCCCAATATCCCACCAGAATCAGCGCCGCGATCGCAGCCTGGCCGCGCCAGCCGACAAGCGTCACGAAGACGGCCGCGGTTCCGTAACAGATGGCGATGCGCTGCAACACGCCGGCGATCCGCAGTTCGTCGAAATTGAACTGCAGCGCCTGATTGAACAGCAGCCCCAGCCCGAACAGCAGGGCCGTCCGCCGCGCGATCCGCCAGTAAATGCGGAACGTCGATTCCCCCTTCTCTCGTATCGCCCCCAGCGAGAAGGGCAGAACGATCCCCACCACGAAGAGAAACAGGGGAAAGATCAGATCGTAGAAGTGAAATCCTGCCCAGGGAACGTGCTCGAGCTGTTCGTCGATCTGATCCTTGAACCGCCAATCTCCCCATTCGGCAAGCGCTTTGACGACCTCGTGACCGCCAATGATCCAGAACATGTCGAATCCGCGCAGCGCGTCGATTGACAAGAGCCGGGGCGACGATGTGGAATTCGAGCCCGTGACCGGCGGCGTTCCTCCAGGTGAGACCATAGTCGAGACTGGCTCCAGGAATCGGATAGAGAGATTATCGCCTCTCATCCGACTGTTTGTACTCGACCGTGTCCTCCTTCGCGAGGCCGGCAAACCGAGTAGGTCAGGCTTTCCAGCCTGGGTTGTTGGTGCCGCGACCGAATCGGGCCGTCGCTCCCGCTGCCGCCCGCTGCTCGACGCAATGACAGTCCGCCGGGGGAAACGAAAGGGCGAATCGGTTGCCGAACTGCGCCCGGAAACGGTCGCTCGCCTCGAACTGTTGAGGCGCGAACGGGCGTTGATTTACAAAACGCTGGTGCGCATCCTCGACCGCGATTTGAAACTGGCGGGCATTGCCAAACGGGACGAACGCGGGCGAAACCTTTTTTCGTTTGGTTGCGGCTGGGAATCGGGTCGACGGGCGAATCGCCTGGGAATCGTTTCCGGCGCTCTCGATGGCCGAGCAAGACGAACCGGTCGCGTGGTTGTGGTCGGTGCTGCAGGAAGGGGAACTGCGCAGCTCTTACATCCAGCGCCAGGCGAAAGAATACGGCATCAGCGCCAAGATGCTGCGCCGAGCGCGGCGCGTCTTGAAGGTCGAAATCCGCCGGGAAGGTCGTCGCGAAGAGAGCGCTTCAATCTGGTGCCTTCCCGGCGCCACTCCCCCGGTTTGCCGTGACCAGGTCGTACTGGCGACGACATCTGCTGAGCCGGCCGGTCACTTGTCCGGGCCGATTTCCGCAGAGGCGCCGCTGCCGACGCTCGAAACAGGGCAAATCTAAGAAAAAGGGCAAATCAAGAAGAATCGTGGGAAAAACGAGGTTTCTCGAGGGCAAATCAAGGGGCAAATCTAAGGGCAAATCAAGAAAGAAAGGGCACTGATGAGCGCAGGGCCCGACGCTGGCGGAATCGCGTTATGAAAATTGACGCAGAGCGTCGGTACGTGCGTTCCCACGCAGAGCGTGGGAACGAGTAAAGAGCGTGGGAACGAGTAAGAAGTCGGAAAGCCCGTCATCGAGCGGGGACTCCGGATCGTCCGGGACGGCAGGCGTCGCGAGGGGGCCTATCCGCCCCACTCTGTCGACTGTTGACCGAACGCCTGCAGCTCGTCGGCTTTCGCCCGGCCGTCGGCAGTGACGTGCCAGACAGATTCTGTTTTGGGTTCGAGCAATCCGAGGCCGGTAAGTTGCCCGATCGCGAATTGATACCGCGCCGAGTCGCGGTCGGTCGCCAGAGTTTTGTGCTCCAGGCCGAACGAGAGCGATGTGCCGTAGCTCGTTTTCGTGAGCGCGATCACCCCCTCGCAATCGCCCTTGCCAGAGATGGCCGTCAGCAACAGCTCAACCGCTTCTGGTCGCAATCGGGTTTCGTCAGCCATTTCACGTCCTCGAAGAATCGCCGGTGAGAAATCGCCTGTCACTGAGGCTTCCACGCCGTATTGTCGAAAGTTATCGGCGCTTTGCAACCGAGGTCCCGGCCCGCGCGTGGCGGATTGCACGACGGGACGGCAGGCGAGACGCCTGCACCACAAAACGAACACCGCGTGAAACAAAAAATCGTTGCAATGTCACCCTGGACCTCCTAAACTAGCGTATAGGTTCCGCATCACAACGTCGAAATCAGATGATGCGCGAGAACCGCGATGGTCGAGGGCCGAATCCGCATTGAATCCCCACGATTGACCGCCAACCCAAGGAATGAGTCCATGTCAGCCGACGCCTCGAATGCCGCTAATGCAACCGCCGATCCATTGAAATCCGTAGCGACAGCCATGGCCAACGCTGCCGAAGCTGTCCGTGACGGCGCCAGCGATGCGGCCGCGAAAGTGCAGACGGCCTTGCCGGCCACAGGCAAGTTCGTCTCGCGGTTCGTGTATTCGACGTGCTATTTCGCCTCGTACGGCGTGGTGTTCCCGACACTGTTCGTGGCGAATGTGGTGCCTGGTCTGGGGTCCATAGCCGACGGATTGACCGACGGCGCCGCTGCCGCCAGCGACGTGGTTCACGAGATGAAGTCCAAGCGCGCCGCTAAAAAGGCTGCCGCACAGGATGCCGAGTGCCGCGAAGTGAACGAAGAAGGCGTGGAAGCCTGCGCACGCGTCTGATTGCCAGTCTGCCGTTTGACGCCACGGCGATCCGAAAAACCGTCGCCGATGGCTCCGGGTTGAACGAATTCGGGCGGCATTCATATCGCATCGCGCGAGCGAATCCTGCCAGATTTGCGGTCTGCGCCGCCCATGCCGTCTTGCTGGACCGCGCCAATTCTGCCGGCGGAATGCGGGTCTCGCGTCCAATTCCGGCACGCATCATCCGCCGGGGGCCAGTCTGTAAGCTACATTGAAATTGAACCACGTGTGTGTTTCCAAAACTCGACAGTTGCCGATTGGCAGCGGCGGAATTTTGGCCACGACGCGTGCGATTGGTTCATGAACAGCTGATCCATGCGGCGCCCTGGCGCGCCCCGGAGCGTTTGCGTATGCCCCTGACTCGCAGTGAAGTCGTGTGTTTGACGGCCGGAATTGCCGTCGGCGCCCTGGCCGGGGCGAACGCCGACAAGATCAAAGCCGCTCTCGCGGGAATGCTGGGCCTGGTCAGCGAAGGGGTCGGCGAAGGTTACGCCGCCGCGGCGCAGAAAGTCGCGGAGCACGTTGAAGGCTTGAAAGACGCCGTCGCCGAGACGAAAAGTGCTCCCCAAGCAGCCGAGACCGCTTAGCTCGACTGCCGCGATCAGTCCGGCTTGAGACCGGCCTGTCCGCCGTTCGGGATCCGCAGTGGCGGGTGTTCCGCCGGTCGGTGAGACCGGGGCGTTGTTCGCTGCGAAAATCCGCCCTGGTCGGCAATCGCACTGGATTCCCCCCGTCCCACCCGCCCATAATGGATGGGCTCGCGGTTGTCGGATCATCTCGGGCTGCCGCTTGCCCGCGCTCCTCAAAGTGCGGCGAGCAGGGTTCGGACCGCGACAGCGCCTGCGCCGTGCATCATCTCGAGATTCCACTGAAAGTCGGCGACGGCGAGAATGGAAGTTGACGTGCCTGCGAAGAAAGACAAGGCCGACTCGAATTTCCCGCTGTGCGCCGTTTCGGTCCCACTGGCGGCTGCCGCGCAGTTTGCCGTTCCGGCACTGTTGCCCGTCTCGGCGGGCCTGTTTCTCTATACGGCCCTCCCCAGTTTGAAAGCCGCCTATGGCGCGGCCGTCCAGGAGAAACGGCTGGGGGTCGACGCGCTCGATTCGGTCGTCGTAGCGGGATGCCTGGCGACGGGATCCGTATTCGCCGGCTCGGTGTTATGCCTGTGCCGGGGTGTGGGACAATCCGTCTCTCGAAAAACACAGCGCGATTCCCAAAAATTGCTGATGAGTGAGTTCGGAAAAGTGCCCCGCTCAGCGCGGCTGCTTCGAGAGGGGGCCGAAATCGAGACTCCACTCGACACGCTTCGCCCGGGAGACTTGATCGTCGTCAAAGCCGGCGACGTCGTGCCGGTCGACGGTATTGTGCGCGAGGGATCGGGCCAACTTGACCAGCACGTCTTGACGGGAGTTGCGACGCCCGCCGAAAAGTCCGCTGGCGACCGCGTATTCGCCTCGACATTAATGATCTCCGGCAAGGCATTCATCGAGGTCGAATCGACGGGGGCCGATACCGCAGCGGCCAAGATCAGCAAGATTCTGAACGACGTCGCCGATTACAAACTTTTATCGCAACACAGGCGGGAACGATTCGCCGACAAAGCCGTGCTTCCGACGCTGGCGCTCTCCGCCACGGCGCTGGCGGCGATCGGCCCGGCCGGGGCGATGGCCGTGCTCTATAGCGATTTCCGCACGGGGATTCGTCTGGCGTCACCGTTGGTCCTGCTCTCGTCGATCGTGCTGTGCGCCCGCCGGGGCATCGTCGTCAAGGAGGGGCGCGCGCTCGAATCGATGGTTGACGTCGATACCGTGCTGTTCGACGTGACCAAAACGCTGACGCGCGACGTTGTGGAACTGGGCCGGATTATCGCCCGACTTCGGGAGCGCGGCATCAAGCACGTCGCCCTTTTTTCGAGCGACCACGAAACCCGCGCCCAGGCGCTGGCCGCGGGCCTGGAAGTGGATGAGTATTTTGCGGGAATGCAACCGGCCGAGAAGGCTGTCTGCGTGAAACGGCTGCAGCAGCAGGGGCGTAAGGTGTGCTTCGTGGGAGAAGGAATCGAAGATTCGAGCGCTCTCCAGCAAGCCGATCTGTCGATTTCGCTGTGCGGAGCCAAATCGGCTGCCGAAGACGCGGCCCAAGTGGTGTTCCTGGAGCCGAGCCTCGACAAGGTTTGCGAGCTGCGAGACATCGCCCGGGATCTCGAACGAAACTTGGGCCGCAGTTGGGCGATGATCGTGGTCCCGAACCTGCTGTGCGTCGCGGGAGCGTTCACGATGGGCTTTGGCGTCATGGCCTCATTGCTGCTGAACAACGTGGCGTCGCTGGCGGCATTGATCAACGGCATGTTGCCGCTGCGGCGCGTTGCCGAGGAACGGCTCGAACAGGAACTGCTGGAAGACCTTCGCGCTTTGTACAATAACCGAGGCGAACTTTCGCTGCAGTCTGCGGTCGTCGAGGTCGAGTGCGCCGCAACGACAGCGTCTGATGACGACTTGAATCCGACAGGAGAAACCGAATATGGCACGATCCGAAACGAACCGGTCGAAGTCGTCGGCGCCGCCGACTGATAAACGCCGCGCCGCGGGGTCGCGCTCGCAGCGCGCCAAGCCCCCCGTAAACGTAGACACGTTGGCGCAAGAGTCTGTGGCGCAGGCGACGGCCGGTCCGACGGCAGCGCCGGAACCCGTTTCGTTGCAGGCCCTCGCGGCAGCGCCGGAAGCTCGCGTCGCTGCTCCCGGACCGGCGGAAAACCGGCGGTTCGACATGTTCATCATCGACGTCGGCTGGAAATCTCACGTGACGGAAGCTCTGCGCAACAATCTCGACAAATGCGTGCGCTATCAGCAGAGCTGCACGGTCTACGTCCTCTCACCCGATCAATGCTCCCAGTTCTTCCGCAAGCACCCGGCGGCGATCGGCAGCGAGCCGTCGATCATCATCATAGATCGCGAAGCGTACGCAGCCAGGCGGCCGCACGGCTTTGGTTTCAAGATGAATCTTGGTTTGATTCGCGACGTCGCTACCGCCAATAATCTGTTAAAGTGGGTGCTGGCCGTGCTCGCCGAACAACAGCCCGGCAGCGATATTACGGAACCGATTCGCACCGTGCTCCATAAAGAAGGAATCCGCGGTGCGATCGACATCATTGCCGACATCGCGCATTCTCCCGTCGGTGAGGCCATGACGCATTAATCAGATTGAATGATATCTTTCATCAGGAGCAATTCATGGAAACGATCGCGGAAGGCGTGACAGGCCTGGTGGCCGTCGTGGCGCTCGGCCTGTTTGGCGTGCTTGTCGCCAGAAAGCGCAAGCATTTGAGACTGGTCGTGCGCGTTCTCGATCAGAAGGACCACAACATGGTCGACTTCCTCCAGCAACTTGTGAATAGCGGCGAACTGCAGCCGGCTCGCAGCACGTAGTCGGAACGGCGAGAGGCATCCGCATCAACATGCGCCGCATCGTAGGAGCGACGATTGGGAAAAGCGGCGGCACGCAGATCGCGTGCCGCGCCGGATTGGTGCAGGTCACCGATCCCGCCCTCTTTGCACGACCGGACGGCAACTGGCCCGATTTTGTCACCCGCGTCTTCAGCCTGCCCGGCGTCGAGTCGGTCGAGATCGATCGACGCAGCGGCACGGCCGCGATCGTCTATGCGGCGCAGCAGATCCCGCTGGATCGATTTCTCGAAGAACTGGCCCGTGCGCTGCAATCGGGGAAAGCCCAGGGCTGCGACGCGCAGAGTGTGCCCTTGCCGACCGGCCTGACCGCGGGAACGAAGTTCCGTCTCTCCCGCCGCGGGGCCCGACTTACCGCGTGGGAGCTCGTCCACGAGCTCCCCGGGCGACTGAGGGTCCGCGACCTGCGACTGCAAGGTGATCCGCAGCAGGCCGGACGGCTTGCGACGTCGCTGCGGCTGCTCCGGGGCGTGCAGAGCGCCACCGCCAGCTCGCTGACCGGCTCAGTCGTGATTCATTTTGAGAAAGCCACGATCGATCGCGACGCGGTGCTGTCGTATCTCGATCATTGGGACCAGGCCGGCGCGCTGTCGCAACCTGACGCGCAGACGTCGCGCACCCGCTGGATGTTCGCCCATGCGACGCTCGGGCTGGCGGTCGCGGGCACGCTGTTTTATCCGCCTCTGCTGCCAATCAGTGCCGCGATCCTCGTCGCCAGTAACCTGCGCACGTTTCAACAGGCCTGCCGGGAATTGTCTCGGGGGCAGGTGGGAGTGCCGCTGCTGCATACGGCGATCATCGGCGCCACGCTGGCGACGGGCGGCTTTCTGGCTTCGAGCATGATGAACTGGCTGCTGTTGTACTGGGAGGGGCGACAAGCCCGGCTCGCCGCATCCGGCCGCCAGATTCTCGTGAGCTCGGTGGCTCCCGCCTCGGCGACAGCCTGGGTCGTTCGCGACGGTGTCGAACTGGAAACGCCTGTCGCCAGGCTCGAACCGGGCCACGTCATCACGGTGCGCTCAGGCGAGTGGGTACCTGTCGACGGGCGCGTCGTCTCGGGAAACGCCGCGCTGGCGGAATCACGGGTGCGCGGCGTGAACGGATTGGTCAGCCGCAGCGTCGGCGACGAGACGCTCGCCGGGTCATACGTCGTTGAGGGCGAACTGCGGATCGAGGCGCTGCACACCGGCGACGCCACGCTGGCGGGCATGATTGCCCACACGCTTTCCGCGACCTCGGCGGCAGCCGACGCGATCAACGGCTCCGGCGCCGCGCCTCCGAATTTCGCCGAGCGTGCGGTGCCCCCCACTTTGATGACCGCCGGACTGGGTTTGCTGGTCGGCGATCCGCTGACGGCTGCCGCCGTGTTGCGTCCCGACTATACGACCGGTCCGGGGCTCGGAGATTCGGCGACGTTTATCGATCACCTCGGAGTCTGCATCGACGAGGGAATCGTCGTCCGCCGTGCCGATGCCTTTCGGCAAATGGCTGCCGCCGACGTGATTTTGCTCGATCATCAGCCCCTGTTCGAGACGCGGGAGCTGCAGCTCGAGGACATCCATGTCGTCGGCGATTTGTCGACTGGCGAGCTGCTGGACTTCGCCGAGTGCGCCGTGCGCCCCTTTCATGACCGGCGGTTGCACGCCCTGCAAGCGGCTTGTGAATTGCGCGACCGCGCACGACTTGAGCGGCCGGGCATGTACCGGGCCGGCGGCGTCGACTTTTTCGATCGGGGCCGGCACGTTCGCGTGGACGGTCTGACCCGCGCTCGCGACATGGCCGCGGACGACCCGCGTCCTGACGGAAACTGGCCGCTCCGCGTTTCCTGCGACGGCGCGCTCGCCGGCACGTTGACCTTCTGCGCGGGAACCGAATCTGCCGCTCCGGCCGCCATTCGAGAACTGCGCAATTGCGGTGGAATCGACGTGGAGCTGCTGTCCGCCGGACCAGCGGCCGAAGCCGATCGGCTGGCCGACTGGCTGGGGGTCGATGACGTGCGGATCTGTCCTGCGGATCGATCGAAAGCCCAACTCATCAATCTGCTTCGCGAGGGGGGTCGCACCGTCGTCTACGTCGGCGACTGCCGGAAAAGCCCGTTGGCGGCCCAGGCGGCTCACCTTGCCATTTTTCCCGGTCCGGCGCCGATCCGCAGCCCTGCCGCCAGGCCTGATTCCTCCACGGCGGACGATCCGTCCGGGATCTGGCTGTTGCAGTCTGACTACAGCAAACTCCGCTTATTGCGCGAGATGGCCCTGGCGCTCGACAGGCAGTCACGGGTCAATTGCAATCTGATTCTGGCCCCGAATATCGCGTGCGTCGCCGGCGCCTTTCTGTTCGGCTTTACGAGTCTGGCCGTTGTCGTCCTGTCGAACCTGGGAACATTCACGATGTATTCGCGCAGCCGCGGCGCTCTGCACCGCGCCGAACGGCGACTGCAAAACCGCCGCCAGCGCACGCTTCGCCAGCGCGAAACGGCCGTCGATCATCAGCGTGTGCCCCCTCTCGCAACCTTACCGTCTCCCCCCCTTCGCAAAGGGGGGCTGGGGGGGGCAGGTGCAGATATTTCTGTGCCTCCCTCACAGTCCGTCGCACCGACTGCCACCGCCGAAATCAGCGCTCGATCTCCTCTTGAAACCGCACCAATCGCTGCGACAATTGACCTGCACGAAGAAGTGCTCGTGTCATCATGAGATTTGCCACGTTCGCCATTTGAGCTTGAATCGAACAATCGCCATCGCCGGATGTCTCCTATGCCAGACAGCAACCCCGATCCCTGCCAGCCGCCACCGATTGAAACATCCGCGGCCGCCTCGGCGGGAGTACAGCCGCAGTGTGGCGACAAGCCCGCCGACGGAACGCGCCAGCGCATCCGACAGTTGCCCCCCGAAGTCGGGGCCGTGCTGATCACGGTCGGCGTGGCGGGCATCATTCTGCCGGGACCGATCGGCACGCCTCTGCTATTGGCCGGTGGCCTGGCCCTGATGCCCTCCGTCTTCGGACGCCTCGAACGCTGGTTCGAACGGCGATTTCCCAAGGCCCACTA
>DASYAR010000351.1:0-9113 GCA_036501235.1 Planctomycetaceae bacterium
ATCTGTGGGGCCAAGCCCAGCCGTAAGGTCCTCGGTTATCAACGCGGTCCTGAAAGAGGATCCATTTCCAGCGAGTGAAGCTCGTTTCTCTGAATCCAGCTAGGAGTTCGGACAACTGGCCGCGAGAACTCAACCCGTCAATCAAAACACCGAAAAGTCGTCGGAGCTGAGAATTCTGACACGCCAAATCCCTGTGCGGCGCCCTACGGACCGCCGGTCATGACTCTCGACGACTGAGAGGCCAAGCATATCCATGCTTGCGCCGGTCCGACACCCCGAGGTGGCCACGCCGCATTCGCGTCTGAGTTCGCTCGCCAGAGCGTCAACCAAAAATGACTCCAGGGTCGCTTCTCTGCCGCGCGACGGCACGACGCGCCAGCGTCACAAATCAGCTCGCAAACCCCAAAGAATCTTCGCTTGACAAATACTGTACATTTGTTTACATTCGTGAAATCAAGAACAGAAACTCTCATTTTTTTGCGGAGTCAGAGCCATGAATGCCGTGCCGTATATGTTGACTGCCGTGGACGACAACAGCGGAGCCCGCGAACAGGGCGGCGTGCCGGTCGGGTTGTTCGAGGCCCGGCGCTCGGACGGCAGCCGCTGGCTGGAGGGAGCTAAACGCTGGCAACTCGAGCCGGCCACGGATATTGCCTGGCTGTGGCCGGGTAAGATTCCGACGGGGGAGGTGACCGTAATCGAAGGGGAGCCGGGCGTTGGCAAATCGTTCGTGGCTCTCGATTTCGTGGCCCGTGTGACGGCCGGAATTCCGTGGCCGGCGGTCGTGCCGCTGGCCACGGCCGCTCCGCAGCCACAACCGGCCCAGGTGCTGCTTGTCAGCCGGGGTGACGACGATCCGACTATCAATCGCCGGTTGGCGGCGCTGGGAGTCGCCGCCAGTCGGGTGGCCCGGCTGGGTGTGGTCGTCTCCTGCCGGTCCGATCGCGAAACGGGAGAACGGCGGCCGCTGGAACTCCCTTTCGATCTGCCCATGCTGCGGCACGAGCTCGAAGTCATGCCCTCGATCCGACTTGTGGTCATCGACCCACTCTCGGAGTTCTGCGAGACCCCCAAGCGCCTCCGAAAAGCGCTGCGTGAACTGAATGAATTGGCCCAGGAATTCGACGTGGCGATTGTCGTGACGCTGCCTGCCCGCTGCCGGTTCGACGTGCGCGGGGTGCTGCGGGTGACGTCGCGCTTCCCGACAGAAGTGGCCCGCTGCGTCTGGTGCGTCGTTGCCGACCCCGATAATCCTGCCCGCAGGCTGTTTGTCGCCCGGCGGACCAATTCGTTCGTCGAACCCCAGGGGCTTCCCTTTCACTTGCACGAGGGACGCGTCGTGTGGAACCCGGCGGTCTCGCTCGACCCGACCGATCCGCTCGGTCAGGAAGCGGCCATTCGGGACTGCGTGGCGACGCTTCTGGAAGAGGGCATCCGGCGTTCGTCCGAGGTCTTCCGTCTGGGAGCGCAGCTCGGCTTCACGCCGCAACAGATGCGGGGCGTTGCCCAATCTGAAAGAAATCCGGCGCAGGGAACGCAAGCGTCGTCGGCACGAGCGGCGCAAAAGCGTTGTCCGCAACGGGCGACATTAAAGCGAAGGAACGATTGTTTCGACACAGCGAGCCGGGCGGGTTTATCCCACCGGTATCCGGGTGAAGAGCAGAACGAAACCTGCGCGCCGAGCACAGTTCTTCGTGACGAGCTCCGGCAAAACCTGCTTGAATTATCATCATCCGTTTCAATCCATCCTGATTCCGCAGGGATAAACCCCGCGGCTCGGTGGGGCGTGTCGCTTACGGTTGACTTACCGCAACAGTTTTTCGATGACGGTGCGCAGATCATTGCCGCGGACGTCGACTTGCGCAACGTTTCCTTTGCGATCGATCAGGAACAGGGCGGGAATCGTGCGGACTTTGAAGCGGCCGCTGACGGGGCCTTCCGGCGATTCGTTCATCGCCATTCGCCACGGAAGTTTGGCCCGGGCGCGATATGCTTCCACAGTGGCCGGGCTGTCGTCGAAGCTGATGCCGACGATGTCGAATCCCTGCTCGTGAAAATCCCGGTAGATCTGTTTGAGATTCGGAAATTCGGCCAGGCACGGGCCGCAGGTCGTCCCCCAGAAATCGACGAGCACGACGCGGTTCGCGTAATCGGCGGCATCGACCCGCTTCCCCTCCAGGTCGCTCGCGCCGAAGCGCGGAGCGGGCTGGCCGATCAGTTGCTGCCGCGAGATTCGACCCTCGATGATCTCGCCGATCTGTTGATTCAGCGGATACGCGGACGAAACCCGTTCGAGAATCTCGCGCGAACCGGCGAGGTCTCCGTCCATTCGCGCCAGGGGCCGAAAGCGACCCGGCCAGATCGAGCGCCCGAAAGGGAGACTGAAACCGGACTCCGCGCAAATAAGCGTCGAAGACGGTCGCCGCCTCGGCTCGTTTGCCGGCGCGGGCCAGCCCCAGGCACAGCGCCTGCCGGGCCTGCGAGAGCGACGTCTGGTCGAGATCGCGTCGTTTGAGAAATTGTTCGGCGGCGTCGACGACTTCCGATTCCAGACCCTGGGCCGATGCCGTTTCGAACATCCAGAGGGCCGCCGGCTCAGCATCCTCTGCGTCTGGATGGGCCGCCACATATTCGGCAACCTGGCGGATCGCCTCGCGCTGATGCTTGTCGACGATGGCGCGAAAGCCAGTCGATGTTCCAACGGCCGGTGCATCGTCGGCTTGCGTACGACCGAGTCGGAGAGCGGCGGCGAAAAACATCGCCAGCACGATCAGCAGGGTTCGAGCAGTGGGTTTCGTCATGTCAGGGGGAGCAAATCGGGACATTTTCAGAGTCTCTGACGGAATGCAAGTATCCATTTCAAAACGCGCGGAGCCACAGGAAAACATCAAGAATCAGGTTCCTAAATCTTTGGCATGTAAGGTGCTTGATGGAGGACTGACGCGCGACGCGAAGACACGAAATCCTGGCCTCCGTGACGCGGAGAAAACGCTATAATTCGGGAGATTTTGAGTTTTTCAGGGACACGAGCAGTCGGTTTTCAACTTTCAGAATCAATCGCGAACGTCGCATTTTGCGGCAGTGTTGCAAATTGCGCCGCGCATTGTGGCCGGCGAATCGATTGGACGTGAGAATCGTAGCCTTTACACTCGTTGATTGCTACACTTACGGTAAACGAATAAGGCAAGGTTTGCCCCACTTCAAGACGGAGAATCGCAGTGAGCACCATCTCTAATTTGAGAGAAGGATTATCGGGCCAACTGTCATTGCGCGAGGCGCCCGGCTGGATCATCAGCGTCGGAGTGCACGTCGTAATCATGCTGATCCTGCTTGCCGTGAAAATCTCGGCGCAAACCGTTACCGAAGTTTCGCTGTTGGAAAGCACGCTCGAAGAGGTCAATAATGACGCGGATTTCGAGGCCTCGGCCCACGATCAACAAGGAACCGGAGCCGACGTGACGGCGCTCTCATCGATGGCCTCGAGCTCCTCGACCGGCGCTGCCGTCGGGGCAGGCGCTTCGGCCAATGAGGCTGCGCAAGATCGAGTCAACGAGGGGTTTGCCGGAAATCAACCCAGCATTCGTGTTGTCGGCGAGCTCTCGCTTCCGCCGGATAGCGAACTGACTGAAACGCTCAGCGGTTCGGGCAAGGCGACCGGGCCTCAGATTACCGGCAGCTCGACTGAGAACGTGGCCGGCGAAGGTGGGGGCGTGGGCGCCGCGATCGACCGCCTGACCTGGGAAGTCGCCCAGTCGCTCCGTGAAAAGAAGACCACCGTCGTCTGGCTGTTCGACCAGTCGCTCTCGCTCAAAGACCGCCGCGACGCGATCGCCGAGCGCTTCGAGATGGTCTATCGCCAGCTCGAATCGCTCGACGAAGGCAGCAAAGGAGCGCTGCAAACGCTGGCGGCAACGTATGGTGAGAACTTCAAATTGCTCACGGAAAAGCCGGTGGAAGACGTCAGATCGCTGATCCCCAGGGTCCGCGATATTCCGGACGATCCTTCGGGCAAAGAAAACGTCTTTAGCGCCGTCAGTCAGGTCGTGACCCGGTTGAAGAAAGAGAAAGAGAAGAATCGGTCGATCCTGATTTTCATCATCACCGACGAAAAAGGGGACGACGCCGAGAAATACCTGGAAGACACGATCACGATGTGCCGCCGCCAGGGGATCAAGGTGTATGCGGTGGGGAACGCCGCGCTGTTCGGTCGCGAGAAGGGTTACGTCTCCTGGAAGTTCCCGGAAGGGGACATGGCAGACATCGAAATCGATGCCGGTCCCGAGACGGTGGAACCCGAGGCGCTGTCGCTGGGCTTTTTCGGTGGCCGCGGGCCCGATCTGTCCCGCATGTCGTCGGGGTATGGTCCTTACGCGCTCACGCGCCTGTGCAAAGAAACCGGCGGCCAATACCTGATCGCCCAGGAAGACAGCAAGGGAGAACGGTTCGACGCCGCGATCATGCGCAACTATCAGCCCGACTATCGGCCGATCCGCGAATACGTGAAAAGCGTCGAAAAGAACCGGTCGAAGGGCGCGCTGATCCAGGCTGCGAAGCTCAATAAACTGGACGTCATCTCGATCCCGCGGCTCGAATTTCCGGCGTACAACGACAATATCCTTCGCGAAACGATCACCGAAGCGCAGAAACCGGCCGCCGACATGATCTACAAAATCGATAAGCTGGTCGATGCCCTGTTGCCCGGCGAAAAAGACCGGGACAAAGTCACCGAGGCCCGGTGGCGGGCCGCGTATGATCTGGCAATCGGCCGGGCGCTGGCCATGAAGGTGCGGACGTTCGGTTATAATGCCATGCTGGCGGAGATGAAGGCCACGCCCAAGTCGTTCCAAAGAAAGAACAGCAACCAGTGGAAGATCGAGCCGTCCAAAGAGATCAACGGCCAGCAGGCGGTGAAGAAAGTCGAGAAACAGGCCTCCATGTATCTGAAACGAGTGATCGACGAGCACCCGGGCACGCCCTGGGCGCGTATCGCCGAGCGCGAGCTCTCGACGCCGATGGGTTGGCAATGGCTGGAAGTCAATGATCCGCAGACGCTGGCTGCCAATACCAGTCCGGAACAGGCCAAGCGGCAGATTCAATTGGCGCAGGAAAAGGCCAAGGCCGAAGCGGCCAAGCGGCCCAAGCCCGCTCAACGAGAAATGCCGAAGCTGTAACACCAGCCGATAGGCTGTTTTCACTATGCTGAAATTCCGCGGCGTCGAAATGTCCGGGGTGATCCTGTCCCTGGGGTTGCATCTGGTCACGGGAGTCACGCTGGCGTTCTTTCACTTCCAGCATCAGGCGGACGAGAACCTCAAGCTGTCGATCGAAACGGTTCTCGATTCCGAGCGCACCCCCGAAGAATTCACCCGCGAGTTGAATTCCGACACCGAAGTTTCAGAGACCCTGAACATCGTGCCGGGCGGAAGCGTATCGGGATCTGTGAGCGCGGCCATGTCGGCTGGCGGCGGCGGGAGTGGCGGAGGCGGTGGGGGGGGCGGCGGAGGGGGTGGAGTCGGCGGCAAGATCGAAGCCGCGGGACAGTTTCGCGATCCCAGCTTGAATGTCAGCATCGGAGATCCGGGGCTGCCCGGCCTGGGTGATCTGGGCAACGACCTGGGTTCCGTCCAGATCAAGGGAGAAGCGACCGCGGTGGCCGAAGGCTATGGCGCCGCCCTGGGCCGGATCACCCAGGAAATGCTGCGTCTCTTGCGCGACGAGAAGCTGCTCGTGGTCTGGTTGTTCGACGAATCGGAATCGATGAAGGACGACCAGAAGGAAATCAGCGAGCAGTTCCATAAAGTGTACGAAGAGCTCGGCATCATGATGGAGCGCGATGCGCGGGCGAAAAGCGACAAAGAGACGCTGCTCACCGTCGTCGAGGGATTCGGCGAATCGCTGCATCCGATTACCCCCAAACCCACGGCCGATATCGCCGAGATCCGAGCCGCGATCGACAAGATCGAGATCGACAAAACGGGGAAGGAAAACCTGTTCACCGCACTGATGAAAGTGCTCGACCAGTACAAACCCCTGGCCAACCGCACGCACCGCAAGCTGGTGATCATCGTCGTGTCGGATGAATCGGGGGACGACGGCCTGCAGGGCTCCATCGTCGACGACGTGATCGCGAAAGCAGGAAAAAGCGGCAAGCCCGCACCGATCTACGTCCTCGGCCGCGAATCGGTCTTCGGATTTCCCAAGGCGCGAATGCGGTGGCGCGATCCGAAATACGGCCTCGACCACTGGCTCGAAATCGACCGCGGGCCGGAATCGGCCGAGCCCGAAGCTCTGCAATTCGACGGCTTGCATGTCCGCTGGGACGCCCACCCCAGCGGCTTTGCCCCCTATGACCAGGCCCGCATCACGAAAGAAACTGGCGGTATCTTTTTCGTGCTGCCGCACGAAGAAGAAAACCTGGTCGGTCAGGCGGCGATCGACAAGCGCAAATTCGCCTTTCTCGATCTCAAAGAATACACGCCCGAGCTCGTGTCGCGGCGCAAGTACGAAGAGCACCGCAATCGCAGCAAACTGCGGACCGCCGTATGGGAGACCGTCAAGCTGCTCAATCCGTTTCTCGACAGCGAGCTCAATATCCAAGAGATCTGGTACAGCACCGATCCCGTCAAGTTCAAACCGGCGGCGCAAAAGTCGTTCGATCGGGCGCTGCGGGCCCTGGGCCTGTTGAACCAGGGGGTGCAAATGCTCGAAAAGGCCAAGCCGTTGCGTGAAAAAGAAGAATCGCAGCGCTGGCGGGCGAATTTCGACCTGGTCTACGCGCAGGTGCTGGCGTACCGTGTCCGGTTGTTCCAGTTCTTGCTGGCGACCGATGCATTTCTCAACAACCTGCCGCCGCCCAAGGACCCCAAGAACAACATCTGGAACATCGTGCGCGTGCACGAGATGCTGGCTCCCACTGAACGCCAGATCAAGCTCACGAAGGTCGATCTGCAGGAGCTGAAGAATCAGCTCGAAACGGCCAAGTCGCAGTTCGAATTCGTCCGCCGCACACACCCCGGCACCCCCTGGGCGCACCGGGCCGAGTACGAGTTGAACCAGGGCTTCGGAATGCAGTTCCGCGACGGGTTCCGCGACCCGCGGTACGACAAGTTCGCCAATGACCCCGACATCAAGCCCCCGCACCTGTAGGCCAGTCCGTCGGGGCTGACGGCAGTTCGCTGAAGAAAAAGTAATTAGGGGACATGTGGCGCTTCAAAACTCTCGCCGACCGCACTCGCGAAAACCGGAAAATGATCCCCTGCGTGGGCGCCGCCAAGTTCCCACGATTATGCATTTTCGCGAAAACGACCGCATTTTCTCGATGCATCTCGCGAATACGAGCCCGCGACCGGTTGGGGGACGACGAACCGAACTTCCGGCCAGAGCGGCACTGGCCTGTCTTCCGAGACGCCGTGCTCCAGTTTTGGGACATTCCCTAAACCCCGCGTTCCCTCAGGTTTCATCTTGCTCTGATGACGAGGGTTACGTATGTAACTCCCACATTCTGGCAATTTGACTTGGGGACGGACATTTCATGTCGTGGACGACGACCTTTCGACGGCTGCTGCTGGGATCGTCGATCCTGATAGCCTCTCTCGCCGGCAGCCAGGCGTTCGCGGATGACGACGATGACGACACGGGCGTCGGCAATGGATTTGGTTACCAGCTTCGCGGCAGTGCCATTGAAGGCCAGGGTATCCCGCAGGATCGCTCCCTGGCGCCGGTCGAAGCGTTTCCGTTCATCCTGGATGACAATTCGCTGTTCTTCAGCGACCTGCGGTTCTTCCCATCGCTGAATAATCTGACGCACGTGGCCAACACGACCTATGGTGGGAACGCCGGTCTCGGCTATCGCTACTACAGCGAATCGTACAATCGGGTGTTTGGCGGCAGCTTGTGGTACGACGCCGACGATACCCGTCTCGTGTACCTCCAGCAGATTGGGATCAGCCTGGAATCATACGGCGAGTTGATCGACTACCGCACGAACGTCTATCTGCCGGTCGGGCAGACGAATCAGCAAAGCTCGCTGACGCTATTGAACGGCTCGACGCAGTTCGTGGGGGACAATCTGGTGTTCAGCCAGTTGCGGACCGCGTTCGTCGCCATGAAGGGCTTCGACATGGAGGCGGGCCTGTCGGTCCCCTGGGAGTTCGCGCGGGACATGGCGCTGCGCGTCTATGCCGGCGGTTATTACTACGTCGACAATCAGAACGAAAGCATCACCGGCGCCTCGGCGCGGATCACGGCCAACATCATTTCGGGGCTCGACGCGCAAGTGCAGCTCACGTTCGACAATTACTATCAGACCCGCGCATTCGTCGGCCTGTCGTGGACGTTCGGCCCCCTGCACTTCTCGCAGCTCAAGCAAGACACGGCCTTCGGCCGCATCGGCGAGCACGTCACGCGAAATTACACCGTCGTGGCGCCGCAGCGGTTGCAGGTGGAACAGTTCACCGCCATCGATCCCGCCACCGGCAAGCCGTACACGTTCGCACAGGTGAACAGCGGCGCCGCCGTGGGCGGCAACGGCTCGGTCAACGATCCGTTCTCGAAGATCTCCACGGCGCAAGCCACCAACCGCGATATCGTCTTCGTGCAGGCCGGAAGCGTCTTCAACGGCGCCAACGCCAGCGTCGTCCTGCATCCGGGGCAGAGCGTCATCGGCGACGGAAACGGAGTACAGAATTTCATTCAGGCCCAGGGCTTCGGCAGTCTGCTGCTGCCTCACGGCCCGACGGCAGGCAATGTGCCGGTCTTGAATGCCGCTCCGGGCGACGCGGTCGTCCTGGCAAACAACAGCGTCTTTTCGGGTTTCGCGATCAACAATGCGGTCGGCAACGGCATCGTGGGGAACGGCGTGTCGAACGTGACCTTGAGCAATATCAGCATCGATCACGCAGGCGCCAACGGAATCAGCCTGGTCAACACGACCGGCCCGATTTCGATCGCCAACCCCACGATCACCAATTCGGCCGGTTCGGGAATCAACATCAACGGGGGAAGCGGCCCGATCAATTTCTCGGGAACCACCACGGTGCAGGGCGCAGGCGGTCCTGCGGTCGCCGTCGCCAACGTGGCCTCTTCCGGCGGCGTGACTTTTGCAGACTTGACGA
>DASYAR010000352.1:0-23574 GCA_036501235.1 Planctomycetaceae bacterium
CGAGCATTTTGATGCCTATATCGCACACCAGATTGCAAAAGGGCTGAACACCGACCGCATTAAGAGTACGCGGCAACGGCTGAATCAAATCGCCGCGGATTGCACTTTCCGGATGCTGACGGACTTGAACGGGCCGTCTCTCGAAAAATGGATCGTGCAGCGGCAACAGGCCGGGATGTCTGCCGGTAGCCGTAATGGCTACCGGGATGCTGTCGTCGGCTTCGCTAATTGGTGCGTCCGCACGAGCCGGCTGATTTCAAATCCGTTCGCCCGAGTGCCGAAGGCGGACACAAAGGTCGACTGTCGCCGCAAACGCCGGTCGCTGACCGAAGCTGAACTCTTGCGGCTGCTCGATGTGGCTCGACGTCGCCCGTTGCTCGACGCGATGACTGTCCGCCGGGGAAAGCGTAAAGGCGAAGCGGTCGCCAAATTGCGGTCCGAAACGGCCGTCCGCCTTGACCTGCTCGGGCGTGAGCGCGCGTTGATTTACAAGACGCTATTACTGACCGGTTTGCGACTCAACGAACTGCGGTCACTGACGGTAATGCACTTACACCTCGATGCTGAATTACCCTACGTCACTCTGGATGCTGCAGACGAAAAGAACCGGCAGGGATCCACATTGCCCGTCAGAACCGATCTGGCTCACGAATTGACCGAGTGGATCGACCTGAAACGCGAAGCCCTCTACGGGGCTGCGACAATTGCCGACAATGGCCACACCTTTGGCGTGATTCCGATGACGCCGACGACACCGAGCGAATTTCCGAATGACATGCCGTTATTTACTGTCCCGAAAGGACTCGTTCGCATCCTGAACCGCGATTTGAAGCTGGCGGGGATCGCAAAGCGAGACGAACGGGGGCGGACGCTCGACGTGCACGCCTTGCGACACACTTTCGGGACGCTGTTGAGTAAAGGAGGCGTCGCGCCGCGGACTGCACAAGCTGCGATGCGGCACTCGACGATCGACCTGACGATGAACGTCTACACCGACCCGAAACTACTCGACGTTCATGGCGCGATGGATTCGCTGCCAGCGATGCCCTTGGATGGTGGGCGCCAGCCGGCCGGAGAAGTCACAAAAGCAACCGGCACCGACCACGCTTCCTCGCTTGCAGCGGTGCTTGCACGGACTGGCGTCATTCCATGCAAATCAGCGTCAATTGCAGACCCGACGGCAACCGACCGACCAGATGTCTCGCCGCATTACCCTCGCGACTTAACGTCAATCGCTGCCAAAGGTAAAGGCCCGCTGACAAATACTGTCAGCGGGTGTCGTAAAGTGGAGCGGACGAGAGTTGAACTCGCGACCTCTGCATTGCGAACGCAGCGCTCTCCCAACTGAGCTACCGCCCCGATTCGTGGTTGTATTATAGAAGAGATCGCGCCGCTCGCAAGACTGCGGAACTCGCCCCAGCGAGCCGCAGGGCTTATCTCTGCGGTGTCAGGGACACGAGTCAGTTTGACGGGTGCATGGGCAGACGGCCAACCTTGCGATTCCGAGGACACAAGAGATGATTGCAAATTGAAAACTGCAAATTTGAAATTTCAAAATCTCAATTTTCAATGTGCAATGGCTGATCGGTCGTCGATTTGAACCCGAGCGACAATCCACGACACCCCCCCTTATCGAAGGGGAGGGAAAGTTTTGATCACAGGAGATGCCGGGCTTTGATGTCGAGATAGCGGCTGATCAGGTCGGCGGTGAGTTGTTCGGGAAGAGTGTCGAGGATCAGGAGGCCCGAGTGACTCAGCTCGGCGATCTGCCGGGTTTGGGCATGCACCATTTCCGCCGCGGCGGCGATCTGGAAGGCGTCGACGTCGGTGGTGGGAATGCTCTGCATCCGCTCGTACAGAGGGACGTTGCGCAGGAACGACGCCAGCACCAGGTGCGGCGATCGCAATTCGCGGACGTGCCGGCTGATGGCGGCCAGATGCAGCTCGTCGAGCGCATGCGTGAGCAAGACGACGAGCGACCGTTTACGAAACCGACGGCGGAGCTCTTCGACCATCAGGCTGTAATCCGACGCGTCGTAACGGGGGGCAATGTCGTAAGTGTGCCGAATGATGGTTTGAATCGCACCCGCGCCGCGGACCGGGCGGACCCAGCGCTCGGCCCGGTTCGAAAACGCCAGAAAGCCGACGTTGTCTCCCTGCCTGAGGGCAATGTAACTGAGCACGATCGCCGCGTTGAGCGCCCGATCGAGATGCGTGATGCCGCCCAGCTCGTTGCACATCGACCGGCCGCAATCGAGCACGATCAGGATGTTCTGGTTCCGCTCGACGACGTACTCGCGACTGATGAGCTGCTGCTGTCGGGCGGTCGCCTTCCAGTCGATGTGCCGGTATTCGTCTTCACGGCGGTACTCGCGGAGACGGTCGAACTCGCTCCCCCGGCCGCGCAGGCGAGAGAGCTTCAGCCCCGTCTCTGCCAGCCGGTTGCGACGGGCCAAGAGCTCGATGCCGCGCACCGCCTGGATATCCGGGTACACCCGCACCTCTCTCGCGGCCCTGCGCTGATCGAAATAGTTCCAGAACCCGAGCAGGCTGCGAGAGCGGAGAAAGACGTCGCCAAAGCGGGTCGGTCCGCGATGGTGCGGCTCGACGTGATAAACGCGATAGCGCGCCTTTCGTGGGGCCAGCTTCATGACAAAGGGGAGCCCATCTGTGGCGGACGGCTGGGGAGGCTCATCCTGAAATTCGACGGTCACCGATTGGCGGTTGCGGTTGGTCAGCCAGACGCGAATGGCGTTTCGCGCGCCGACGCTCATGACGTCGCTCATCTCGCGTTCGAGGTCGATGTTGCGCAGCGAAGGGGAAAGGGCCATATCGAGCAATGCCAGCCCGAAGACGAACAGATTGAGCGTCACTCCGCCGAAGTGCAACCAGCGAGCCGTGATCGGCTCGACGTCGATGACGATCGAGGCCACCGCCGGCGCCGAAAACACGGCCCCGGCCAGCAAAAACAGCAGCAGCAGCGGCCAGCGCGGCGTCATTGGCGCGGGGCCTCCACCGCGTCGAGGATCTCACGCACGGTGTCGTCTGTGGAAACGCCTTCGATTTCCGCCTCGGGACGGAGCCTGATCCGATGCCGCAGCACCCACGGCGCCAGCTCTTTCACGTCGTCAGGGACGACGAAATTCCGGCCGTGGCAGGCCGACATCGCACGCGACGCCAGCAGCATGTTGACCCCCGCGCGGGGACTGGCGCCGACGGCGATCGAGTGCCAGTTGCGCGTGCGGGTGACGATGGCCGTGATGTAATTGATGATGGACGGTTCGACGATCACACCCAGGCTGGCCTGCTGGACTTCCAGCACCTCTGGACCAGTCAGCACCTGCTGCAAGTCAAATCGCGACAGATCACGGGAGTCACGGCCGTCGGCATAGTGCTGCAGAATCGATTGCTCTTCGGTCGTCGACGGATAGCCGACGAGCAGCTTGAACATGAAACGGTCGAGCTGCGCCTCGGGGAGCGGATACGTCCCTTCCTGTTCGAGGGGATTTTGCGTGGCAATGGTGATGAAGGGACGATCGAGTGAATAGGTCGTTCCGTCGACAGTCACCTGCCGCTCCTGCATGGCTTCCAGCAGGGCCGATTGAGTCTTGGCCGGGGCGCGGTTGATTTCGTCGGCCAGCAGCAGGTTGGTGAAGATCGGTCCGCGGTTGAAAATGAACTGGCGGTCGGCCATGTTGTAGATGGAATGGCCGGTCAGGTCGGAAGGCATGAGGTCGGGGGTGAATTGCACCCGCTTGAACCCGCACGACAGGACCTTGCTGAGCGTATTGACGAGCAGCGTCTTCCCGAGCCCGGGCACCCCTTCGATCAGGATGTTGCCCTCGCAAAACAAGGCGATCAGGGTCGCCTCGACCAGATCGTGCTGCCCCACTAAAACCTTGCCGATTTCCCCCGTGGCCCGCTGAAAACGCTCCGCAACCTGTGTTAAATCCATCACCGGTTCCCAGTACGTACGGTATGACCGCCGTAGAGGCCCGGCGGAGAGTCGATCGTTGACGGCCTGACATACTAACCGGGGGGATACGTGCTATTCAATCATGCAGGGTCGCACATGAGCGTCTGATGTCTACCTGCCAACTTTCTTCACTCGCCAGGTAAACCGGCAGGGGCCATTTTGCAAACCCCGTCGTGGATTCCCGGTTGTGCGCTGCCGGAAATTGACGTTGCCCTGATTGTGCAACTCCTCTAGACTTCCGCCGGAATCTTTCTTTGGAAGTTCAAGTCGTCGATGAGGGCAAGGATGCCGCTGCAAGTGCGACAGGGTTTGGCGTTGGTCGCCGTGGCGGCGGCGGTATATCTCACCGGCCTGGGTTCGACACGCCTCTGGGACGACGACGAGACCTACTTCGCACAAACCGCCCGCGAGATGTTCGATCGTGGCGACCTGATCGTCCCGTGGTTCAATCAGACGTTGTTCGCGCACAAACCGCCGTTCATGTACTGGATGATGATCGGCGCGTTTCATCTGCTGGGCGTCACAGAGTTTGCGTCGCGTTTACCGTCGGCCGCGTTCGGCATGGCCTCGGCACTGCTCGTCTGGCGACTGGGGCGGATCCTGTACTCGCCGCAAGTCGGCTTCTGGGCCGGCATCGTTCTGGCGACGAGCTTGAATTACATCGTGATCGCCCGCGCCGCAACCTGCGACGCCGAGCTATTGTTCTTCTGCACGCTGCCGATCTATTTTTTCGTCCGCAACCAGGCAGTCCGCCGTCTGGTTGACGGTGAATCCGCAGCACAGCTTGTGTGGCTGGATGAAGACGCGTGCCGGCCGACGACGTGGAAAACCTGGACGCTGCTTTACGCGTCGATGGGCCTGGCGGTGATGGTCAAAGGCCCGATCGGAGTCGTCTTGCCGACCGCCGTGCTGGGCCTGTTCTTGCTATTACAACACGCCAAACGCCCTGTCTCCGCACACTCCCCAATTCTCAATTCTCAATTCTCAATTTTCAATTCTCAATCGTCGCCTTCCCCCACATCCGCGCTCGGGGTTCGACTCCGAGTAACAATCCACGCCACATGGCACTTCCTCTCGGCAACCTTCGCTCCACGACACATCCTGCGAACGATCTGGGCCATGCGCCCTCTGACGGCCATCGCCATGACGCTGCTCGTCGCCGGTCCGTGGTTTGTCGCCGTGAGCATCCGCACGCGAGGCGAGTTTCTGGAGGGGTTCTTCGGCATCCATCACTTCCACCGCTTCACGGCGACGATGGACAATCACAGCGGACCGGCCGTGTATTACCTGTTGGCGATCTGCGTGGGGTTCTTTCCGTGGAGCATCTTTCTCAGCCCGACGTGCCTTGAGCTCGCGCGGCGTATGCGCGACCCGCAATCGTCGCGGCCCGCGGATCGCCTGATCGTGGCGTGGTTCACCGTCTGGGTGGGGCTCTTTTCGCTGGCCGTCACGAAATTTCCGCATTACGTCATCCCGGCATATCCCGCACTGGCCCTGGGCACAGCCTGCTTTCTCGACCGCTGGATTCGCGATGTCGAGATCTATCCCAAGTTCTGGCGGCGCGCCGCCTGGGCCACGGTGGGACTGGTGGGACTGGGAATCGTTGTCGTGGTGCCGTTCGTGGCAAGTGTCCATCTGCCAGGCGAACAACTCCTGGCACTGACGGGACTGCCGCTCATTCCCGGCGCAATCCTGTGCGCGTGGTATACCGAACGTCGTCAGATTACGCGAGCCCTGGCAAGCCTGACGGCGACGGCGGTCGTGTTTTCGATCGGCCTGTTCGCAGTCGCGGCCGTGCGCGTCGACAGCCATCAGAATACACCCCCCTTTGCCGCGGCGATTCACGAGCGCTGCCCGGCCGGCGACGCCCGGATCGCCGTGTATCAGTATTTTCGGCCGGGATTCGTCTTCTATTGCAACGAGCGTGTTGAACAATTCTCGGAAGCGGCGCCGGCTGTCAAATTCCTCAGCAATGAAACTTCAAGATCATTCCTGGTCACGACGGTCGAGGAGTACGAGCGAATGGCCGAGTCGCTTCCGCCACGGATCGGCGTGATCGAGCGCAGCCCGTGGTTCCTGAAATCGGGTACGACGCTCGTGCTGCTCGGCGATACGACAGCCAGAATTTCGGCTCGGCCGGTTGACCAGCGACGGTAAGATGGTCCCGTTGCGGGCCGGCGACCTCCTGCAAAATGGTCGTCCGGAAAGTGACGAATATGCACTTTGCGCAATCAGAGATCAGAGGAGAACGACCAAATGCACCGAACGATCATGGTACTCCTTTGCAGTGTCTTTGCAGCCGACGCGGCCCCGCGTCCAGTGCCGGAGTATGTTCTCAAACTCGAAGTAACCAATGATTCAACGACTGTGACGGTGACAATACCCGGCAAAGAGAAGATCGACAAAGAGTCCGATGTGCGGACGCTCGAATTCCTCGTAGCACGGAATCGGAGATTCCACGCCAAGACGAGTTGGGCCGATGACTACCTGTTCGCCAAGGGCAAACTCGCGGATACCGACGACGGAAAGTTGCGACTGGAAATCGATTTCGGACAATTCCACAAGACAGGTGATTTTTTATCCAAACCCGATGGATCGAAGCAAGAAATCGAAGACGGCAGACGCGTCGCGACAGCGATTGAGCTGGAACCGGGAAAACCAGTGATTTTGGCCGGATTTATGAGCCAGACTGTCTCGAATCACGTCACCGATGGGGCGACGACAGAGCTACATGGCAATGAAAAGGCGGTCTTTCAAGTGACCCTCATTGAAGTCGATGCAGTCGAATGAGTTGCTATTTGCGACCGGCGAGTCCCGCGGCCATTCGGACCGGAACGGTGTCGAAATCTTGCCGGTAAATGACCCGACTGGGACCACCGCTCATCGCGGCCGCGCGAGAGCACACGGTCGGACCACCCTCTTGGTGGTGGAGGCGAATAACAACACGGGCAGGTTGGAAAACCCGCCCTACGGGCGGCGCGTTGCGGGCTGTGCCGGGGCAATTTACAATACCCGGTATGAGCGACGAAAAATGGTACAAGGACGGCCTGCGGTTCCAGTGCACGCAATGCGGTAATTGCTGTTCAGGCCCGGAAGGCTACGTCTGGGTTACCGAAGAAGAGCTCCTGCAGATTGCCGAATTTCTCGGCAAGCCGCTGGAAGAAGTTCGCGCCGAGCACGCGCGGCGGGTCGGCAATCGGACGAGCCTCAAGGAATTCGCCGGCAGCGGCGATTGCACGTTTTTGCATCCCGAACAGCGGCGATGCACAATCTATCCCGTTCGCCCGCGGCAGTGCCGAACATGGCCATTCTGGGACTCCAATATTTCATCGCCCCGCGCGTGGAAAGCGGTCGAAGCGGTCTGTCCCGGGGCCGGGCATGGGCAGCTTTATACGATCGAAAAGATCGAGGCCCAGGCGGCCGTCTTCCATTTATGACTCCATTGCGCGAAGGGCTGCTGGCGATCTACGACGAGCTTGCCGTCGACATCGCCACCGCCGCCCCGATTTGTGAGCTGAGTGGCCGCTGTTGCCGCTTCCTGGAATACGGTCACACGTTATTCATCTCGCGTCCCGAAGCCGAGCTGCTTCTCGAACCGGGCCTGCCGGAGAACGCAAAGGTGGATGAGGCTGGCTGCCCGTTCCAGATCGACGGCCTGTGCACGGCCCGGGAGCGGCGACCGCTGGGCTGCCGCGTCTATTTCTGCGACCCGAACTACGCCGGCACGGGCGAAGCCCTGACCGAGCGGTCCATCGCGCGACTCAAACAATTGCACGAGGAGACGGGGACGCCCTGGGAATACCGCCCCCTGCATCGGTTTCTGGAAGAAGCTGTGGCCCCAGTCGGCGATCGAGCCTGATGCTACCGCGGCAAATCGACGGCGAACGACGTGTTGCTGGCGGTTTGGAGCAGCGGTGAATACCGTTAACGACATGCAAACCGTAACCTGCCAGGAATTACTGATGACCACAACGCGCCGAGACTTTCTGAGATCGGGCGCCGGTCTGGCTGCTGGAATCGTGCTGGGCCAGGCCGAAGTTCCAGCTCAAACGGCCGATCGGCCGGCCATCGTCGATTGCCACACGCACTTTTATGATCCGACGCGGCCGGAAGGGATCCCGTGGCCGAGTCAGGACGATCAGTCGCTGTACCGCACAGTTCTTCCGCAGCATTTTCTGGAACAGGCGGCGCCGCTGGGAGTCACGAAGACCGTGGTCGTCGAGGCCAGTCCCCGAATCGAAGACAACGCCTGGCTGTTGGAATTGGCCGCCAAGAATCGGTCGATCGTCGGCGTCGTTGGGAATCTGACGCCGGGACAGGCAATGTTCGCCGAAAACTTGAAGCGGTTCGCCGCAAACAAAATCTTCCGCGGCATTCGCATCGGGCACGACTCCTTGCGAGCGGGCCTGCAACAACCGGAATATCTGGCCGATTTGCGCCGGCTGGCGGAGCGAGATCTCGAGCTCGACGTCAACGGCGGTCCGTCGATGCCCGCCGACGTCGCCCGGCTGGCGGAGCGGATTCCCGACCTGCGGATCGTCATCAATCACCTGGCGAACGTCGATATCGACGGCGCTGCGCCGCCTGCGGAATGGCGGGCGGGGATGCAGGCGGCCGCCGGGCGCCCACGCGTGTTCTGTAAAGTCTCGGCTTTGGTCGAACATGCCCGGCCGAAGACCGGCGACAAGTCGCGCGTGCCGGCCGACGTCGATTTCTATCGCCCCGTGCTGGACGCGATCTGGGAAATCTTTGGCGACGACCGACTGATTTACGGGAGCAACTGGCCCGTGAGCGATCGCTATGCGTCTTACAAAACGCTGTTTTCCATCGTCAATCAGTATGTGACAGGCCGCGGTGCGTCGGCAGTCGAGAAGTTCTTCTGGAAGAACTCGCAGATGGCGTATCGGTATCCGTAAGACCCAAACGCCACCCGCCGAGGCAACCGGTTGCGGGCCGTCGAGTGACGGGTTACTCTAGGAATAACTCCTGGCGAGCAGGACGCTTGCCGCGCAGACGGACGAGCTGGCTGTTGGCCTGACCGATTGACGAGACCAAGACGTGAAAGTCAAACTTCTCTGCTCCGCCAGCGGAGGCAACGACGGGCATCAATTCCTGATGTCGTATTTGATTGACGACGTTCTGGCGATCGATGCCGGGAGCATCGGATTGTTGTCGCCCCCCACGCTTCAAGAGAAGATCCAGGACGTCTTTCTGTCGCACACGCATATCGACCATATCGCATCGCTACCGAGTTTTCTCGACAATGTATATCGTCCGGGGCCGACGGCCCCCAAGATTTACGCCAATCGCGAAACCCTCGACAGCTTGCGCGGCGACTTCTTCAACAACCGGATCTGGCCCGACCTGTTCCGCCTGTCGGAGACCGAAACTCCGTTTTTGCGAACTCAAGTCATCGAATCGGGCCAGACGGTGTCCGTGGGAAAATATCGCGTCACCCCGGTGGAGCTCGACCATCTCGTACCGACGTTGGGGTTCGTCGTCAGCGACGGCGCCAGCTCGATTGCCGTCGTCTCCGATACGTCTCCGACCGACGCGATCTGGGACGTAATCAACTCTGCTTCCAACCTGAAGGCCTGTTTCCTGGAGTGCAGCTTTCCGAACTCGATGGACTGGCTGGCCGTGAAATCGATGCATTTGACCCCCGCAAAATTCGAGGGGGAAGTTCGCAAACTCAAACGCGACGTTCCGGTGATTGCCGTACACATCAAGCCGGCGTATCGTTCGGCCGTGCTGGCCGAGTTGCAAAGCCTGGGCTTGCCGAACGTCCAAATCGGAGAGCCGGGGCGGGAATACACATTCTAATGTCGGCCGCCGATCCGAAACGCGAGTTTGCGGTGGAAGTCGTCCGCACGCTGCAAGGCGCCGGGTTCCGCGCTTTGTGGGCCGGCGGCTGCGTCCGCGATCTGCTGCTGGGGCATCCCCCCGACGACTATGACGTGGCCACCAGCGCCCGCCCTGAGGAAGTCCAGAAGCTGTTTGGGCCGAAGCGGACGCTCGCCATCGGCGCCAGTTTTGGAGTCATTCTCGTACATGGTCTGCGGCGCAGCCCGGCGGGCGACGTCGAGGTCGCCACGTTTCGCGCGGAAGGCCCGTATCTCGACGGGCGGCACCCGGAAAATGTCACCTTTGCCACGGCCGAAGAAGACGCCCAGCGCCGCGACTTCACAATCAACGGCATGTTCTACGATCCGCTGGCCGAGCAGGTGTTCGATTATGTGGGAGGTCGCGACGATCTTGTCCGCAAAATGATTCGGGCCATCGGCGATCCACTGGCCCGGTTCCGCGAAGACAAGCTGCGGATGCTGCGTGCCGTACGGTTTGTCGCCCGTTTCGGTTTCGATCTCGATCCGCAAACGGCCGCCGCCGTCCGGGCGATGGCCGCCGAGATCCTCGTCGTCAGCCAGGAGCGGATCGCTGAGGAACTGAAAAAGATGCTCGTCCATCCCCGGCGGCGACGGGCACTCGAGCTCACGCACGATTTGCATCTGCTCAACGTCATCCTGCACGAGCTAGCCCCTGTCACTGCGACAAGCGGGTTACCTGCCGGAGCAGATCGCTGGCTGTCGACTCTCCAGGCCCTCGAATCACTCGACAATCCGCGGTTCGAATTGGCGCTGGCGACAACTTTGCACGACGTCGCTGGCGACGGCACAGCGGACGAGGCCGGCAGGCTGGCCGAGACGATCTGCCGACGGCTTAAGCTCTCGAACGATGAGTGCCATGACGTGGCATGGCTGATCGAGCATCGGCACGCGCTGCAAGGTACGCCGACGTGGCCCCTCCATCGCTTGAAGCGCCTACTGGCCCAGGGATTGATTCCTGAGCTAATGGTTTTGGCCCGCGCGCAGGTCGTTGCCCGCGGTGAGAACCTGACCGACGTCGAATTCTGCGAGGACTATTTACGTGTGACCCCGGCCGAGGAAATCAATCCGCCGCCGCTCATCACCGGGAAGGACCTGCACGAGTTGGGACTGGTTCCCGGCCCGCGGTTCAAGGAATTGCTCGACGCCGTCCGCGACGAGCAGCTCGACGGGCGGCTCAAAAACCGCGAAGAAGCCATCGCTTGGATTACGCGCATTCCACAGTAGTAACACCTACCGAATCGTTTAACCCGGAGCCTCGTCAGGCTGGAAATCCAGCCCTACCAGGCGGGATCGGCCGATTCGGTGTGGAGTTGCCGCAAGGCCTTGAGCTGTTCGCGGAGCCGGCGCAAGTCTGCCAGTTCGTCGTCGATCGAGACATTCGACTCTTCGAGATACTCCTGCCGGATTTCGCCGAGACCATCTTGTCCGGGCGTCGAGATGGTCGGGTGGCCGGACGCCGTGGATTGTCGGAACAGGTTGTCTCCCTTCGCGACGAGACCCAAAGGATTGATAAATCTCGCGAGTTGAATATTGCCCATTTGGTTCAATAGGGTTTGTCCCTGCTGCTGAACCGAAACAATTCCATCGTGGCCGATACTGATCTGGATGGTATCCTGCGGGATTGTGATCGCCGGTTCCACAACCCGTCCGCAGTCTTTTGAGACCAGTACGATCTGGCCATTGGCGTTGACCGAAAACGAGCCGACCCGCGTGTACAGGAACTCGTTTTCATCGTTGATTTGAAAATACCCGTCTCCCTGAATCGTCAGGTCGAGAGACTGCCGGGTGTGTTTCAGCCGACCCTGAGAAACGTCCACCTGCGTCGCAGAAATTCCGATGCCGGATCCCAGTGACACTCCCGTCGTCGTGATCCGTCCCCGATTGTCGGTCTGCCCGGGCTGCGTTGTCTGCCGGTACGCCAGATCCCCGAACAGCACGCGACTCCGTTTGAATCCGATCGTATTCGCATTGGCGATATTATTGAGGATCACTTGCTCGGCCGTCTGAATCGCTTCAATCGACGACGCAATCAACGCCTGCGAGTCGGCGGGCAACGGGTTCGCCTGGGAGACGCTCATCTCGGGCAACGTCTTCGGTGGTTCGCTTTCCGATGACGATGCGACGAATTCCACCTCACTATCGGGAATCGAACTGATCGGCACAGAGAACCGATTGCGGAGCGCCAGGATCTCGCGGATCTCCTGGGGAGACCGCTGCTTCAATTCTTCCACCCAGATCTCCCGCTCTTCCGGGCTGGCGTCGCGCAGCGCTTCGTCGATGATGGCTTTTGCCGCGGCCGGGTCGTATCCGGCCGACACGACCTTTTGCCGGCCGGGCACCTCTTCCAGCCTGCTCAGGTCCGGCAATTCGAGATCGGCATTTTGACCGCGCTCGGCGAGCCGCGCCTGGACCGCCGCCTCGATCGCCTGGTCATACCGATCTTTGATGAACAACGTCGAACCGGAAATTGCGGCAATGCAGACGATCGCCATCAGCGTTCCCAACACTCCTTTGCAGAACTTGATCATCTTCGATTCCTTTCGAGACGAACCTGGTCGACGAATTTATTTCTTCTTCGCCGCTGGCGGCGCGAACAGCGCTTCGTTGATCGATTTCACCGGCTCATTGGGTCTGGCGACTTTCACCGGCAGCTTGAGCTTCAGCTTTTTGGGCGCCAGGCATTGAGCGTCGTCGCACGCCTGAAACATGACGGTGACGACCAGCTCTTCTTCGCCTCCGGCCGCCTTCGCGGGAACGTCGAACTGTCCGACCACGGAGACTTTGCCCATGTACAAGCTCTGCGGTTTTTCATCCGGCCCCCGCTCGACCGACTTGCCCTTGGGGAAGCGGAGTTTCGTCAGCTCGATCCCCAGCTTCGACTGTTCGAGCTCGACTTCCGTTGCCAGGTCGAGATCGGGATCTCCCGCCGGGTTGGCATGAATGTGCCAGCCTTCTGCAATCTGCAATTGCACGAGAACTTTGCACGTCTTGCCGGGGGGGAGCTTGTCGACCGATAGAAACGCCTGTCCGGTGACGATGGCCGGCTTCTGTCCCTTCTTCGACGGTTTTGGACTGTCCTCGTCTTCTTTCCCACCAGTCAAGACAATCTCGGAATCGGGCGCAATTCCCAGCGTCGAACCCTGCAATCGCGGGCTCTTGAAGGCCGTTTCGGCCGTGTCGAGAAACTCCGACAGCGCCAGCGCCATGTTGGTCAGCCCGCTGGGCGATCCTTGAATCAGCGGGGTGAACAGCTCGAGCGTCTCGCGGGCGCGGTCGCGATACTCGAGCTGCTTGCTGAACGACGCCAGCCGCAGCAGATTGCGGACCGAAACGCTGTTCCCCGAAGGCAACACCGAATCGTACGCATTCTTCGTCCGTGCGAGCAGCGCCTCGTGCTGATGCGACGTGAAATAGCACCCGTGGCCTTCCTCGTCCCAGAACATTTGCAATTGCAAGTCCGACAGGCGGCGGGCGGCGTTGGCCCACTTGTCGTCCCCGGTCGCCAGGTGCAAGGCCAGCAATCCCTCAATGAGAAAGGCATAGTCGTCGAGATAGGCGTTCAATTTGGCCTTGCCCCCGGCATAGCTGTGCAGCAACCGTCCCTGATCGTCGCGCATTTCCGACAGTATGAAATTGGCCGCTTTTTCGGCAGCCTGCACGTATTCCGGTTTCTGCAGGATCACTCCGGCCTTGGCCAGGGCGCGGATCATCAGGCCATTCCACGACACCAGGATCTTGTCGTCGAGGGCCGGGCGGCGGCGCTGCTGCCGCGCAGCCAGCAGTTTCTTCCCGATCTCCAGCCGCCGCTTGTTCAGTTGCAGCGCCGGCACCCTGAGCAGTTTGGCGGTTTCGTCGATCGACTGCAGCATCTCCAGGACGTGCCCGATCTCGAAGTTCTGGTCGCCCCCCGTGCCGTACACGGCGTTGCAGATTTTCAGATCATCGGCGGTCAACACCTTTTCCAACTCGCGATTGGTCCAGACGTAGTATTTTCCTTCGACTCCTTCGGAATCGGCGTCCAGGGCGGCATAGAACGCGCCTCCCGAATGACGCAGCTCGCGGAACACGAATTCGATTGTCTCTTCGACGACGTCTTTATAATGCCGCTGATTGGTGTGCCGGTACGCCTCGGCGTAAACATCGGTCAGTTGGGCGTTGTCGTACAGCATCTTTTCGAAATGCGGAATCCGCCAGTAGCGGTCGGTGCTGTAGCGATGAAAACCTCCGCCGACGTGGTCATAGATGCCCCCCGCGGCCATTTTGTCGAGCGTGTTGTACAGCATTTTTCCCGCCTCCTCGTTGTTCCGTCGCTTGGCCTCATATTGCAGCAGGGCCAGCCGGGTCGGCACAGGAAATTTCGGCCGATCGGGAGACTTGGCGGTGAATCCAAAGCCGCCATATTCCTCGTCATAGGTGTCTCCCAGGTTCTTGATGACGGGGATGACGATCGCGTGATCGAGAGGACCTGCCGCCGGCAGGGCGCGCGTTTTCAGGCTGGCCCGCACGCCATCGGCGAGGATATCTGCATTGTCTTCGAGTTGCTTGCGATTGTCGCGCCAGGTCGTCACGACGCGATTCATCAGCGTGGGAAAACCGACACGTCCATTGTCGTCTTCCGGTGGAAAATACGTTCCCCCACCCAAAGGTCGGCCGTCGGGCGTCAGGAAGATCGACAACGGCCAGCCGCCTGTCTGAGGCGACTTCATCGCCCGGTAATAGGTCTGGAGCGCCATCATGTAAACATCGTCGAGGTCGGGGCGTTCTTCGCGGTCAACCTTGATGTTCACGAAATTCTCGTTCATGTAGCGGGCGATCTCGGGGTCCGAGAACACCTTCTTTTCCATGACGTGGCACCAATGACAACTGCTGTAACCGATCGACAGGAAAATCGGCTTGTCTTCTTTCTTCGCCTTTTCGAGCGCTTCGGGGCCCCACGGATACCAGTCGACCGGATTGTGAGCGTGCAGCAGCAGGTACGGGCTGGTCTCGCGCGACAAACGGTTCTTGTGCCGGCCTGGATGCTCGCCGTTCACCAGCGCAGGATCCGAATCCCCCTCGGCCAGCGAAGTCCCCAGCGCCGCCAAAACAGCCCCTGCAATGGCCGTCAACATGACACCCGCCGCTCGATAGCCCACACCGAGGCGCGGTGCCTGCCCGCGGTCATTCTTGACGTTCGTCCTTTCTGCGTTCGCCGGAGGAACGAGGGGAGGCTGCGTCTCGCCGGTGGCCGGGGGACGCATCTGCGGCGGCGCCGCAGGGACCGACTCGCGAGGCTTGGGATTCGGCGCCTCGGCGCGCGGCCGCATGGTCGCCGCTGGCGGCCAAGGCGCATGCTTCGCAGCCTGCGGACTTTGCCCCTGTGAACTTGGGCCCTGTGAATCCAGGTTCGGGGCGAATCGGCCCAGTGTCGGGGGAGTCGAGACCGTAAGCGGCGCGGGGCCGGCAATCTGCCGCGGAGTCCGCAGTTTTGACGTGACAGCATCCATTCGAAAATCTCCGTCGCGTTCTGAAATGACCACCGCAGCCCGCGAAGTACACAACCGTACTGCCGCCGATCCCGGCGACGGCTTCTCCTACCCTTTTTGCAATGCAAGCTCGGGATTTTAGCGAAAACTCGAAAACGAGTCGCTAGGAGTTTTGCATTTTTTACAGTCCTCTTGACGAAACCCCTTCGTCCGCCGTAACTTGCCTTTAAGCACGGCGGCGGCGAGCGGAATGCGATCATTCCGCCCGGCGGTAGCCCGCTTGAGACTCCCCGCTGGTGTAACGGTAGCACGAATGACTCTGGATCATTCAGTCCTGGTTCGAATCCAGGGTGGGGAATTGTTTTCAACGTCGCCGAGCGTAACGGCTTACGAACCCTCTGCGGCGGCTGACGATTTACGACCGTTCCGGTCAGGACTCACCGGTTCGCGACGACCAGGAGCCGCCAAATCGTGCCCCAGCGGATCCCCTCCTACTGGCCTCTGGCGGCCGAGCGTAAATCGAGATTCGCGGGCATCGCGGCTGATTCCGCAGCGGCTCTCTCTATTATTCTCATGGCCTTGTCGCTGCCGGTTCGCGCGGCGGAAGAACCGCCGCAGGGCAAACCCAGGATCACGTTCGAAGAACATGTGCTGCCGATCTTCAAGGCCCGTTGCATCAAGTGCCATGCGGGAGTTGATCCGCAACGCGGTCTGAGATTGACGACGCGCCGCGAGGTTTTGCGCGGCGGGAAGTCGGGCCCGGCGATGCGGATCGCGGCCGCCGAGTCGAGCCTGTTGTGGGAGAAACTGGCGTCGAATGAAATGCCGCAGGGAGGACCGCCTCTCTCTGCCGAAGAGAAGGGGATCATTCGTTCGTGGATCAACGACGGCGCAGCGGCGGTCGACCCAGCCGATGACGACGCCAGTGATCTCAAGGAACAAGCCGCTGATTCGCCGAGCGACCATTGGTCGTTTCGCCCCGTCGTTCGCCCCCGCGTCCCGAATGTTCGGGAGCCGAACCGGATACGAAACTCGATCGACGCGTTTATCATTTCTGCGCTGGAAGGCAAAGGGCTTCGTTTATCAGGCGAGGCCAGCCGCGAAGTTCTGCTGCGACGGGCCTTCTTCGATCTGCTCGGCTTGCCCCCGTCACCCGAGGAGGTCCGCGAGTTTCTCGCCGATCAGGATGACCGGGCGTACGAGCGGCTGATCGAGCGCCTGCTGGCCAGTCCCCACTACGGCGAGCGCTGGGGCCGTCATTGGCTGGATCTCGCGGGCTATGCGGATTCGGCCGGCGTGCTGTCGGAAGACCGGCAACTCCCGACGGCCTTCCGCTATCGCGACTACGTCATCCGGGCGTTCAACAGCGACAAACCTTACGACCGCTTTTTGCAGGAGCAACTGGCTGGGGACGAGTTGTCGGACTATTGGACCGCTTACGAGACTCTGGATCGTCTGCCGGACGACGTCGTCGAGGCGGTCACTGCGACCGGCTACCTGCGCTGCGCGGCCGATTCGAGCCGGCCTGATTTCTCGACAATCAAGAACGCCGACGCGCAATATTTCTATCCGACGCTCAACGACACGCTGCAGATCGTGGCCTCATCGACGATGGGACTGACGTTGCAATGTGCTCGCTGTCACAGCCACAAATTTGATCCGATTCCGCAGGTTGAATATTACCGCCTGCAGGCGATCTTTACGGCGGCGCTGCGCCCGCGACAATGGATTCCGCAGATGGAGCGCCGCGTCCTGGTTGCTTCGGCGTCCCAGAAAAAGGCGGCGGACGAGCACAACGAAAAGCTCGACCCCGAAATCGGCCGGTTGAAGCAGGAACTGGTCGAGTTGCGGGCTCAGTACAAGCAAAAGCTGTTTGACGATCGACTGGGGACGGTGCCCGAGCCGATTCGCGCCGACGTGAAACAGGCGCTGGGCAAAGCCGCAGACCAGCGGACCGAAGTCGAGAAGTACCTGGCGGAGAAATTTCAGCCGCTGCTGCAACCAGACGACAAGACTCTCGACAAGCTGCTGCCTGAAACATTTTCCGACTATCGGCAGGGGAGGGATCAACGCAACAAAGCGGTCGCCGGGCAAGAACGGCAGCGGAGGCACTTTGACGAGCTGCGTGCACTTTACGATTTGCCGGGACCTGTGACGACGCCACTGTTGCGCCGCGGCGACGCACTCACTCCCGGCCCGCCGGTGGAACCGGGCGTTCTGTCGTCGCTGGCGACGCCGGTCGCCTTTCAGTGGACGGCGCCGCCAGCGGAATCGAAAACGTCGGGGCGACGTCTGGCGTTTGCTCGCTGGCTGACTCAGCCCGGGCACCCGCTCACGGCGCGCGTGATGGTCAATCGCATCTGGCTGCATCACTTTGGCGAAGGCATCGTGGCGACGCCGGAAGACTTTGGCACGCTGGGATCGCCTCCCAGCCATCCGCAGTTGCTCGATTGGCTGGCGCGGGAGTTCGTCGAGACCGGCTGGAGTATCAAGCACGTCCATCGGCTGATCATGACGTCGAGCGCCTATCGCCAACGCTCGGCATTCGATGAAACGGCCCATGCACGGGCCAGGCAGGTCGATCCCGATAACCGATTGTTATGGCGATTCCGATTGCGGCGCATCGATGCCGAGCCGCTGCGCGATGCGATGATCAGCGTCGCGGGGCTTGTCGATCGGCAGTTCTTCGGCAATCCGATTGCGGTGGTTCGTCGTCCTGACGGCGAAGTGAACGTGGCGGACGGCCAGAACGATCGCCGGCGTTCGATCTATTTGCAGATCTTGCGAGGCAACCCGCTGACGATGTTGCAGTCGTACGACCAGCCGGTGATGGAGATCAACTGCACGCGGCGCAGCCGGTCGACGGTTTCGACGCAGGCGCTGACGCTGCTCAATAGCGATGGGGCCGTCATCGTCGCGCGCGCCTTGGCCGACCGTGCTCTGCGAGAAGCCCCCGACGCGCCTGTTCCCTTCGCAGTCCTCGCGGCCTGGTCGCGCACCGCCGCGACAGACGAACTGACGGTTTTGAACGATTTCGCAGCCGCTCAAGAGGCTCGTTACCTGGCGCGAGGCGACCAGGCCGACGTGGCGCGCAAGAACGCACTGGCCGATCTTTGTCACATGCTGCTGGCGGCGAATGAATTCGTGTACGTCGATTAGGAAAGACCCGCAAATGCACGACAGAATCCGTTCCCACGTCGAACGCCTCTCACGACGAGACACGCTGGCTCGCATGGGCAGCGGATTCGGCGGCATAGCGCTGGGCGCCTTGTTGGGCGAATTCGAACGACCGGCTTTCGCGAGCGGCGCCGCGGGCCTCAATCTGCTCCCCAAATCTCCGGACCACGCGCCCCGGGCGCGAGCCGTCATTCAACTCTTCATGCACGGCGGTCCGAGTCAGGTCGATTTGCTCGACCCGAAGCCCGAGTTGTCTCGACTGGATGGCAAGCCCCCTCCGGCTGAAGTCGCCGACGACGAGAATCGCACGACGTATCTGCTCGGCAGTCCGTTCAAATTCTCGCGGCACGGCCAGAGCGGCCTGGAGTTCTCCGAGGCCTTGCCGGGAATCGCCTCGCACGCCGACGACATCGCCGTCATTCGTTCGATGTATACGGAGCATCGCAATCACGAGCAGGCAATCTGGATGGCCAATACGGGTCTCATCATCTCGGGACGTCCCAACATCGGGTCATGGGTGGCGTATGGATTAGGGAGCGAGAACCAGAATTTGCCTGCCTATGTGGCCCTTCCCGATCCCGCGGGATTGCCGGTGGATGGCGCTCGCAACTGGTCGAGCGGCTGGCTGCCTCCTCTTTATCAGGGAACCGCCATTCGCTCCGAAGGGATGCCTGTATTGCACCTGCAACCGAAAACGGCGCGGCCGGCTGATATCGACCAGGCCCGGCTGGAATTGTTACAAAAGCTCAACGCACGGCATCAGCAATCCCGCCCCGGCGAACTGGATCTGGACGCGCGCATCGCCAGCTTCGAACTGGCGGCCCGCATGCAGCTCACTGCCACCGATGCGCTCGACACGGCCCAGGAAGCGGCGACGACGCGACAACTGTATGGCCTCAATGATGCGAAGACCCGGTCGTACGGCAAGCGCTGCCTGATGGCTCGTCGGCTGGTGGAGCGCGGGGTGCGCTTCGTACAGATTTTCATGAGCGGCCAGCCGTGGGACACGCACTCGAACAACGTGTCCGGAACCCGCAGTTGTTGCGAGCAAACGGATCTGCCTGTCGCCGGCCTGTTGACAGACCTCAAGCAGCGCGGATTGCTCGACTCGACGTTGGTCTTATGGGGAGGTGAATTCGGCCGGACGCCGGGGGCCGAGATGCGCGCGAACGACAAAACACGTGGCACGGAAGGGCGCGACCATCATCCCTACGGCTTCAGCATCTGGATGGCCGGCGGTGGTATTCGTGGTGGGCAAGCCTTTGGCGCGACCGACGACTTCGGTTATCGCGCGATCGCCAATCGGACGCAAACTGCCGACCTGCACGCGACCATTCTGCACCTTCTGGGACTCGATCACCAGACGCTCACCTTCGAGCACAACAGCCGCGACGAACGCCTGACCGACGTCTACAAAGCCCGTGTCATCGGACAATTGCTGGCGTAGGGCTTAACAGGCTGTTGATATAGGGGACTGTCCCTTTCCAAAAAGTGAATTCTCCGCAACAACTCGATGCTGCCGACAGGGACTGTCCCCTTTTTCAACGGGCTGTTAAGGCGTACTACGACTCTCAGAAATGACGTACGATTTCTCAAAAAATCGTCCCGTGGGCAAGTAAAAAACGAGAATTGTCCGCACTGTAACAGCTCGCGACTGCTCGAAAAGAGCGAAGCGATCGACGGAGATCGATCATTTCGCCAGCAACTGGTTCCACCCCAGCGAGCCGCGATCTGCGGCCAAAAACCAAGGTGACGAATGCTGCCCATAACTTCTCGAACCTTGTTGTTTCTCGTCCTCGCTGCAACCGGAGCTGACGCCGAAAACAGCACGCACGCGGGAAAGTTCGTCGTCGAGCATCCCACGCTGCTGAACCTCGGATTCGAATGGGCCATTCAGGGAGACGCGAATCGGAACGCGACCGTCGCGGTGCGGTTTCGAGCGGTCGGCGAATCGGCTTGGCGGACGGCGCTGCCGCTGGTCCGGATCGGCGGCGAAAACATCTACCGTCGAAGAGAGAACCTCGACTACACCGTCCCCGACGGATTCGCCGGCAGCATTCTCAATTTGCAGCCGGGGACCGAATACGAATGCCAGTTCGAGCTGTCTGATCCCGATGGGACGAACGGCCAGACGGCGCACACCGTAAAAGTCAAAACGCGCAGCGAGCCGCAGCCCTCGAAAGAAGGGCGCACATTGCATGTTTACGCGCCGGACCATCAAGGACCGCGCCTCGAGCCCAGCTTCTCGAGTCTGTTGCAGGCGTATTACGGCGCGGGGCTGGGGGACTGGAATGTCGTCTGGGAGCGCCGCGCCCAGCCGGGCGATACGATTCTCGTGCATGCCGGGCTCTATAAAAACGACCGGCTCAACTACGTCGACCCGGCGATGACCCCCTTCGACGGCACGATGTCGCTGACGTTGAAAGGGACTCGCGAAAAGCCGATCACGATCAAATCGGCCGGCGACGGTGAGGTGATCTTCGACGGCGCCGGCAATCACCGGTTGTTCGACGTCATGGCGTCGCAGCATCACATTTTCGACGGGCTGACGTTTCGCCACACCGACGTGGCCATTTTCGCCGGTCAGAAAGAAGTGCTCGGCGCCGTCGGCCTCACGGTCAAGAACTGCCGGTTCGAGAACGTCGGTTTCGGAGTCTGGACCGAATATGCCGGCTCCAGTGACTTCTACATTGCCGATAACCTGTTTCTCGGTCGCGACGACCGCTTCCGGCTGATCGGGTGGACGGGCCCCCTGTGGGCCAGCGCGGGGCCGTACGGGTCTCATTTGCTGACGAGTTATTACGCGATCAAGGTGTACGGGCCGGGGCACGTGATCGCCCACAATGCGATTGCCTACTTCCACGACGGGATCGGCATCTCGACCTACGGAACGCCCCCCGAGGATCCCGACCGGCGGGCCTCGTCAATCGACATTTACAACAACGATCTGCACCTGTTGAATGACGACTTTGTCGAGACCGACGGCGGGGTGCACAACGTGCGCGTCATGCACAATCGCGGGGTCAACGCCGCGCAGGGGGGATATAGCTCACAGCCGGTGTTCGGCGGGCCGGTGTATTTCATCGGCAACATTCTCTACCACGTGCCGAGCGGCGTGGCGTTCAAGTTCTCGGCCAAGCCGGCGGGCCTGTTCGTGTACCACAACACGATCATCGGGGAGCAGGTAATCCGTGATCCGTCGTCCAATATGCACTTTCGGAACAACCTGTTTTTGGGACGGGACACCCCTGATCGCGGCATTATGACCTGGGCGAATGCGACCGACGCATTCAGCTCGGATTACAACGGCTTTCGCCCCAATACAGGAGTGGCCGAGCAATTCGTCTGGCTGGGACCAAAAGCCGGCCAGCGACTGTATGAACCGAAACCCGAGGACTGGAAGACCTTCGCCACGCTGGCCGACTTTCGGGCAGCGACCAAACAGGAAGCGCACGGCGTTGAAGTCGATTTTGACGTCTTCGAGAACCTGGCCCCTCCCGATCCGGCGAACCGTCACACCGTGTATCACGCCATGGACCTGAACTTCAAGCTCAAGCCGGGAAGTAAAGCCGTGGACGCGGGCGTCGCCATCCCTACCGTCAACGACGGCTACACCGGCCGCGCTCCGGACCTGGGCGCGCTCGAGGTGGGTAAACCTGAGCCCAAGTACGGACCGCGATGGCTTAAAGGGCAGCCGTTTTATAGGTAATGCGTGAACCGGAGTCGCCAGAGAATTCCAACGCTGCGTCCATGGCCTTCGATTCGGGGACGTGACAGAATGATTCACATCGAAATAGTGTTTTGATTCTTCTATCAGGCAAACGGATTCACGACTCTCAATCCGTCATAGTCGGTCCCTGGGTCGAGGTCTTCCGAATACAGTACCGTGATGCCGGCTTCTTTACAGGCAGCCAAAAGCATTGTATCCCAGTGAGAAAGGCTGAATCGGGATCGCAGATCAAAGTAGCCCTCGATCGCTCGCTTCGTCGGGACGACTATGGGGAACATTGTGAGAAAGTTGCGAAAATGGGCTTCGACGTCGCCTGCATCGATTCGACCGGCTGATTCTCGTTTCCGTAAATTGCTCCAGAGTTCACCCGCCACCTGCCACATCAGGACAGCGGACCCACCAGTGCCGGCGAGCAGCCGCTGAAACAGGGTCTCTGCTTTCGCCTGCTTATCCGGCTCGTCGTCATCCAAGGCATAAACATACACATTCGTGTCAATCGCGATCATGAAGCTCATCCCGAGTGTAGCGTTTGCCACCGAAGTGCAGGGGGCGTTTCCGCAGCTGCGACTTGATCGCATCCCACGCCTCTGCTGCCGCCGTTGCCGACCCCTCGTGGATGGGTTCGATCGTCACGTTTACGCGCGTTTGATCGGCAAGGAGGATGCTCTCATCAGGCTTAAGCATTCCATTGACAACAGTTGCTGTTATACGGGTGGTCATGACTTATTGCTCGCAAAGCCTTTATGACATGGCCCAGACAACCAATTCTACCCTGAGGACTGCCTTACGTGCCAGCAGACTTCGTGGCGTCATTTTCTTTCAACCGAGGTCGAGAACGTCGCCCCACCTTCGTTACTGATCGATCCGGCGGACAACGCGAAAGCCCACGAACCTGCTATGGCTCGTGGGGGAATGGCTGCTGCGATCCGCCGAGCGGCAGAGCGTGGGGATCGCTGAACCAGCCGGCCCCGCGGTGATTTTCGCCAAGTCGTTTTCGTGTCCATGATTCTTGCGGCACAGCATGTATTCCGTTAGCATCGTGGCGCAATCAGCGACTTGCGTAAGTCTTAATGGTTGCCTCTATTGATCGTCATCTTTGAAGGGGAGCGCGTGAATATGAAACAGTTATTGCAGTTCGCATGGGTTTGTTCGTTCGTATTCTTGCTGGTCGGATGTGGCGGAACCCCCGAGAAAGCGCCCACGCCGACGGCGACGCCGGAAGCTCAGGCCGACATGCAAAAGAAGCATGCAG
This sequence comes from Planctomycetaceae bacterium, assembly GCA_036501235.1. GTDB lineage: Bacteria > Planctomycetota > Planctomycetia > Planctomycetales > Planctomycetaceae > JACQFH01. The sequence continues at coordinate 23,486 of DASYAR010000352.1, forward strand.
AGGCTTCGCAAAATCCTAAGTAAGGCGCCCCGGCTGCGATGTGACGAACGGGGGGCATCCGTTAAATGGGGTGCTCCCCAAACACGCCG
>DASYAR010000353.1:0-23480 GCA_036501235.1 Planctomycetaceae bacterium
CGCCAGCTCGCGCTCAGATCGATTGGATGGGTCCGGCATCTACTGTATCGGGATCCTTTTTAGAAGTTACCCAGGCGCTGGCGCCTGTGCAAAACCCGAACTTTGCCGTGTTCGGTTTTGGGAGTTCGCATACCGAGGCGGTCATGTTCTGTATGTGTGACGGTTCGTCGCGGGCGATCAACAAATCGATCAACCCGATCGTATTCAGCGCCTTGGCCACGCGCGACACCGGTGAGCGGATCAGCGACGATTTTTAAATCGTCGCCCGGCAATCGCAAGCGACCAGGGATGGTAGCCGATGTTCCGCCGACCCAGGTTTTGGTGCAGTACGCGGCCCGCGATTAATCGCCGCCGGTGGTTGATCGCAGCGCTCCTCATTGCCGTCTTCACTCTGCCCAACCTGTTGGCGTATTTCCACGCCCGGGCGATGACGAAGTTCTCGCCCGCAGGCGCACGAACCGCCGCTCCTGAGAATTTGTCACTGGCCGATAAAACTTGGCTTCTGGCGACAGGCGTCACTCTGCGTCGACCGACCAACCAACGTACTCCCCAAAACGCCGGCGTCGATTACGAAACGGAGCACCTTTACGCAAGCGGCCTTCCTGCGCTTGAAATCTGGCGGATCCCAGGGGCCAGCAGCTCGCGCCCGATTGTCGTGATGTTTCACGGTTATGGCTCGTGCAAATCCGAACTTCTCGCCGAGGCGCTGGTCTTTCACGAATTCGATTGCGATACGATCCTCGTCGATTTTCGCGGCAGCGGCGGTTCCGACGGGAACGAGACGACGCTGGGAGTTCACGAGGCAAAAGATGTTGCACGGGCATTCGAATTCGCCCGCGCGTCGGCTCCGGGAAGACCGATTGTGCTCTATGGCAAATCGATGGGGAGCGCTGCCATTTTGCGGGCCGTCGCGACGGGCCAGGCTGTGCCCGACGGCATCATCGTGGAGTGCCCTTTCGATCGCCTGCTCTCGACTGTCGAGAATCGTTTTTCAGCCATGAACCTGCCATCATTTCCCATGGCCCGTCTTCTGGTGTTCTGGGGAGGTGTGCAACTCGGGATGAACGGCTTCGATCACAACCCTGTGGAATACGCCGCACGTGTCAAGTGCCCCACGCTCCTTTTGCACGGCGAACGGGACGTGCGTGTCACCGTTCCGGAGATCCGTTCGATCTATGATTGCCTGGCCGGCGAGAAGGAGCTGGTTCTGTTTCCTGATGCCGGCCACGAATCGTACTTGGAAGTTGATTCCGAAAGATGGCGGAAGGCGGTCTGCGCATTCTGCGCACAAATCGACCAGGCAAACCGGAAGAATGGGCCACGCACGAATGCCGGTTCGGCCAAATCGTGGCCGTAAGCTGAAAGTGGTGATATAAAATAGCGATGCCAAGGCTTGGGACTTGTATCGTTCGAATTTCCCACAGGCTGTTATTTCCGTTCTGTCCGAATCGACGGAGCCCATTGCCATGACGCCGCACCTGCCGCTCCCCGCACAGACCACCGCAGAGAAATTCCTGCGGCAGATTTTCGTGCGCGATCAGATGGCCGAGTGGGTGAAGCATCCCCTCGTGATGGAACGGGCCGACGGCATTTTCTACTGGGACGTCGCCGGCAAGCGCTATTACGACGCGATTTCCGGCATCTACACCGCGTCGGTGGGCCACAACAACCGCCGCGTGATCGAGGCCATCAAGAGGCAACTCGACACGCTGCATTTTTCGCCGCCGATGCACGGCACGAACCCTGTTGCGGTGCAATTGGCAAATTTGCTGGCCGAGGTGGCGCCGGGCGATCTGTCGACCGTCAAGTTCGAATGCGGCGGTTCGGAAGTTACCGAAGCGGCCATCAAGCTGGCGCGGCAATATCACCGCCTTACCGGCAATGCCGGGAAATACAAGATCATCAGCCGATATCAATCGTGGCACGGCTCGACGATGGGATCGCTGGCGGCATCGGGACTGAAGTCGCGAAAAACGGTCAACGAACCGCTGCCGGCCGGATTCGTCAAGGTTTTTCCTCCCACCTGTTACCGCTGCCCGTTCGGACAGAGCTACCCGGATTGCGGCATCACCTGCGCCACGATCGTCGACAGCGTCATCGACATGGAAGATCCGGCGACGGTGGCCGCGATCATGGTCGAGCCGATCGGCCACACCGGCGGTGTGATCGATCCCCCGGAGGAATATCTGCGAATCCTGCGCGAGATCTGCGACCGGCACAACATTCTCTTGATCTTCGACGAGATCATCACCGGCGTTGGCCGGACAGGGCAGATGTTCGCGGCAGAGACGTTCGGCGTCACTCCCGACGTGATCTGCACCGGCAAAGGTTTGAGCGGCGGCTATATACCCCTCTCGGCGATGATCTGCCGGCAGGGAATCGCCGACGCGTTCTGGGGACCGATCGACAAGAACCCCGGTTTTGTCGAAGGCCATACCTGGGAGGGAGGTCCGGTGGCCTGTGCGGGCGGTATCGCCATCATTCATGAAATCCTGGAGCGCGACTTGTGCCGCAATTCGCGGGAGCAAGGGGCCCGGCTGCGTTCCGGCTTCGAGCGCATTGCCGCAAAGTACGGCATCGTCGGTGACATTCGCGGGAAAGGACTGTTCCAAGCGATCGAGTTCGTCGCCGACCTGAAAACGAAAGCGCAATTCCCAGCCAAACCGGGCTTCGGGGTTCGTATCGGCAAACGGGCCCTGGAGCAAGGGCTGTTGTGCCGGTTTGATCCCCACTGGATCGCCTTCGGCCCTGCCCTCACCGTGACGGGCGAACAGATCGATGAAATGCTGGCGATCCTCGATAAATGCATCGGCGAAACGCTCGATGAGTGAATACTCGCAGACGGTGCAAGCGGTCGCTCCAAGTCCACCGGTCGCACCCGGTGGGTCCGCGTGAAATGCTATCTCTCCCCCAACTCTCAATCCTGGAACCCGAAAGCTGCGACGGCTGCGGGCTGTGCTGCGAGGGGATTGGGTCGCCGGTGGCATTGTATGTGACGCGTTCCGGCTGGCACGACGCGCATCCCTTTCGACCGGCTGGTCTGCCCGACGAACTGATTCGCGAGATCGACGACCACTTCGGCGGGCTGTTTCGGGGCCAGGAGCCGCAGGAACGGTGCTTGTGGTTCGATCCCGTTGTTCGGCGTTGCCGGCACTACGAGTGGCGCCCCCAGGTCTGCCGCGATTACGAGCTGGCGGGAGATGCCTGTCTCGCGCGGAGGCACGAGTATCGGCAGGCAGCGGCGCCGCAATGAAGCACACAGGCCCTCGGGACGCGGCCCGTGGGCTGGATGGCATTCAAATCCTCTGCACCGGCGGGGCTCGGCAGGCGGCGCTACGACGCTTTGGTTTTCGCTTTCTGGGCTTGCGTGCGGATGATTTTCTTCACGTTTTTCAGTTTCTTGCGTTTCCGCTCTCCGGCGTGATTCGCGCCCATGATGAGTCTCTCCTTTCGAACTCGTGGTGTTAGACGCCGCTTTGACAATCCAGCAAGTTAGCAACTGATGCGGTGGAGTCAATGAGCCGGCCGAAAAACGCAGCTCAGGCCTTCGCGTGTGACGTCCCCGATCGCCGTGAACATTGTAGAATTCCGATTGATCCATTTCGCATTATTCAGGGGGAATCAGAAGCATGTCGAAGCTGAAAGGCAAAGTCGTCGTCGTCACGGGGGCGAACCAGGGGATCGGCAAGGGAATCGCCAAGGCCTGTGCGGCAGAAGGGGCTCGCCTCGCGCTGTGCGCCAGAAATGCCGAGAAGCTTGAGCAAACCAGCCGCGAGTTGCAATCTGCAGGGGCTGATGTGCTCTTCCGGCCGGTCGACGTCACCGACGAGCGCGGCGTCGATGCGTTCTTTCATGCCATCCGCGAGCGTTATGGCCGGGTCGACATTCTCGTCAATAACGCCGGTGCCTTTGATGGCGGCCGCATCGACGAACTGACGCTCGAAGCCTGGAACAACGTCATTGGATCGTGCCTGACGGGGACGTTTCTCTGCAGTCGGCGTGCGTTTGGAATGATGAAAGACCAGGGTGGTGGGCGGATCCTGAATATCGGGTCGATTTCGGCCCAACGGCCGCGCGAAGGAAGCGCGCCCTACGCCGCGGCGAAATTTGGCGTGTGGGGATTGACGCAGGCCATCGCCCTCGATGGTCGGCCGTTCGGCATCGTGGCCAGTTGTCTGCACCCCGGAAATGTGCGCGTCGAACGCCGGCAGGGAACCGGTCAGCATTCCGACGAGGAGCCGATGATGAGTACCGAGACGATTGCCGAAGCGGCCCTCGCGATGCTGACCTTGCCGCCGGAGGTGAACATGCTCGAGGCGATCGTCCTGCCGGTCGGTCAGCTTTATCTGGGGAGAGGCTGAATGGATCTGTCGGGCGCAAGTCGCAAGTGTGAATCTCATTCACGGTCTGGCCCCGCCACACGTGATACGATTAAAGCATGCCGCTGGAGCGCAACAGCGTTTCCTGCACATCCAGATCGTGCTCCATGCTGAAGTCGGGGGACTTCTTACCGGCGACGACGGCGGCGAACTCGCGCAGGTCGGCGATTTGCAGCGTAGCCGCCGTCAGGTCGATCGTCTGCCAGGCGGTGTTTCCCGTGCGAAACACTTCCACCGGCTGGCTGTTCTTATTGGCCAGGTGGCCGCTTCCCAGGTGCGGAATGATGAGCGCTCCTTCGGTGCCATAGACTTCGATCCGCCTCATGTGCGGCACGACTTCGAGCGCCGGGACCTCGATGATCCCGAACGCCTGGTCGAACTCGAACAGCGCCACGCCGTTGTCGATAAAGCTGCGCGGCGCGGCCGTGTGATGATGGGCCATGAACGGGTTGATTTTGCGAGGCTTCCCGAGCAGCGTCACAAGCATGTCGACCAGATGCCCGGCCATCTCGAAAAAGATGCCCCCTTTGTAGCGGCCCAGCTCATCGACGTACCGTTCGTATGACGGCAGGTCTTTGGGGAGACGGCCACGGAATTCGTAGATGCGTCCGAATTCCTTGCGTTTGGCGCGGGCCAGCATTTCCTGCACGGCCGTCATGTAGCGGAACAGATAGATCACCTGCACGTGCAGATGCTTTTTGTGGGCCAGGTCGATCAATCGGCGGTGCTCGTCGAGATCGACGCCCGCCGGCTTCTCGAGCATCACCGGCCGACCGCTTTCGAGGACTAGGCGAGCCAGTTTCAGGTTTTCGTCGACGCGGCCTTCAACCACCACGCCGTCCAGGTCCTGGCGGAGCAATTCGTCGGCCCTGTCGAAGACCCGGTAATTCGGGATGGCGCTTTCCCACCGCTTGCTCTGCGCGGCGACGACCTGCGCGTCCGGGTCGTGAAATCCGACCAGCGTGAATTCGTCAGGATGCTCGGCGACGCGCCGGACGATGCCGTCCGCATGCGTGTGCCACATCCCCAGCATTCCCAATTTCAACGGCATGGCGGCGACTCTGATGGAGGTCAGGTTTTCGAGCCTGACGCAGTGTGACCTCTCAGGCCGTCTCGATTTCCGGCCCAAACCAACGGATATGCATTATGGCACGCCCGCGGTGCAGAGTCACGCTTCGCCATCCGCCGATCGCGAGGAGACACCCAGATCGGCGCCAACTCAACCATGATTCACGTCAGCAAATTCCCGTCGTTGATCCCAACAACAATTCGTCGCCGAAAGTCAGATCGTCCACTTGGTCGACCTGATCTTCCAGACAGACGTGTTCATCTCGCCGAATGCGGACTTCCAAGGGGGCGTCGATACCGATGCGCACGCGACTGCGCCGCAATTCCACGATGCGGATCACGATGCCGTCGCCGACGACCACCGACTCCCCGAGTTTTCTCGAAAGGATCAGCACGTTTGCCTCCTGGGCAGCAAGGATGACCGGAAGAGACCGGCACGGCCCCGGGGCACGTGCCATACATCCGGGATCATGACAACTCCCTGTGAATCCCCGATGAATGCCCGACGAAGATTGGAGAAATCGCCAAACACCCCCGCGTTGTACTACAGGGCAGGTCTCCAACAAGTTCTCCAGCTTGCCACAAAAAATAAGCGAGTCGCAATCAGATCAAAATAGAACGCGCCGAGTATCAAACTCAGCCCAGGGCGGCCGCGCCGCCAAAGAATTTCGGAAAAAATGAACAAAATTTCCGGAATTTGTGTCCTATGAAACCCCGTTTTGACGGTTTCCCGTGGGAGGGTGGGGGTCACGCGCGCTCGCAATGGTGTGTGTAAGCCGTTCGAGAAAGTTACACAGAGCGTGCCCCCATCTTCCATTTGCCAGCCGCGGATCTTTTTCGAAAAAATCTTGCTGGCCGGAATTTTTTACTTGCAATTCTGAATTGGTCGTGATGGAATGCGACCCAGACAATTCCAGTGCTGTTGGCTGTAACTCCAACAGTTCGCCCCTCAGGGCCAATTCGCGGGCCGTTAATCCGACAGGCCATTCACCGGATCAACAACCGGCCGCCGATTCTCGCGGCGCACAACTGCGTTGGGAGGGCAGAGTCCCTTTCGAGGCCGGCGCGAGCATTGGAGCCGTCGTGGTGCGGCCGTTTTACCGATATCGGCAGTTCTTGGGCTGTCGGTCATCGGTCGGTGGCGCACGTTTGTCTGCTCCCAGTGCCGGCCGGGACGATTCCGTTCCCGCCTCCCTTCTCCAGATTTGTCGATCTCCGCTGTCGAAGCCGGGTGCGTGTGCGCACCATTCGGGTCCGCGGCGTGGTGCAGTGTTCCGACAGTGGCTCGTCGTTCGTCCCCTTTCTTCCGCCTGCAGGAACAAACGGATGTCTCGATTTTCGCCAGGCCTGTTGTTGTTCATCCTCGTGATGGCGTTCACCGCGCTTCTGAATGTTGCGCTGGCCGAAGAACAACGCGAACCCCGGCGGCCGGCGGCCCCGATTTCTGGCCCTTCAGCCGACGCGATTGCAGCACTCGTGCGACAATTGCGGGCCGACAAGCTGGAATTGCGCGAACAGGCGGCGAAAAAGCTCACCGCCATCGGTCGCCCGGCGATTCCCGCCATCGTCGAAGCGGCCGAGCAGGGGACTCTCGAAATCTCCATTCGCTGCATAGGCATACTGAAAGCGTTGCGTGACACCCACGACCGTGCCACACAAGACGCGGCAATTGCCGGCCTTGAAAAGCTGATGACGAGCTCGAATGCCACTGCGGCGCGCCTCGCGGCTGACGTCTTGAACCCCCCGGTGATCCCGCGCTCGGCGCCGCCAGCCCTTCCACGGCAGGCGCTTCCACCTCCAGGCATGCCGGCCCAGCGCTTCAACGTCCGCGTCCAGCACAAGTCGATCAACGGGGCCGTCGAGGTCAACGTCGATGAGAACGGCACACATGTGGAAATCACCCATCGTGATGGAAAGAACATCGCGGTGAAGATCACACGTCCAGCCGACGACGACGATTCCGAGCCTGAACCAGAAACATTTGAGGCCCCAGACGCAGCCGAGCTCAAAGATAAATATCCGGAGGCTCACGAATGGTACGAAAAATACGGGACTGGAGGCCGAGGAGCGATGCTCGCATTTCCCAGAATGTTCCGCGGGGGACAGCCGCCCGGTCTTCCGCCGATGCTGCCCCGACCGCCGTTTCCAATTCAGCCATTTGGCGGTCAACCGATTCCCGGTCCCCAATTTCCAATCCCCCGACTCCCAGGCGACCCGCGCCGATTCGGGTTTCCCGGGGCAATGCCCGGCGGGCAGCCACCGGATGCTGAACCGAACGACCGGAAAGCCGCAGTCACCGCACCCCGCGATGAGTTGAAAAGACTCGCCGACCGTTTGCGGACGCTGGCTGAAACCGACCAGATCGATCTCGCCGAGCTCCACAAAATTTCGGACCAGTTGCAGAAGGTTCGCGATCGTCTCGCCGAATCGCAGGCGGATCGAACAGGCACAGATCCAACGGGGACAGATCCAGACGACACACCCTGACATCGCATCCATCATGAATCGACAAGTCATCCTCGGAATGGGAGCCGGCCAGTGCGGCTCGTTGCTCCTTTCTCAAATCCTGAACAAGCAACCCCAGGCGCGGGTGACGCACGAACAGCTCCCCTGGCTGCCGTGGGAGAGGCAGCCTGACGCCCCCGGCATCCGCGAGCGCTTGCAGCGCCTGGCAACCAGTTCGACCAACGAGCGCTTCATCGGCGACGTGGCGTCGTTCTACCTCCCCTATGCCGCCGAGGCGATCCAATGCGACCCGACGATTCGCATCGTTTGCCTGAAGCGGCCACAGGATGAAATCGTGGCGAGCTTCTGCCGCCATCTCGACCAGTCATCGCGCTTTCCGATCAATCACTGGGCAAAAACCCCGGCGCCTGGCTGGTCGCACGACCCGATGTCGACGCGTATCTTCCCACAATATGACATCTCCGACCGCGAACAGGGCTTGCGGCGCTACTGGCAGGAATACTACGACGAGGCCGAGCGCCTCCAACAGCAGTATCCGGACAACGTGCGCGTGTGGGACACCGAAATCCTGACGACCGATGCCGGCGTCCGCGAGCTCTTGACGTTCGTGGGGATACCGCACGCCGAACAGGTGATACTGACCGGACAGCGGCCGCGTCACGTCAATGGCGACGCATCACTGGGCGCCGGATCCCTCAATCGAACGCATCCGCTCGATCCGCGGCGCTGCGTGGTGCTGGTACCGTTCTCGGGGTTCATCCACCAGGAATGCGACGCCGGGCTGAAAGAGTTGGAGCGTCGCGGATACCCGGTGCGCCGCGTTGGCGGCTATGCGAACATCGACGTGGGCCGCAGCCAGATGGTGACCGACGCTCTCCGCGATGGATTCGACGAAACCTTTTGGATCGATTCCGACGTCGGGTTCGACCCCGATTCCCTCGAGCGGCTGCGGTCCCACAACCTCCCCATGGTCTGCGGCATCTATCCCCAGAAAGGGAAACGTGCGCTGGCCTGCCACGTGATGCCCGGTTCGGCGTCGATGACGTTCGGCAAAAACGGGGGCCTGGTCGAGCTGCTGTACGCGGCCACAGGGTTTCTGCTGGTCCGCCGAGAAGTGTATCTGGGAATGCAGGAAAAGACGAAGTTGCCGATGTGCAACGAACGCTTCGGCCATCCCATGATTCCGTATTTCTTGTCGTTGATCCACCCCATCGAAGACGGGTACTGGTACCTGGCGGACGATTATGCCTTCTGCCAGCGGGCTCGCGCCTCGGGATACCGCATTTTTGCCGATACGACGATTCGCCTCTGGCACGTGGGCCAGTACCGTTACGGGTGGGAAGATGCCGGCATGGACCGTCCACGCTTCGACTCGTTCACGATGAACTTCGGGGACCAGCGACCCGCCAATTCGATCAACCGCGACACGGCCGGGAGCGCGTTCGTACAGAGCCCCGCTAATCCGGATGCTGCTGCAGCGCGACCCGCGCCGGACACGCACTCGGGTGAGTGGCCGGAGCTCGAAGAACGTCCGCTTCTGCTCACCGCTCACCACGGCGAAAGAGGAGTCGGGGGCGAGGGGGATATGGCTCAGCCGCGATCAACGAATTTGCCTCGCAATTTCACTGGCCTGCAGAAAAACCTGACGTTCCCGCCCCTCCCGAGCGAGACTGGCTGTACCCGGCGACACGCGATCTGCTGGCGAACGCGGTTCCTGCCGACAGTCGGCTGATCGTGGAGGTCGGGTCGTGGACGGGACGGTCGACGCGCTACCTGGCCGATCTGGCCCCTCGAGCCTCGATCGTGGCCATCGATCATTGGGAAGGCAGCGTCGAGCACGAGCAAGACCCCGAGCTGGCAGAGTTCCTGCCGCGCCTGTTCGACACGTTTCTCTCAGAATCGTGGGAATATCGGAATCGCATCATCCCGCTGCGGGCGCGCAGCGTCGAGGGGCTGCGGCGCGTCGCCGCGGCCGGGCTGAGCCCCGACCTGGTCTTCATCGACGCCGATCATCAATACGACAGCGTCGCCGCCGATTTGAGAACGTCGCTCGACCTGTTCCCCGGCGCGGCGGTCGTCGGCGACGACTGGGACTGGTCCAGCGTTCGATCGGCAGTCGAAACCGTCACACGCGACCGAAATCTGGCCGTCGAAGTCACCGGCAACGCCTGGAAGATTCCCGCCCCATGCCAACCCGCAGCAAGCGCGGGAGTGAAACCTTGAACGCCGAGCTCTGAAAACACCAAACACCAAACACCAAACACCAAACACCAAACACTGAACACTGAACACTGAACACTGAACACTGAATTCCGCACTTCAACTTTCCGGGGAGGCCCAGTCCCATGCTCCTGACGAATTGGCTGACATTGTTCCAGGCTCGATTGAACCGAGCGGGTCACAAGCGCCGCCGTCCCCGTGTAGGACTGCGCCGCGCGCGAAGTCTTCCAATCGTCGTTTCCGCGGAGGTGTTCGAAGCCCGCCAGATGCTCAGCTCGACGAGCCTCGCGCCCTCGATTGGCGGCAACGGATTTGTCGCCAGTCCGGAAAGCACGTTCAATATTCCCCTAACGGGAAACTCCAGCCAGCACATCGACCAGACAACCGCATTTACCCCGGGCATTGCTCTGTCGACCGGAAATCAGACCGCCGGCGGGACCCAGCACCAGGTGCTCGATATCGTCGCCACCGTCACGTCGAACGGCACGCAGACTTATTCTGAAATCGACACGGTCACTTACGACGTCACTTCGGGCGACAGTGCGAATGGGGCGCACGAATACGGCAATTTCACCTATTCGCTGTTCGCCTCGGCAGGGGCCGGCATCACCTCCTGGAACCTGATTTATTCGACCAGCGACACCGACGTCGATTGGACGACCACCGTCTCGAACGGCGACACGAGCGGCTCGACGATCGAGGTCAGCGCCACGGCGACGACCACGACGACGGGGATGATGAACAACTGGATGAATTACAACAATGATTCCGCGACCGGGTTTTCCACGCAAACGACGATCGCCAGCTCGAATCAGACGATGGGCGGGACGTACTGGCATTCCATTCCCGGCGGCCAGATCAATGGGACCGCCTCCGGCAGCGGTTCGAGCTTCGATTTGTCCACGTTCACCGAGAGCTTGATCCAGGCCCCCGGCGGACTCTGGACCGGCTCCGGCACCGCGATGGCTTCGGGCTCGGGTGGCAACAATTCCTCATACAGCGGCTCGGGGACCTATTTCACCGATCCCATCGCCGGCACGATGCAGGAATCCGGCAGCACCGACGACAGCTATCATTACAACGGCACCGGCATCCTGAATTCCGACATGGCGTGGAGCGCCACGGGAGGAGGCACCGATTCGGGCAGCAGCTCCGGCAGCACCTCGTATTCCGGTACCGGCGACTCGAACACCAGCGGATCGAGCACCGACAGCACCGGCGCCGTCAATTCCTGGTCGACCACCACCAACGTCAGCCAATCGGGCAGCAACTCCAGTTCCTCCAACGACACGATCGACCTGTCGCTCACGAACGACGGCTGGGTCGTTGCCGACGGCAGCGGCTCCAGCTCCGGCAGTGGCAGCGATTCCTCCGCCAACAGCAGCTCCGGAACATTCTCGGTCATTGGCACAAACGTCAACATCAACGGGACGACCTCTGGCGGCGGCCAGAACAGCTCCAGCAATAGCTACAGCACCACCTCGACGATGGGCTCCGACGGCAACTGGATCACCACCGGATCGACCAGCGGCTCGGCTTCGGGCAGCAGCTCGGGCAGTTCGTCCGGTTCCGGATCATCGACCAATTCCGGCGGGCCGAACGGCGCAACCGGCACGACGACCGGCAATACCCTCGTCGCGAACAGCCAGAGCACGAGCTTCAATCAAACCTCCGGCTATACGTTGGGAGCAGATGGTTCCTGGGGGCTGACCAGCGGTTCGGGCTCTGCGTCGGGCAGCTCGTCCTCGTTCGACAGTTTCTCGGGCAGCGGCGGTTACGCGTCGGCGAGCACCATTGGCATCGCCACCACGTCGCGCTCGGGAACCCAGTCGCAAGGGAGCATGAACAAATCTCAGTCGAGTTACAGCACTTCGGCCCTGGTGATCGGCGGCACGTGGGTGACCGTCAGCGGTTCGGGCAGCGGGAGCGGCGAATCGTCCTCCTCGGCTTCTTTCAGCGGCACGGGCAGCTACACCGCCGCCGCCGGCAGCGACTCGATCACAGGCACGTCCACCGAATCGGGAAGCAACAGCTCCGACAGTACTTGGAACAGCAACTCCATTTGGGCGACCGGCCCGCAGGCAGGCTGGGTCACCACAGCCTCCGGCAGCGATTCGGCGTCCGGCAGCTCCGATTCCACTTATACCGGTTCGGGGTCGTACAGCAACAGCGGCTCGGGCCAGCTTTCCGGCGCCGCCAACGTGAGCGGCACGAATTATCAGGGAGGCGAAACATCGAGCGCCTTCCAATCGAATGACACGACGTACATGGATTCCACCGGAACGTGGTACTTGGTCGGCGGTAGCGGTTCCTCCAGCAACAGCACCAGCTCGAGCTTCAGTTCGATGGGCAGCGGCTCGTACAATCGCAACCAGACGACCGATCCCTCGCTCGCCAGCTGGATTGTATCGGGCACCGTTAACGAGTCGTCGTTCCTGTCGAGCTCCGGCAGCTCGTCCACGACGGTCAGCGTCGTCAATGGGCAGTGGCAAACGATGAGCGGCACGGGGGCCGGTGCCGGCAGCCAGAGCGATTCGTCCAGTTGGTCGGGATCGGGAAATGGCAGCCTACCCGTTACCGGAGGCAGGTTGACCGGCACCGTTTCCGATCAGGCAGGGAATTCCGATTCCAGCAGCTACACCACCCAGGCGACCCTCGGCTCCGACGACAACTGGACGACGACCGGCTCGGGCAGCGGATCGTCCAGCGGCACGACCAACTTCACGTTCAATCTGGCCAGCGGCAGTTATTCCCGCGATCTGTCCGGCGGCGTCGTCGGGGGGCTAGTCGCCGCTTTGACGGGCGGTAGCGCGGTCGCCGGCGAAGTCGACGGCACCGTCACCGGCTACTCGACCGACGTCACCTCCGACAACTCCAACTACAACGTCGTCCTCGATTCCTCCGGCAATTGGGATTTGACCAGCGGCAACGGCAGTTCCACTGAGCAGTCCGGGTTCGGCCAGTCGTATTCCGGCTCCGGCAGTTATTCCAGCGACGGCCTCGACCTGGGCACCGGGACATCCTGGTCGTACGGCGGCACCATCATCGAAAGCGGCACGCAATACGCCACAGACGGAAATTTCCAGAATGCTTCCGTCGTCAACGGCCAGTGGCAGAACGGAACCAGTGGAGACGCAACCACGATTGGCGCCTCGTCCAACTTTTCCGACAGCGGCAACGGCGAATACAACCAGCCCGGCGGCATTTCGGGTCTCGACCAGCAGAACAACTCGAACTCCACCGCCTTCAGCGTTACCTTCACCACCGACACGAATGGCAACGTGACCACGTCCGGCAGCGGTTCGAGCATTGGGAACGGCGGTTACTCGTTCAGCGGCGGCGCCGAACTGACGATGGCCGGCGTCACCGGGCAATACACCGAAAGCGGCAGCGGCAGCACTTCGTCCAGTTCGACCGTACAGTATGGTCCGGGCACCGATTCCAGCGGCAATCCCTGGGTCATCACTTCGGGAACGATGACCGTGGCTTCCGCCGGGGGCTCGACGATGACCTTTTCCGGTAGCTCAACGACCGACACGTTCTCCAACAGCAACGGCCTGACGTCGACCGCCACGAACGAATCGGCCGCCACCATGTCGGGCAACAACTCGGCCAGCGAGACCGATGGTTCCATCTGGAGCACAAGCCTGGGCGCCTGGGTGCAGACCAGCGGCAGTCAGTCTAACAGCAATTCCGAGGTCGACACCGCCTTCTATTCCAATTCCGGCACCTATGCACAGGCGCTGGGTGATGGAACGATAAACGGCACCTTCTCGGCTTCGGGAAGCGGATCGATATCAGCCAGCTTCGGATATTCCGGCAGCTTCGCCGACGGCGCATGGAACCTGTCTGGCAGCGGGACCGTCATGGGAAGCGGCTCGTCCTCGAGCTCGTACTCCGGCACGGGATCGTACAACGGCGGCGGCATCACCGGGAGCATGTGGCAGAGCGGCTCCAGCAGCTATTCGTCGAAGGGTGAGGTCGATTCCACGTACGACAATAACTCGGGCGGATTCGTCCTCACCGGCGGAACTTCGTCGGAAAACGGCGGCGATGGATCGAACTACGGCTTTTCGGGAGGCAGCACGTTTTCCCTCTCTGCCAACGGCGGCACCGCGACCGGCTCGGCCTCCGAGTCGGGATCGGCCACTTCATCCGACAGCTACAACGATAAGTCCATGCTCGATCCCAATGGCAACTCAACCCTCGTCAGCGGAACCAGCATCGGCACGGCGGGCGCATCGTACAGTTTTTCGAGCTCCGGGTCCGGCTCGTTCACCAGCTCGTTCGACACAAACGGCGTCGTCTCGGGAACCACCAGCCAGAGCAGCATGAACGACTGGTCCGAGAACGAGACCGACACGGGAAGCGTCGTCAACGGCGCCTGGGTCGACAGCGACAGCGGTTCGGGAAGCGGCTCAGGCAGCTCGTCGTTCTCGTATTTCGGCAGCGGGAACTCGTCTTCCGATACGGTGACCAGCAGCGGATTCAGCGACTTCTCCAGCCAGTTGACCGTCTCGGGCTCCAGCAGTAACTCGTCCAGCGGGACGTGGGACTGGGGCGACGATGCCACCGATTCCTGGTTCGACGGCACCTCGACGCAAGTCACCTCCAGTAGCAGCATGCTCATCTATTCGTCCAGCGGCAGCTCGAGCTCCACGATCATCAGCGGCGATTATGCCGGCGGGAACGGCAGTGAATCAATCGGCAGTTCCGCCAACAGCAGCCTGCTGACCGAATCGTTCTCGTCCTCCGCCACCACGCTGATCACCGACAGCCAGCTCGATGGAGTCGATACCGAGACGACCGACTCCTCGGGATCCGGCAGCGGCACCGGCACAGCCGCCGCGTCGTCTACGTCGTCTTCGTACAGCGACACGAAGAGCACGTCACCGACGTCCAGCAGCGACAGCTGGTCTTCCAGCTCCATGTACTTGCAGGAGCAGGATGCGTTTAATGAATCGTCGAGCTGGGAAAGCGCCATGACCACCGTCAACGGCACTGTCACGGGCAGCTCCTCGTCCGGTTCGTCCTCCGGTTCGTCCTCCAGCTCCGGCAGCGGAACTGGTTCCAGTTCCGGTTCGCCGAGCGGGGACGACAACGTGGCCGGCAGCATGACGACCGGAGGCACGTTTGCCTCCGGCTGGACGACGACCTTCACCGCGCCCGGCAGCGGCTCGGGGAGCGGTTCCGGCGGCGGTAGCGGAACGGGTTCCAGTTCCGGTAGCGGCAGTGGCTCAGGCAGCGGAACCGGTTCGGGCGGTGGCAGCGGAACGGGCACCAGTTCCGGTTCCACCTCCGGCTCGAGCTATACCTCCAGCAGCTCGACGAGCTCGTCCTGGGGGCCGATCACCCAAAGCTACCAGCAGTTGATTCAAGGCCTGGGCTTTTCGCCGCAGGCATATACCGGCGCCGGCTCGCGGAGCCTGTTCACCGGCGTGAGCGTCGGCGGCGGCCCGGCGGGCAACGCCTCTATGCCCGACTTCGCCGCCGCGAGCCCTCCGGCCATTCCCGGCATGAGCACAGGCTCCCTGGCGTTGACCAGTTTGAGCAACCCCCCTGTGGCATTCGCCGCGCTGGCCGCCACCCCCGTCAACTCCGGGCCCAGCGGCATGCCGGGGGCGGATCTGTCATCCACCTTCATCCCCTCGCCGGACCAGGTCGATCCGAATGGGTATTCGAACCCTTTGACCCGATTTTTAGGCGAGAACATCATCCGGCCGGTTCTCGGCGACGCCTATCTGATCAGCACGACGAACGAGCAGATGCTCAGCGACGGGCTGGACAACTTGGGCACGTTCGTGGTGGCGATGGGAGATACAATCTCGTTTGGCGGGACGAAATGGATTCGCCAGAACCTGTATTCCATTGACACGGTGAACTACAACTCGGGGGCGTACACGGCGGGCGAGGTGGCCGGCGCGGCAGTGATGACCGTGATCTCGATCGCCGGCAGCGGCGGGACGTGTATCCTGGGAGGGGTTGGACCAGGATTTTCGTCGATTGCCAGGGTTTATGCGTCGGCTGGAACCTGGATCGGGGCGGGACAGGCCGCATCCAACGTAATTAGTACTGGGCGGATCACCTTCAGCGATGCGCTGGCCCTGGCACCCGCTCTCGGCAAGGGAATCCAGAAGATCGCCAATTTCGGCTGCTTCGTGATCGACACGCCGGTGGCCGTCGGCTGGAACAGCGAACCCATCTACGTAGGGCAGGTTTCCCAACCTGCCAGTCCGGATTCCGAGGACACGATCAGCGTCGCCTGGCTGCTCACCGGTTTGGGGCTGGTCGTGACGGCAGTCTATGTCCGCGACAGACGAAAAGAGGACGAAGAGGCCCCACGCAAGCATGCTCGCTCCCGGCGTCTGGTCTTCGCCCACGGCAAGTTCCACGAGGAACCGGAAGAGCCCGATGACGATCACGGCCTTCTCCCCCCCTTCGTAAGGGGGGGCCAAGGGGGGGCGGGAAATCCGCAAATATCACGCACAATCCAAGCTCCGCACGATCTGTTGCTGACCTCCAGGGAGGGGCAAAGTAGCCGGCACGCTCCGCGTGCCGAAAGCACTGCCGCACACAACCCATTCGCAGGGGGCATCGCCCTCAGAGACAACTCCCAAGCCGTCGCCGCCAGGTTGAGTGCCGTTCTGTGGAACACCGTTCATCCACATCACGGCGACATGCCGGCACCCCTCTCTCCCCCCGCAGGAGAGGGGCCAGAAGTGAGAGGGCCGCTGCAACCGATCGACAGTGGCGACCCACCGCCGCCGCTTACGCTCCCAGCCAACGACCGGCCCTTCCGTTCCCTCCTCATCCCGCTTGCTTCACAATCTCCGCTCGGCCAGAATGAATTTCAGGAGCTTGGACCCATGCCTCTGACCATCGCCTCTGCACATAAGCCAGCAAGCGAACCGCATCGCGGCCTGCGCCGTTCATTCCGCACTCCGAATTCCGCACTCCGCACTTCTTCCTTGCTCCGTACTCTGTGCTGGTCGTTGCCGTTCCTGCTGGCCGGCCTCTGTTTCTGGCAAGCGCTGCCGGGAGCGCGCTCAGCCTCCCAGCCCGTGGCGACCGCCTCGGTCCTGCCAGCGGCACCGGCCACGACATCCGCGACCAAGCGCACGCTCATCACGCGTCCCGTCCAGGACATCCGCCCCGGCATGCGCGTGCTGGCAGAAAACCCTGAGCTTAAGGGACAGGACATCCCCCAACTCGAAATCGACCCGGAAACCACCCGGCTCGTGTCGCTGCACATGGTCAAGCCCGACGGCCATGAACTGACGATTGAGACGCTTCTGTCGCTCGAATCACTTTTTATCGCAGCGATCGATCGGCTGGAGTCGAGCGGAACTGAATTCGCCAGAATTCAGCCGGAGGGCATCCGAAGTTTGGAAGGTGCGCCATCCCTGGACGCGCCGGATTTCCAAACTTTGGCACGTTCGGCTACCGCTACCGAAGAGGACATGCTCCTCAACGAGATCCTTATCGGGCACGAAATCGAGCTGCACCTGGCAGAGCTGGGCGCGGAAGGCCCGGCCTCGATCACGTCCATCCAACCGTGCCCGCCCATTGAACCCGATGACGGCACCGGCCGCCGGCTCGTCACGAGCGCGTTCCACCATGAGGCTGCAAACGTCATCGACATTGCCATCGGCAATTTAGGCCAATCAATCGGCGTCACAGCCAATCACCCCTTCTGGAGCGAAGACCGGCAGTCGTTTATCCCTGCCGGCAAGTTGCGGGAAGGCGAAAACCTGCGCAAAGTCGACGGCAGGCTGACCCAGGTGACCCGCATCACTCCTCGCCGTGGCCCCCCCGTCCCCGTTTTCAACTTCGAAGTCGACGGCCAGCATGTGTACTCAGTGGGATCCGATGGGCTGTTGGTGCACAATGACTGCTCAGCCGCACAATTGGCGGCAAACGCCAAGGCAGGAGCGGCTGCAGAACAGTTTCTGGCGAGCGCACTAACCAAGTTCGGGCTCAAAGTTGTCGGTCGAAATGTCCTGGTTCGAACATCAGCCGGTCGGCGTGAGATCGATATCGTAATTGAGCTCGGAGGAAAGCTTTTCGGAATTGAAGTCAAAACGGGGAACGCCGTGCGCAACGCATCACAAATCGCCAAGGATAAACTCATCAATGGAAGCTTCAACCAGACGGCGTTCTTTGGCAAAAAAGCCAAAACTCAAGGCTTGATCGGCATACTCGAATCGATTTGGGAAGCTCGCGTTCCATGAGGCCGTAATGACGAAATCCGTGTGCATCGCCAGAGATCTCTTCCATGCCGTCCGAGATGAACACCTCGAGCCCTTTTTCCGGAACTGGGGATTCAAACATTCGCCGAGAGGCGTGTTCGTAAGCAGGATTGGAGACGCACTTTGGCGGGTCGCCGTCGATTTCGTCCGCGACGTACCGCGCGATCAAGGGCGAATCGATGTCTCCCTCGGCGTTGTCTATACGTCTCTCGCGAACTTTCTCAAGAATTGCCCGATACTCGCAGACACCATCAAAATGCACGGAAACAATCCGCTTGCCGTCGCTGCGGACTTGGCATTCTTGCATCCTCGAGAGAACCGAGAAGTATGGATCTTTGCATCCAGCAGTCCGGCGGAGGTTGCCAACACCATCCTCGATGAAATGCGCACGGCCGGGTTTGATTGGTTTGAAAAAAATGGCTCACTTGACCAGACGATTGCGGCGTGGGAAGCCAAATCTTCGCGACGTCTCTGGGACACGATTTTTCTTTCAGCGGCATATTGGCTCCGCGGTGACCATGATCGAGCCATCAAGATTGTCGAGAAGGAACGCGATCAATACGGCCCCTTCGAACAGAAGCGGGCGCTGTTCCACGAAGTTGACACAGCCGCGCAAGTATACGAGTGGCTCATTCAGCAACCAAAGTCGGGTTCGCAGATCGGCGCAGACTTCGGGAAGATGAAACCGCGACGACCTAAACCGTGACCGTTGAACTGACTGACTCCCCATTTTCCGACAGCATGATCGTCCAACGCTTCATGTGAGGTGGCCCCCAGAAGTGGGACAACGACCGGCCCTTCCGTTCCCTCCTCATTCCGCTTGCTTCACAATCTCCGTCCGGCCAGAAAGCAAACGCGGGTTTCCGACACCTTTTAGCCTCGATTCGCACTGGATCGTGTGAATTCGCCCGGCCAGTTCGCTACAGTGAAGTCGAGGCAAAACGGGCCACCCTGCTCGATGGCGCGGAGGCTTGACGATGGAGGATCGGGATCGCTGCCGAGATTGCGGTGAGAAGCGGCCCGCCGATGCGCCCGGAGGGTTGTGCTCGGCCTGCTTGCTGCGGGCCGGCCTGGTTGACGGCGCCCCGGCTGATGGTAGCCCGAGTGCACTGGCGAGGCTGGCAAAGACCCTTGTGGACGTCCCGCGCGTGCACCTCCGCGACGATGAGCCGTACAACGACTCCGGGCCGATGGTCCGCCCCTCGTCTGCCGAGATGCCTGATCCGTCTGACCGCCTGGCTCGGCTCCAACTGCTGGGCGAGGTCGCCCGCGGTGGGATGGGTGTCATCATCAAAGGGCGCGACAGCGACCTCGGCCGCGACCTGGCCGTCAAGGTTCTGCTCGAGCAGCATCGCGAGAACCCGGACCTGATCCGCCGGTTCGTCGAGGAAGCCCAGATCGCCGGCCAGTTGCAGCACCCCGGCGTCGTCCCGGTCTACGAGCTCGGCACGCTCGCCGACCACCGGCCGTATTTCGCCATGAAGCTGGTCAAGGGCCGCACCCTGGCGGAACTGCTGGAGGAGCGCGCGGGCCCGGCCGAGGACCGGGCGCGGCTTCTGGGCATCTTCGAGCAGGTCGGCTTGACGATGGCCTATGCCCACGTCCGGGGTGTCATCCATCGGGATCTAAAGCCCTCGAATATCATGGTTGGCAGCTTCGGAGAGGTTCAGGTGATGGATTGGGGCCTGGCTAAGGTGTTGTCGCGTGGAGGAGTCGCCGACGATGCAGGGGCCGGACAGCTCCGCCACGTTACCGTAATCCAGACGGGCCGGACCGGCAGAGACGCCGAGCTCTCGCAGGCGGGCTCGATCATGGGCACCCCCGCCTACATGCCGCCGGAGCAGGCCAGCGGCGATATCGATAGGCTCGACGAACGGGCCGACGTGTTCGCGCTGGGCTCGATCCTGTGCGAAATCCTGACCGGCCAGCCGGCATTCACCGGTCGGACCGTGGGCGAGATCCACCGCAAGGCCGCGAGGGGAGACCTGGCCGACGCCTTCGGACGACTCGACGCCTGTGGGGCCGACGCCGAACTCGCCGGGCTGGCCCGCGATTGCCTGGCCTGCGAACCCGAGGACCGGCCACGGAACGCCGGCGCGGTCACCGAGCGGTTGAGCGCCTATCTGGCCGGAGTGCAAGAGCGACTGCGGACGTCCGAGCTCGCCCGCGTCGAGGCGCAGGCGCGGGCCGAGGAAGAGGCCAAGCGGCGGCGACTCCAGGTAGGCCTGGCCGTCTCGGTCCTGGCCCTGACCACCCTCGGCGGCCTGGTCATCACGGCCTACCTCCACCAGCGCCAGGCCAGGGCAGCCCAGGTCGAGCTGGCGCTGAACGAGGCGACCCTGCTGCACGACCAGGCCCTGAAGGCGCCCGAGGACCTCAGTCGCTGGAACTCGGCGGGAGAGGCGATCCGGCGCGTGGAGGTGGCCCTCGGCGACGGCGGTAACGCGCAGGCCCGGCTCCGGCTCGGCGACCTGCGCCGCGAAGTCGAAACCGGCATCGCAGCCGCGCGCCGCGACCGCGAGTTGCTCGACGCGCTGGCCGAGATCCGCAGTGGGCATCTGGGTATCAAGCCCGGCGTGACCGACATGGCCTATGCCGAGGCCTTCCGCCGAGCGGGGATCGACCTCGACCTGCTGACCCCGGCCGAGGCTGCCGCCGAGCTCCGCGCCCGACCCGCCGCGGAGGTGCTTCGGGTGTTGCCCTACCTGGATAGCTGGTCGCTCGCGCGCCGGAACGACGAGCAGCCGGCACAGCGATGGCAGCGCCCCTTGGCCGTGGCCCGCGCTGCCGATTCCGACGTCTTTCGCAATCGGATTCGCGCGCTGGTCGAACGCCCGGACATCCGAGAACAGGGCGACGCCTTGCGGGCTCTGTCCCAGGATCCACAAGTCGCCGAGCTCCCCCCCGCCAGCATCCTGCAGCTTGCCAATGCGCTGAGAGAGGCCGGCGACCCGGCGGCGGCGGTCGCCCTGCTCGAGTCGGCCGCGCAGCGCTATCCGGGCGACGTCTGGATCAACTACAACCTGGGCGAGGTCCTGGCGCGATTACCCGCCCGGCGTGAGGACGCGGTGCGTTACTACACCGCGGCGCGGGCGCTGCGACCGGAGTCGGCGCATAACCTGGGCCACTTGCTCGATCGGATGGGACGAGGTGAGGACGCGATCGCCACTTTTCGCGCGCTGATCGAAGTGCGGCCCGGGGAGGCCCGGAACATCGGGTGCCTGGGCACGATGCTGCTGGGGCACCAGCAGCGTGCAGAAGGGCTGAAGACACTCGACCAGGCCATCGCGGCAGCTCGTGCGACCATCGAACGCCAGCCGGATGACGCCGGTGAGTATCACCTGCTCGGCTACCTGCTGGCGGCCAGGGGCGATCCCGAGGGAGCCATCGCCGCCTACCGGGAATCTGTGCAGAGCCAGCCGGGCGACCCGGTCGCACTGACGAATCTCGTGACGACCATGAGGAACGGGCGCGATCAGGACGGGATCGTCACCGTGTTGCGTACGGCGATACGGGCCACGCCGGACCAAGCCTGGTTGCATGAAGCTCTTTGCGCGGCACTCCAAGCCAAGGGAGACCGCGACGGCGCCATCGCCGAGATCCGCGAAGCGATCCGGCTCAATCCCGAAGAACCGGCCTACCACAGGCAGCTCGCCACTTTGCTCAAGTCGCAGAAAGAGTCGCCGCTGCCGACGCCGCCCGAATCGTCCCCGAAGTGAGGGGGGACCTTCCCGCTCCGTTCTCCTCTCGAGTTTCTCAAGTCTCCTCTCCTCGCAGCGCCCCCTCTCTACTCTCCACCCTTGTCTCTCTCACCCCAACTTAGCGCCACCCATTTTCGTGCCCATTTTCGTGCCCATTTTCGTGCGACGGGAACGCACGGAGATTCGGTAGAACTGATTGGCTTTTACCGCCTTGTGGAAAATCTAATCGCGGCAGGACTCAGATACGTGGGTGGTACCAAGTCGTTCAGTACCAAGTCGTTCAAGTCAAGAGTTCGGTTCGTATGATGCGAACGAGCGTTTCAACTTCCTCAAGAGGAGACCGAGAAAATGTAATGCGTCTTCCAGCCGCTTCCCCTCATTGTTAGCATCAAGAATGTGATCCGCATCGAATCTTGAGAGGAAGCCATGACCGTCACATTGACGATCGCCGACGACCTGGCGAGCCAGCTCAAACCATACGAGGCCGAGCTTACCGAGATCCTCAAGCTCGGAATCCGGGAATGGCGCGCTCGGAGTGAAGCGGGCTACAGCGGCATTCGCGACGTCATGGAGCGGTTGGCCGCGTTGCCCGCCCCGCAAGAGGTACTGGCTCTTCGTCCCGCCACTCCTCTTCAAGAACGCATCGACTCTCTGCTGGAAAAAAATCTCGCCGCCGGCCTGTCTCTCGAAGACCAGCGCGAATGGGATCTGTGCCAGTACGCGGAGCATTTGGTGCGCCTGGCAAAAATCAGTGCCGCGAAGAAACTGCGGGACACCACCACTTGAGCCAGACCTATATTTCCGCAGCTCTGCGGCGGCTAGTCCGCGAGCGGGCACGGGATCGTTGCGAATATTGTCTCATCCCTGAATCGCTGACGTTCGCGGCTCATTGGATCGATCACATCATTGCCGAAAAGCACGGCGGCAAGACCGAGGCAGAAAACCTCGCGAACAGTTGCATTCTTTGCAACCAGCGCAAGGGCAGCGACGTCGGTTCGATTGACCCGGAAACGGGGAATGTCGTCGCGCTTTTTCATCCGCGCCGTCAGAATTGGGCCGATCATTTTCGATTCGCCGGCGGACGCATTGAATCGTTGAGCCCGGCGGGACGCGCCACAGAACGCCTGTTGCAATTTAACCATGCAGATCGCGTGGCGGAGCGCGGGCTGCTTGCTGCGGCAGGACTTCTGATGCAGTGACAAACCAACGCTTTCTGCCCGGCACGGTCATACAGCTCCAATTCCATCTGTCTATGGCATTGGTAACCGGTCACGCCCCGGGGAGCAGTGAGGGGGCCGAGGTGCGGCCGAAATGTGCGTGCATCGCGGCTGTCAGGTAATCGAAGACTCCGCGCGATTGCTGGCGGCAGGTCTCTACGACGGTCAGGATCTTGGCGA
>DASYAR010000354.1:0-15482 GCA_036501235.1 Planctomycetaceae bacterium
CGAATGATCGCCCAGGATCTGCCCGCGCGAAATCTCGCTGTAGCGGGCGACCCCCGTCTCGTATGCCACCTTGTTCTTTGTCAATTCCTGCTCGGTCGCGCCGACCATGGAAATCTCGGGAATGGCATAGATGCCGACCGGAAAATGGTTCCCCATCGGCTCGGCCGGCGCGCCGAACATGTGGCACGCGGCAATCCGTCCCTGTTCGCTGGAAGTCGCCGCCAGCGCGGGGTAGCCGATCACGTCGCCGGCGGCGTAGATATTCGGCAGCGACGTGCGGTAATGGTCGTCCACGGCGAGCCGCCCGCGCAAATCGGGCTCGATGCCGATCGCCTTGAGCTCGAGTGTCTCAGTGGCTCCCACGCGCCCCGCTGAAAAGAGAATGACGTCGGCCGCCACGTGCTTGCCCGAATCGAGGCTCACGAGCGCTTTGCGTTGCGGCGTTTCCACGACGTCGATCCGCGAGACCGTTTCGCCGCAACGGAACGTCACGTCGTGTTTTCGCATCTGGTGGATCAGCTCGTCGACGATTTCCGTGTCGAGAAACTCGAGCGGCCGCGGCCGCTGGTCGATCACCGTCACCTGCACATCGAGCGCCGCGAACATCGACGCGTACTCGATGCCCACGACGCCCGCCCCCACGACCGCCAGACTGCGCGGCAACTTGTCGAGATTGAGGACCGAGTCGGACGTGATCACCGTATGGCCGTCGACGCAGGCATTTGGCGGACTGCTGGGTTTCGTTCCCACCGCAATCATGACGTACTCGGCGGTGATGATGCGTTTCCCTTCCAACGACTCGACGAGCACCGTATGCGGATCCACGAACGTCGCCTTGCCGTGGATCATCTCGACGTCGTTGCGAGTGAGCGCGTCGCGCACGATTTCGATCTCGCGCTCGATGACCCGCCCCACGTGCGCCACAAGCTGCTCCATCGCGGGCCGGCCGTGCGCATTGAAATGGCTCGCCGCTTCCAGGCCCGGGCTGGAATAGTGGCGGCGGACCGCCTCCCGAAACGTCTTGGACGGAATCGTCCCCGTCTCGATGCACACGCCGCCGATGCACCGCTGTTTTTCCACCACGGCGACCCGCTTACCGAGCTTGGAAGCCTGGATCGCGGCTCGCTGCCCGGCCGGACCGCTGCCGATGCACAGTAAATCAACTTCGAACGGAGTCTGCGTCATAGAGGTGCCTCTCGACGGCGGAACGGCAATGCCGCCACATTCTAACGGTTAGGTCGCCGGTGGGAACAGGACGGGCGTACTGCCTGCGGATTAAAAATCGGTAAGTCGACAGATTGCCGAAGATCGTGTCCTCTGCGTATTGTAATGGCGGAGCCGTTTCGCAACCGCCAACTCAGGAGGTTTTCAATGAACGTCGATCTTCGGCTGCGTCACCGCTGGCCTCGCTTGTTTCACTCCGTCTGTGGCGCCGCGGTGGCGATCGCAGCGTGGTTGCCGGTTCATCGCTCTCAAACGCAAGCAAACGATGATGCTGCGGAGGCAGCCAACGGCATTAAAGTGCTGGCCGAGCCGGATCCCGAGATTGCCGATCCCAGTTGGCGGCTGCTGCACCTGATTCATCCTGCACACCGTCAGGGGATCTGGCATCTGGCGTTTTCCCCTGATGGAAAGACGATTGCTTCGGCCGCTGGGGACAACAGGGCCCGGCTCTGGGACGTGGCGACGGGGGTACTGCGGACATCGATCGAGCGTCCAGTGAAGAGCAACTGCGCCGCCTTTTCGCCCGACGGCCGCAAGCTCGTTATCGCCGGCGGTGATAGCGGCGAGCACCCGGCGGGCGAATTGGTGTTGTGGAACCTGGCTCGGGGCGAGGTCGAGACTTCATTCCTGGATCACACGACGGCGAAATATGTTCGCTGGGCCGCATTTTCGCCTGACGGAAAATGGATCGCCGCCGGCGGGACCGACAAGACCGTGACGATCTGGAATTCGGCCACGGGGAAGCTGCAGCGAGCGCTGCGCGGTCATACGTCCCTCGTCGCGTCGGTGGCGTTCTCTCCCGACGGGCTGCTGCTGGCCTCAGCGAGTTTCGATCGCTCGATCAGGATCTGGGTGCTGGAGACGGGCGAGACGCTGGGAACTCTGAACGGTCACGAGGCCGAAGTTCGGATGGTCGCGTTCGCTCCCAATGGCAGGCTCTTGCTTTCGACCAGCGACGACAAAACCGCCCGATTGTGGGACGCCGAGACGTTCGAGCAGGTGACCGTGATGGACGGCCATGAGGGATTCGTCCTTTGTGGTGCATTTTCACCGGACGGCAGCAAGCTCGTCACGGCCGGCAAAACGAGCGGCGGACGGCGGGTCCTGCTGCGCGACGTGCCCTCCGGACATTGGGGCGACATGCGTCTTTTCCCATCCCAAACGTCGGACATCATGTCCGTCGCCTTCTCCCCAGATGGCGACTTGCTCGCCATCGCCGGCGGATTCGATAGTTTTCAGATCTGGAAAAGAAACTGAAATCACACACCCGAAAAAATCGAATCGCTCAAGACGCCCGTGCTGTCGGAGAACGCCGGTTCTTCGATGCCCATCGCGCGCAGGATGCTGAGGTGCATGTTCGACATCGGCGTATTCGGCTTGCGCCAGTAGGTGCCGTGTTTGAGGCCCATCCGGGCGCCGCCGGCGACAAGCGTCGGCAGGTTGGTGGGATTGTGGGTCGTGCTCGCGCCGCTGCCGAACAGGACGATCGTGTTATCAAGGACGCTATGTTCCTGGTCCCGAAATTGCTTCAGCCGGCCCAGGAAGTACGCCAACTGCTCGCTTAAAAACAGGTCGTATTTCGCGAACGCCAGTTGGCCGTCTTTATCTTCCGCATGGGACAGGTTATGGTGCGTGCGATTGAGGCCCAGCTTCTGCGGAAACGTGTCGCTGACCCCCATGCCGTCTTCGCGGTTGAGCATGAACGTGACCGAACGGGTGATGTCCGCGTCGAACGCCAGCGCGATCAGGTCGAACATGTTCCGGTAGTATTCTCTGGGCTCCCCCTCTGAGGTCGCGTCCAGGTTGAGGTGCGCGTAGTCCTGCGGCTTGAGCGGCACGTCGATCCATTTTTCCGAGGCGGTCAGACGATCCTCAATCTCATTGAGGGATGTCATGTATTGATCCATCTTCTCGCTGTCCGACTTTCCCAACCGCTGGTGGAGCGCTTTCGCACTTCCCAGAACGGCATCGACGAGCTTGACCCGTTTCTTCAACTGTTCCCGTTGCGATTCCAGTGAGGTCGGGTCGCCTCGAAACAGCCGGTCGAACACCCGACGCGGATTGTTCTCGGCAGGGATGGGCTTGCCTTCGAGGTTGTAGGAAATCGTCCCGGTGCGCGACAGAAAGCCCACCCCGGCATCGATCGACAACACCAGCGACGGCTGTCGGCAATACTTTTTGGTATGCAGCGCAATCACCTGATCGAGCGCGGCCGAGTTGAATTTGCCCGGCTTGGGGTCGTGCAAGGGAGCGCCCGTCAGCCACATGTCGGAGCACATGTGCGGGTCCGCCTTGATGCCGTTGGCATGTTGCAGGCCCCCCAGAAAACTGACCTGATCACGGAAGGGACGAAGCGGCTCGGTCGATTTCCCAAACTCGAAATCTTTCCCCTCGGTCGTCGGGAACCAGCTCCACTCGCTCATCTGGTGCTTGGGATTCGGCAGCGACATGCCGTTGGCCGTGTACAGAGCGCAGAATCGCCGCGGAGCAGCCTGCGCGACCTCTTTCCCCATGGCTTCCAGCACCGGCAGAGCCAGGGAAACGCCGGCAAGACCTTTGAGAACGGAACGGCGATTGAGTTTTGTGGACGGCATTCTACTTTTTCAAAAAGAGATCGCTCTTCACGACAAACCGGATCAATTCCTGCATCCGATAGTCATATTCACGTAATTTTATGCATTCTTTCCGTAGAAACACAAGCTCATTGTAAGTCAGGCTGCGACCGGCGGCGTAACAGGCGATGTGCTTCAGGAAGCTGAACGCCACCTGATCGATTCGATCGCGCACCAGATACGCCTTCAGCCCCCGCAAGTCGGCTACTTCGGTTCCGTCGGGCAACTTCGACCGGGCATCGACCGGATCTTTCTTGAACAGACCTGCTGCGTCATACTTTTCGAACGGCATGCCCCACGGATCGATCCCGGCATGACACTTCGCGCAACCTTCCTGATTTCGGTGGCGCTCCAGCTTCTGGCGCAATGTCAATTGGGCGCCGTCATCTTCCGGAAGTTTGGGAACATTCGGAGGTGGATCATCCGGAGGTTCGGCGATGATTCTGCGGGCGAACCACGCCCCGCGCTTGACCGGGTTCGATTCCCGACCGTCCGAAAGCCCCGCCAGTATCCCGGCCTGAGCGAGGATCCCTCCCAAATTCTCGTTTTCGTGCTTGATCGGGACGAACTGAAACCCGCTTTCGGTCCGATCGGCCAGGTTGTAGTAATTCGCGACGACTTCGTCCGCCATCACGAAATCCGATTGAATCAGATTGCGCAGCGGCAGGTTGTGCTCGATCACGTATCGCAGAAATTGAACCGGCTCCTGCCGCAAATGGGACCTGGCATCACGGGTCAGGCGCGGGAAGCGCTTGCCGTCCACCGCGACCACGTCCAACTTGTCGAGACTCAACCACTGCGACGCGAACTCCTGGAGGAACATCCCAAAACGTGGGTCGCCGATCATGCGTCCGACCTCGGAATCCAGCGCGCCGTGCAGGCCGTGATTCGCAGCCAGGTCGAGCAGCCGCCGATCAGGCGCCGTGTTCCAGAGAAAGTAGGACAGTTTGGAAGCCAGCTCGTAATCATCGAGATCCTCGGGTTCCGGTCCGGCGCTGTTTTCGATCAGAAACAGGAACTGGGGTGATGTCAGGACAACCAGCAGGGCGTCTTTAATGCTCTGACGGAAGTCTGCCTTGTCTCTGTAAGACGTTTGCCAGACGGCGAAGATCGCGGCCTGCTCAGCGTCGGTGCAGGGCCGCCGAAAGGCGCGCGTGGCAATCGAGCGGATGATTTCGCCGGCATAGGCTGCCAGGTCATCCTTGCGGGAAGATTCAATGAAAATGTTGCGATGCGTCGCTGGCGGCCACGCAGAGTAATATGGCCCTTCGAATTCGACCGATCGAACGAGCAGCCGGGGCATGTCGCGGCCGTCGGTGTACTCGCTACGGACGCCGATTTCGCGAACTCCCGCCAGATAGTTGACGTTGTCTTTTTCCACATCGGGGGTCGGAAAATTGTTGATCGGCCCCTCAAACACGAATTCTTGCAGATCCGCCGACGCAACCGCTTGCGGTTCACGAACGCGGGTCAGCGTGCTGCCGCAGTCGCGACGCAAACCCAGGTACACTCCGAGCGACGGCGTCCGTTGCTCGAATGTCTTAAAGCGCTGTGCCAGCTCGCTGTCTTCAGGGATCCGGCTGAAGGCGATCCGGCGCAGCCGGGCGTTGTCGCCGTAACGGGCCGTCATTTTCAATTCGCCGACCGGCAACCTGGCCAGCAGAAAAGCGGAAGGGCGTCCGACCGCCGCGGCATCGCCGTCATTCGGTGCCGGCGAAGATTTTGAATCGTAGACTTGTCCCGCAAAATGCCGGTCCGCCAATTCGAGAGTCAGCCCGCCTTTGAAATCGCCGGGGCCGCGATAGACGTCGACTTGGTAGATACCGGCCTCGGCCACGTTCACGGTCGCTGTCGGCGCTTCGGCCAGACCGGTCACCATGATCGATCCCGTGTCGGATTTTGCTTGGACCGGCGCGCCGGCATCCAGCAGCAAGCCGTCTTCGTAGCGCGCAGCTTTAACCGTCACGCGGAAGTTTCCGTGGTAGGACAGTTCGCGCAGCGAGATCTTGAAATTCGCCATCGGCCCATAGGTGTTCGACACGCCAAAGATTTCGGAGCTGGGAATCGCCGGCCGCAGCAGCAATCCGGTCGGGACGACCTGAAAAGCTTCTCCTTTGGGATAACCCGGCGACCCGCGCATGCAGGCGAAGACGGCGTGATAAATACTGTCGAATTTCCGCCATTCACGAATCGTGTCGTTCCCGACGTAGCCTTCGATGAAATCGAACTTCGTCTGCATGGCAAACGGCTGATAGCCGAACGGCTTGTCGGGCTTGAGCTCCGTCACCACGAAATCCGCATTATTGAGCAGGAAGCTGTTGGCCCCCAGGACCAGCTTGTCGGGACAAGGTTGCGGATTGATCGTCTGCCCCAGATCCATGCGAAAGTTTTGGATCACCGGTTTGGCATGTTCATCGACGATGCACAAGTCGAGGGCCTTTTCGGCAATGTCGAAATACGCCTCGACCTGCAATGGCGACAGCAGCAGCGTTTGCCCGTTGTTGGCGAAGCCATCTTTGGAAATCCCGTCCGGGGGAAGTGCTTCGGTCAGATCGTCCTCCAGCCCCAGCAGGTCCTTGAGCGTGTTGCCGTACTGCGAGACGGTGAGTCGGCGCACGGATCCATTCTTTGCCGTATTCCGGGCCAGGGCCGCATTCATGACTCGTGGAATCCACTCCCTGAGAGCCTGGCGCTCGGCGGCCGTGGGCTGCGGCTCGTCTTCCGGCGGCATGGCCTCGTCGTCGATCTGCTTCAAAATGTTTTTCCAGAGCGGCAGGTGCCTGTCCTCGGGAGAGCCATTGAGCTGGTCGACGCGAATGCCGGATTTCCGTTTATCGGCGTTATGGCAACGGACGCAGTATTTCTCGAACAGTGGTTGCACGACTTCACGAAAAGTCTGTTCGTCTGCCGCGCGAGAGTCCGCGGCAGGATCGCGGACTGGCGACGGTTCTTGTCCGCACGACGATCCGGCCCCGACAAACGCCGTCGTCAACAGGACGGCAATCGAGGCACAAGCAGGCAGTTGAAAAAGGGGACTGTCCCTTTCCAATGAGTGAATTCTCCGCAACAAATCGATAGTGCCGACAGGGACTGTCCCCTTTTTCAATGGGCTGCCAGCCCTGATGCGAGAAACCGAAATCCGGCGTGTCATGTAGTCGCGATTCCCATGTGGCGGGATAAAAAAGCAGCGCGGCGCGCGGGCGGGCAATGCGGGAGGGTGCTATGATGAACATCCAGAATACCGTACAGACTCGGCCGGGTAAATTGTGATCCCATGCACGTCGCAGAATCTCGCTCGAATGAGACGCACAGTGTCGTCGTCGGCTATGTCTGCTGGCTGTTCGGGTTCATGGGCGCGCATCGGTTCTATTACGGCAAACAGATCAGCGGAACGATCTGGTTCTTCACATTGGGGCTGCTCTTCATTGGCTGGATCGTCGATCTGTTTCTGATTCCAGGCATGAACGCCCAGGCGGATCGTCGTTACCGTGCCGGGCCGTGCGACTACACCGTCGCCTGGCTCTTGCTCACCTTCCTCGGAATGTTCGGCGTTCACCGGTTCTATCTGGGAAAATGGATCACCGGACTGATCTGGCTGATCTCCGGGGGCCTGTTCGGCTTCGGCTGGCTCTATGATCTGTGGACGCTCAACGGCCAAGTCAGCGAAGTGAACGCACGTTCGTGATCCGAGCTTTCGCCTCGCCGTTGAGTGCTCCGCCGCACTTCTGTCGAGTGCGGCGGCACGCCGCGTGAGACAGAGGCCCGTCCCGCTGGAATCCGCCGGAAAAGCCCGCTAGAATTCAACCACGTTGGTCATTCTTGAAGGGTGAGATGAAACGACCGGCCGTTTCATTCCTTCGATCCTTCACGACGCCGGAGATCCTGTTTTCAAGGAGCGCAATATGCTGCCCCGGATGCCAACCTGCATGGCGCTGATTCTTTCGGCGGCCCTTCTCGCCAGCTCCTGGTCGGACGCCGCGGATAAGAAACCGAAATCCGTGGACGGCTGGGGGGCTGTGACCGATTCCGGCGCAGATTGCAGTGTCAGTGAGAAGAACGGGAAGCTGACAATCAGGGTTCCCGGCTCGAATCACAATCTGAATCCGACGTATCGCTACGGCACCAATGCCCCGCGCGTCATGCAGACGGTGAAGGGAGATTTCACCGTGCAAGTCAAGGTGACGTTTAGCGCCCCGCCGGGGACGACTCCCTCGGTCAACGGCAGGCCCTTCAACGGCGCGGGGCTGTTGATCTGGAGGGACGAACAGAATTTCCTGCGGCTCGAACGCAATTCCTACTGGGACCAGGCCGGACGGCTCGTGTGCTACCCGCCCCTGATCGAAGACTGGGTCGACGGGAAATACACCCCGAAAACCTCTCCCACCGACGCCAGCTTTTTCAAGAGTCCTTCAACCTGGTTCAAGATCAGCCGGCAAGGCGAGAATCTGTCGCTGTCCATGAGCCAGGACGGATCGGCTTGGACCGATCTCCGGGCGGTCAAGTTGGACCTGAGCGATGAGATATCGGTGGGCGTGGCGGCCGTGAATTCATCCACCAAGCCGTTCACCGCCGAATTCGAGGATCTCAAGCTGGAAGTCGCCGCTCCTTAGCTGTCGAGCGCGTGGCGAGCCGGAATGAGCGACTGATGAAAGTTGATGCCTCAACTCGGCAGCCGCCGACTCGCCTGCGACTTTTCGGGCAAGGGTTCGCGCTTTTCGCGCTGGTTGTGTTCGCATACGTTCCGGCTGTGCAGTGCGGATTCATCTGGGACGACGACGATTACGTCACACAGAATGCCGTGCTACGCAGCGCGAATGGACTGTGGCGAATCTGGTTCGAGCCACGGGCTACCCCTCAATACTATCCGCTGGTCCACACGACGTTCTGGATTGAATATCACCTGTGGGGACTGGCGCCTGCGGGCTACCACCTCGTGAATGTTCTGCTGCACGCTGGAAATGCGCTGCTGGTCTGGCTGGTCCTGCGGAGACTCGGAATTCCCGGAGCGTGGATTGCGGCGGCGATCTTCGGGCTGCATCCCGTGCACGTCGAATCGGTGGCGTGGGTCACCGAACGCAAGAATGTGCTCTCCGGTCTGTTCTATCTGGGGGCGCTGCTCACCTATACCGATGTGGCTGCGCTCACTTCGACTGGCGGCCAGTCATCCCGCAGGAAATATGCGTGCGCCACGTTACTCTTCGTTGCCGCGCTCTTGAGCAAATCGGTCACCTGCTCACTCCCGGCGGTGATTCTGCTATTGATTCTGTGGAAACGGCGGCGGCTCACCTGGGTCGACGTCCAGCCCCTGGTGCCGTGGTTCGTGTTGGGGCTGGGCGTGGCGCTCACGACGGCAACGCTCGAGACATCGCATGTCGGTGCCGGAGGCGCTCCTTTTGACTGGACGCTTGCCGAGCGGTGTCTCATTGCGTCCCGCGCCTTGTCCTTCTATGCGGGAAAACTCGTCTGGCCGCATACCCTGTCGTTCATGTATCCCCGCTGGACGATCAATACGGGCGATCCGTGGCAGTGGGGTTTCGTCGGTCTTGTTCTGGCGTGGCTGGCGTTGATGACCGTTCTGCGAAATCAATGGGGATGGGGGCCGTTGACCGCAACTCTGTATTTCGCCGGGACACTGTTTCCCGCGCTGGGTTTCTTCAACGTCTACCCGATGCGTTACTCATTCGTGGCCGATCATTTTCAGTACCTTGCCAGCTTGGGGCCGATCACTCTGGCGGCGGCGGGATTTGCCCGGTTTATAAACCATTCCTGGACAGTTCATCGCGCGGCCGAGTCGACCCGGCATCCGGCTGGCCGGAAACGCCGCCAGGCCGCCCGCGGCGTGCACCCGCAGATCGGAGCAGGCCTCACCGCCTTGGCGCTCGGCATCTTGGCACCGGCCACCTGGAGCCAGCAGAGAATTTACCGCAACCCGGAATCACTCTGGACGGATGTGCTCGCCAAGAACCCGCGCTCCGGCATCGCGCACTTTCACCTCGGCAAGATTCGCATGGCTCAAGGGAACGCGGCGGCTGCGATCGAACACTTCCGCGAGGCGCTCATTCGGCAGACCGACGACACCGAAGTGCACATCATTCAGACGTTGCTGGCAAACTGTCTCGTCCGAGAAGGCGACGTCGTCGAGGCACAGGCGTCGTTCGAGCAGGCGTTGGATCACGATCCGAATTTCTGGGAAGCGCTCAACGGCCTGGGAAATCTGCTGGCGCGTCAAGGACAGGTCGGCCCTGCCATTGAATTGTACCGCCGGGCTCTGGCCGTCGCTCCCGACCAGGCTGCGGTCCATCACAATCTGGCCAATGCACTGGCTGTCAGCGGAGACCTTGCGGAATCTGAGAGGCATTACCGCGAGTCGATTCGACTCGATCCGCAGGCAGCGACCACGTATCTCAATCTCGGCAATCTGCTCGCGCGCCAGAAACGCCTCGGCGAGGCGGAGCAGCAGTACACTTCAGCCTTGAATTGCGATGGCAGCCTGGACGCTGCACGCCTCAATCTTTCTCGTGTGCGTGCAGCCCAGGAACTCCGATGAACGGGGCGCTGCCATTCATTCAGGGCATCACCTATGCTCTTGTGATTATCCCCGGCATAATCGCACTCGTCACCGGATTACTACGGCTCGATGTCCCCTTCGGGAACGTAACCCCGATCGGTCCAGACGTACGCAGTCGGCGGCGGTAGCAACTCATCGGGTTGAATGCGACCGGCGAGCAGGTCGGCGAGTTGCTGACGGTGCTCTTCGCGCTCAGCCTCGGATTTGGCTCGTTCGGCGAGCCGCTCGCGGGCCTGCGTTGTGAGCCATTCGCTCTCGTCGTGCGACCACGTTTCGATCAGCGACCAGGCTTCGGGAGTGTCCATTGCCGCCAGCGGCCGCAGAATGGCGACGCGGCGGGACTCGTCGGTCAATTTTGACGCGGTGGGGAACAGCCAGCGCAGGGCGGGGAGCGGCGCCTTGGCGCAACCGGCGATGTCAGACCATTCCCGGTCGTCTGCGGCGATTTTTTGCAGCACCCAGTCACGAAGATGCGGCGTGTCGCAGGCCAAAATCGCCAGCGCTACGGAGCTGTGAACCGTGTGGGATTGACCGCGCCGCAGCATCTCCCAGGTTTCAATCAGAAACGCATCCGCGTACGGGTTCGGTCGCTTCAGGAGCAGCGAGGCGACTTCCAACCGTCCATCCGACGTGACGCGCGGGGCGATGGAGGCGAACGCCGCGCGCGTGTGTGGCGAATGCACGTGTGCCAGCAGCAAGACCCGTTCGTTGTCGTGCAAGGGGCACTTCTGCGAGATCCAGTCGGCGAGTTTGTCGAGCCGTTCGGGCGAAATTCCGCGCCGGCTGCGGACCAGTCGCTCGACCTGCCCGGCAGCAAAATGCTCTTTGCCGACCGTCAGCAGCTCGGCGTAGGCGGCGTCATCGAGCGCGGGATTGTCTGTGGTGGTAAACAAATCAACCGCGTCGCTCATGACGACCTGACCCGCCGGCGGATTCATCAAGGGGATGGCCGGCGCCGCTTGAGCAAACCCGGCGCGACGGAAGTTGGCCAGGATTCGGGAGTAATACTGGTCCTGCAGCAGGGCCTGCTGGATCCGCAGGCGGTCGAGCAGGTCGCGCGGCGTCGTGATCGAAATGACATATTCGAGAGCATAGCGACGCACGGCGGCCGCGTCCCCGGCGAGATAATTCCAGCCTGACCCGCCGCCTGAATGCCATCCGGTCGTTCGGTAGTGCAGCGGCTCGGGCCGATAGGCTTCGACAATCAGTTCGGGATGCAGCCGCGCAAGTTCCAGCAAGCCGGCGGACTCGAACGACGGGTAGCGGAGAGCGCCGCTCACTGAAATGCGCTGCAGAATCAACTCCAGAAGTTGACGGCATTCGCCGGCCGTCGCGGCTGCCGTCAGGTTCCACTTGAGCCTCACCAGCTCGCGCAGCACGGGGGCGAGTCGTTCATCCTCGACGGCGCTCGTCTGCATCTCGGGCCAGAGGAGGTCCGACCATTGAAGGACGTAGGCGAGCCACTCTTCGCTCGCTACAAAGTCGTGCTCGCGCAGGTCCTCCAGCAGAAGTTGCCATTGCCGGTGGCTGGACGGGAATGTGATGCGGGGAGTCACATAGATCCGGTTACCTCCGCTGCCACCACCAAAATTCTCGATCGTCGTCAGACCCTGGCAGCCCTGTTTCTCGAAGCGCCACCAGTAACCGACTGCTGGCAGCCTCGGCCAGGTATCGCGCCAACCGCCCCAGGTCAGATCGGGTGCGCCGATGGGTCGATGATGGTCGCCAAACGGATCGGCGGGGACCAGCGTGTATCCGGCGTGATTGAGTTCGGTTTTGCCTGGCGTCTGCGGAAGAAACGGTTTGACGTGCGTTTGACGCGGCGGGACCGGCCACCGCGGGACGCGAGCCAGAAATTCGCTTTCCGTGATTTCGAGCGGCGTCTTTCCCAGATACTGTTCGTTGCAGTAGACGTCAACGCCGATAATCTGCGATCGGCCGCCAATCACGATCAGTGCGTCGCCGTGTTCTTCGGAATCATTATTGACGGCTGCGGCGTGCAAGTAGCCCGCCACGAGGAACAGGCCCAGCGCCGAGCGGAGCGCACCCCATCTGAGCAAGAGTAAGACCGCCACCAGATATCCGACAGCCACCGCAATCACCCACGGCGTCAATCGCTCGGGGTCCCGGATGCAGCCGACGAGGCCGGCGTAGTCGCTGGCGACGCACCACCACAACACGGGGACGAGCAGCAGTGTCGTCGTTCCATAAACAAACCAGCGGCGAACGGGATTGTCGGAAGCCATTCCAGATCCCCAATAATCAAGAGTCCAGTAACCAATAACCAGATGACCAACAGCAAAATACAAACGGCCGCCTCACGCACTGACTTCCAGGTGACGGTATCCATGCCAGGCTGCCAGGGTCGTCAGTGGAGCAGACACTGCGGCCCACGCAGTGATCATCCAACCCGGCCCGAGCGTGGTTTCTGTCAATAAGCCTACGACGGCGACCGAAGCCGCCACGCATAACGGTACGTCCAACATCCACCAGCCGAGCGTTCCCCGCCCCCCCACGACGCGGCCCGGTCGTTGAATCCCACGCAGCACGACCAGCAGCGTCGTCACGGCGAATGAGCCCCACGCCGTTGCGGCAAACGTCGGCACTATGATCGCCTCGTACGGCGCAATCAGCGGATAGAGCCCGGCATCGCCGAAACCAGCCCACTGCCGCCAGCCCGAGCGCAAGCCGCCGGCCAGGATCAGCCACATCCAGAAGACCAGGACCGCCACCAGCGACATTCCCAGGATCCAACGGTTCCAGAACAATTGGCTCCGCGAGAAGCCGCGCGAAAAAACGTACGCCTGCGTCCCTCCCGTGTCGGCAAACATCCTCCAGGCAATGAGTGTCCCAGCGCCCAGCCCGGCGAATTGCCAGATCCAGGTGAGGTCATTGTCCGTCAGCGGACCGTCGATCAGCAGCGCGAGCGCCGAGACGACGGCCAGACACGAAGTCCAGATCGAAACCGCACGGCGCGCGTCGTAGCGCCAGAGTACGAAATTCATGTCAGTCTCCGACTGAATTCATGAGGGCCACGAAGATGTCTTCCAGGTTGAAGCGCTGCGTGCGCAGCTCGCCGGTTTGTGGCAGACCGCCGACCAGTCGCTGCAGTTTGTCGTCGGTGAAATCAGACACGGTGGCCACCGTCTGCCGGGGCTGCGTGCCGTCGTAGGACAGGATTTTGAAATGCACGCTCAGCTCGTCGCGCGATACGGGGGCCGGAAAGTGCAGCTTGCGGATCCCTTCCTTCAAATCCTCGAGCACCCCCTGCGTGACCAGCCGGCCGTCGCGGAGCATGGCGACCCGATCGACTACTCGCTCGACGTCGCTCAACAGGTGTGACGAAAGCAGCACCGTGCGGTCCCCCTGACAGGCAAATTCGAGCAGACATTCCAGAAACACGTGTCTCGACTCGACGTCGAGCCCCAGCGTCGGTTCATCGAGAATCAACAGCTCGGCCCCCTGGCAAAGCGTGACGAGCAGCAGCACTTTACGCCGTTCGCCCAGCGACAAGCGGCTGAACCGCCCCGCGCGCCGCAGTCGGAAACGGTCCATCAGCCGCTCGGCCAGCGGCGCATCCCAGCGCGGAGAGAGCGACTGGTTCATGGCGATCGCCGCGCGGGGGTCCATCCAGCCGGGAATTCTCATGCGGTCCGAAAGATAGGCGATCCGACGGCGGTCCGACTCGCCGGCGCTGTGGAGATCGGTCCCCAACAGGCGCACGGCGCCCGACGTCGGGTAGAGATGCCCTACGAGCATGCGAATCGTCGAGGTTTTGCCCGCGCCGTTGTTGCCGAGCAAACCGAAGATCGAACCGGTCGGCACCTCGAGCGTCAGGGCGTCGACGGCCAGCTTGCGGCCATAGCGTTTGGTCAGCCGGTCGATTTCAATGGCCGACGGAGACATGCCCGGGAACATGCGTTTCGCTCCTGATGCGTTGGAATTCTTCCGAGACAATGCGGTCGACGTCGGACTGCGACAATCCCTGGCGCAGTGCCTCGACGAGCATGGCGCGAGCCAGCCGGCTCACGCGGCGGCGCACTTCGGCCCTGGGCAGGACGGGCTGCCCCGCCGCTGGGGCGACGAACGCCCCCTGTCCCTGCCGGAGCACGATGACACCCGCATGGGCCAGTTCGGCGTAGATCCGCGTCACCGTGGTGGGATTGATCTGGAGCTCGCGGGCCAGCTCACGGATGGAGGGCAACTGCGCGCCGGGGCGCAGCTTCCCGCTGACGACAAGCCACTTGATCTGCGCCACGACCTGCCGCGTGATCGGCTCGCTGCTGTTATGGTCGACTTGAATGAGCACGAGGGGCATCCTGCCGGCGACGGTGTTGCACTGTATGACATGATAGCACACAGTTGGATGGGGCGTCAAGGGGTTCCTTGAGCGGGTCCGCTTCCCCCTGCCACGATTTAGGTAAATTCACATACCAGCGGAGCCAGCGCCTGAACGGCTGCGGTCCGCGCATTACGACCTGCCATAGTCCTGGATAGACCGTTGTGATCGTCGTCGATGAAATCATTCCATCATTTGAAAGCCAGCACGCCGGCCCGAAGCTCAGCACGTACAGCACCGACGACGACAGCAGCACGACCGTCGCCCAGAACGCCCAGCCAGGTTTCTTGCGGTCGGTCATGGCTTTCGTGCCCGATGGCGGCGGAAATGCGAATCAGGCTTGCCGGAACTGCTCTCCGAACTCGAACCACCAGTTGATGTAGTCTTCAACGGTGTCATAGAGCCATGCTGGACAACCTGCGGCCACCGGCCAATAGAAAACTTCAATTGCCGACTGCATCCATTCTGGTTCTCCAGAAGCTGCGAGAACGCAAAACGCCGGCCCAACGCTGAATGGATATGCCAGTAAGACGGCCAAGGCCACCGCCAACGTCCACTTCGCCCACCGCTCCCGCCGGTTGACATTCCGCACAATGAGCCAGACGCAGAACGCGCCGAAGACGACGGCCAGGGCGGGGAGGAGGATGGCCATTTCAATCCCAGAGGCTGAGATACAAGTCTGCGAAACGCAGGAACGGACTTGGGCGCAACCAGACCGACCAAGTGATAAAAGTTTGGA
>DASYAR010000355.1:0-15749 GCA_036501235.1 Planctomycetaceae bacterium
CTGCAGAACACCCACCCGTGCCTACAGGATAACGGTCATGTTGCGAAAGCTGCGGACTCCCCTTGCTTTGTTGATTCTCCTGGTTGCCGGCCTGCCGCTCCAGGCGGCCGAAACCGCCTTGGATCCGATTTCGCAGGAAGCCAGCCTCGTGATTCGTTTCAAGAAGCCCAAAGCCTCGATCGAGAAGATCGCCGACATGGTCGATCAGATCATTCCCGGACAAGGCGATCAGGTTCGGCAACAAGCGGCGATGATTGGCGGCGCCATCTCGAATCCGACCCTGGCAGGCGTCGATATGGACGCTGATTGGTACGTTGCGATGTACACCGACGACGATGACGACAAGAGCGGAGACGACGATCCGACGTTTCTGTTTATCGTACCGGCGACCGACCTGAAGGCCATGAAAGAGGCGTTGGGCGATTCATTCAAATTCATGGAGCACGGCAAGCTGGGGGTGTACACCAGCGACGAAGCCACGGCCAAGGATGCAGCCGCGCGGCTGAAGGGAGAAGGTAAGTCGATTTCCACGCTCATCGACAAAGACAGCAGCTCCCTCTTCACCAGCGGCGACTTGGGCGTATTTATTAATGTCAAGCAGTTGGCGATCGACTACAAAGATGAGATCGCCCAATTCAAGGAAGACGCCAAGCAGAAAGTCGAAAACATTCCGGCGGGTGCGGCGGGAAACATGAACCCGGCGCAAATCACCGAGATTGCCAACCAGGTCATGAAGTTCCTCTCCGACGGGTTGGACGATTCGACCAGTTGCACGATTGCCGCGACGTTTTCCAAAGAAGGCTTGATCTTTGAAGACCTGGTGAAAGTGAAATCAGGCTCGGGAACGGACAAGCTGCTGGCCAGGTCGCCCGCGGGGGCGCTGGCCACGTTTTCTTCGTTGCCGGCCGGGCATCTGGCGTACTTCGGGCTGACGTGGGATTCCGCGGATTTTGCCAAGTTGAACCAATGGCTCAAGGGGATCTCCAGCGGATCGATCAAGCCGGAAGTCGGCAAAGAGCTGGACGCCGTCCTGGCGGAAAGTGCTAAATTGAAGATCGCCTCGAAAGTCGGTGCGATCGGCCTGGGTGATGCCGATGAAGGCGCGGTTCGCACGGTCAGCATCACGGAAGTCGACAACCCGTCGAAGATGCGTGAACTGACGCAGAAGTCCCTGAAGATCATGGAGAAGGTCGACGTTCCGGGCGTCAAGCAAAAGTCCGATTACAAGAAGGACGCCGAGAAATACGGCAAGAATTCCGCCGACGTCGTCACGGTCAAGACGGAGTTTGGCGAAGGGGGGGCAGATCCGTTTGCTCAAATGATCGAACGGGCCATGTCGATGTTGTTTGGCGCAGAAGGCGCCACGACGCGGGCGGTGTACCTCAAAGATCGCGTCATCGAAACTATGGGAGGCGGCAAACAGGCGATGACCGACGCCCTGGCGGCGCAGGAACAAAAACCGTCGTCGACCAAACCGGCGTTCGAACAGGCGCGCGGGAAACTCACCGCCAAGTCGAACGTCGTCTTTCTGGTGGATCTGCCGAACACGGTCGCCAAGATCCTGGAGGTCGTCGTTCAATCCCAGATTCTCGGGCCTGCGCTGCCGCTCGATGCCAACCAATTGAAGGATCTTCAATCGAAGCCTTCCTACTTCGGGTTGTCGGCAGCGACCGAAGCGCAGGGTTTGCGAGTCAAGACGACGATTCCGGTCGAGCAGATGCAGGGGATTGCCAAGATCGTCATGTTCGTGCAACAGTTGATCGGGGGGGCAGGGCAATAACAATGGCGGCCGAAGTCAGCTACGATCCGCGGCGTGAAACGCTGGTGATGGAAACGCGCACGAATTGGGCGCCCGAGTTGGAGGCTCTCTCGGAGACCGATAAGGAGTGGCTTTCGCGGGCTGTGCATGAACAGCCCGCAAAGGCCGCCCAGATCGACTATGAGCGGTCTCACACCGGATTCATTCGCGAGATCACGGTCACCGTGGCCGACGTGGAGCGCCTGTATCAGGAACGCGCCGCCGCGAAAACGTGAGGTTCGCAGGGAATCTGGTGAGCCGGGGACGGTCGGTTCCCCGGTCGCGTCAGTGGGCAAATTGAAAAATGAAAATTTCAAATTGAAAAATCCCAGCGAAGCTGGGACGACCAATTTTCATTTTCAAATTTGCAATTTTCAATTTGCAATCACAACTTTCCGGTGATCGCAGTTCACAAGACAGATTCCGCGTTCGCCTCGTGATACAGGCGCCCGATCGGCAGTCCGCGGCGGTTTATTGTCTCTGCGCCAGCAGCGGCGCGACCCAGTTCGTCACGAACTTGCGGTTGGTCGGGCCGATGTGCCCGCCCCCATTGAACGACTTGACCATCTCCAGCCGATACGGAACCTGGTGCAAGCGGTCGGCATAGAGCTGCCGTTCTTCGTCGCTCAAGTCGGATGGCACGCGAAATCCGCCGGCGCCGGCCGAGACGGTGTGTTTGCGATCGACCGTCCCCAGCGCCAGAGTGCCGACGATCAGGTGCGGCACGTCGCCCCACGAATAGAAGCTCGTGATTCCGCGTTCCGCGCGGGCCAGCGCCTGGGTCAGGTCGTGCTCGGGCGAGATGGCTGCGGCGAGCAAGATCGCCTGCGTCACCTGCCGATCTTCGGGAAGCGATTCGAGCACCAGCACCGCCATCGCCGCGCCACCGGAATGGCCGACCAGCGTCACCGGCCGGTCTGGGTATTGATCCTGGTAGGCCACGACCTGCGCAGCGATGTCGCGCGCTACCAGGCGATTGCGCTCCAGCGCCATCAAGTGATAGGCAAACATCGGCCAATGTCCGGTCGTCCAGTCGCGAACTTCAACCGCGCCTGTGTAACCGGCGTCGATCAGCCCACGCGCAATGCTGATGTTGTGAAAGCTCGTCCCTTCCACTCCCGGCAGGACGATGGCATAGCCCTGTTCGGCCCGTTCGGGGGCCAACCAGGTCTCGAAATCGCGGCACCACCAGCCTTGATCGGGAAAGTTGCGGCGTGTTGAGCGGACGAATGCCGTCGGTCCGTCGACGTCCGCGGACGCTTGATCGGATTGCCCCACTGCACCGGCGAAGCCGTCGCCGGTCGCGACCGGTAGACTTTGGCAGCCGGCCGCCGAGAGCCACACGGCGGTCGTCCAGCAGGCGAATTGGAGTGCAGTTGCGCGCACGAGACGGCCCGATGTCAGTCCACGAACGAAGGTATAGAGCGATCCCGGCGACCGAATTGGACGGCGGGCAGGAATCAATACATCGAGAGTCCAGAGATCGTCAAGACGGGATAGGCCCGACAGCGTCGGAGACGACGAACCTCGGTCGCTGGCGTGCGGTCGCCCCGCGCTCCCCAAAACCGCCATTTTACCAGAGGCGATGCTCGATCGGGCCGTACATTCGGCAAAACCCGTACAGTTTGCGGGACCGGTTCAAGCCGTAAAGAACGCCGAGTCGATAAATCTTACGCAGTCTCTCTTTTTTGCGGTGCGCGCGGCGGTATTTTGCAAGAGCGCTGACACGGGTCTTACGCTCCGGTAATCCAGTCAGACACTTTCCCATGCGTCGAACATTCTATTCAGGCTCCTGCCGATCGCCCTTATTTGGGTCGGATCGTGCCTGCGCGGGACTGACAGGCTCTGGACTGCTCGGCGGAATAATGCTGGTCTTGGCGGTCGTCTGCGGACTGAGCTCGAACCTTCGAGCTCAGGATCGAGAAGCGGATCAGACGCAGTCACCGACAAACATTCCCTCCCCGGCGGAAGATCCCGCGTGGCCGACATGGACGGCGATCGACGATCCGGTTCGGCAGCCGGTTTATCCGCGCGCCGGCTACTACGATCTGGTGCGCCCCCCGTTCGGCT
Organism: Planctomycetaceae bacterium; assembly: GCA_036501235.1. Taxonomy (GTDB): domain Bacteria; phylum Planctomycetota; class Planctomycetia; order Planctomycetales; family Planctomycetaceae; genus JACQFH01. Next base: position 3,869 of record DASYAR010000355.1, read on the forward strand.
TGTATCCGGAAGAAGAAGGGCAGGAATACCAGCGGTTCGTGGCCAGCGAAGCCGACTTGAATTTCAATGAAGCCACCAGCCCCCAGCCGATCGACATCTATCGGCCCGACGGCGTGGCCCCCGCCGGCGTGATCGGCGATCACACGCTGAACACGCTGGGGCGCGTGATGGTTTCGTACCGCTACAACCACACGGGATTCAACGGCATGCTCGACGGATCGAGCTCGATCAGCACGGGGAGCGCGCTGGCTCGGTTTCCGCTTGTTCCCGTCAACGGTACGGCGCAGAACCACCTGATCATGATGGAATATGGATCGAGCGACGACCTGACGTTTCAAGCCATCCTGCCGATCGTGCAGCGCCATTTCAACTATGTCGACGCCCTCGGCAATCATACCGCGACCGACATGACCGACCTTTCGGACATTCAGTTGTATGCCCTGTATGTCGTCCAGCGGTCGGAGAAACAGCAAATTCACCTGAACATGGGAGTGCAGATTCCCACCGGAATTTTCATCGATCAAGGCGATACCACGACTCCCACTTCCCCCGCGCTCACCTATCCCGTGCGGTCCAGTGACGGAACCTGGGATTTTCTCCCCGGTTTCACTTATCGCGGCCAGTCAGACGACTGGACGTGGGGCGTGCAGGGCCTGGGCACTGTCCGATTCGGCGTCAATAAATTCGGCTACCGCCTGGGGGACGAAGGGAACTTCAATGCCTGGATCGCCCGCAAGTTGAACGACTCGACGAGTCTTTCCGGCAGGCTCAATGGGCATATCATCGGGAATATTTTCGGCGCCGATCAGCAGCTCAACCCCAATCTCGTCCCGAGCAATAACACCAGCCTGCAAGCCGGGCAACAGTTAAACATCTTGTTTGGATTGAATTACGTGATTCCCGACGGCTTTCTGCGAGGGCAGCGTCTGGGAGTGGAAGGGGGCATCCCCGTTTATCAATGGCTGGAAGGCCCCCAGATCCGGCAGACGTATCAAATCTGGACGAACCTGACCATTGTCTTCTAACGCGGATTCGAGGCGAACGTCGTGAAATCGATTTTGACAGCCAGATTGTTGTGGATCGCGCCGCTGGCGGCGTTGATCGGCACGGCTGGCTGCGCCTCGACCCGCAACGACCTGGCAGCGATGAAAGATCCTCCGGCGCACGCCGAGCCGGCAGCATTGCCTTCCGGCATTGTGCGCAAGTCGCCGGAATCGGCTGCTTCCTCCGACATCATGTTGGCGAGCGGCCAGGAAGAGTCGGGAAATGATCTCGGACTCCCCAGGCGCAGAGGAAATGGATCGCCGTTGGAACCCGGCAAACGAAACCTCGAAACCCGAATCGAGGTTCCGTTGGAATTGCCCGGCGCCGAAGTGCCGCGACTCCAACTCCCGCCGAAAGTCGACAATGAGCAGGAATACGAAGCGGCGATTCGTAAGCTGTTCCCGTCGCTGTCGGATCCACCGCCGATGAAAATGGAAGAGCCTGCCGTCTTGGCACGCAAGATGACTCTCTTCGAGCTGGAGCAGACAGGATTGGTGAACAGCCCGCTCATCGAGCAGGCGCAAGCCGACGTGACCTCGGCCAAAGGTGACGCGATTCAAGCAGGGACGGCCCCCAATCCGTTGATCGGGTACGAGGCGGACACGGTCGGCTCCGCAGGAACCCGCAACTATCAGGGCGTGTTTGCCACGCAATTGATCAAAACGGCCGGCAAACTGCAGGTCCAGCAGGCCGTCAAAAACGTCGATCTGATGAATGCCCAATTGGCGCTCAGGCAGACGCGCCTCGAACTGCTCACTCAGGTCCGGCGGCAGTATTTTGCCCTGCTCGTGGCCCGCGAGTCGATCCGCATCAATGAAGCCGTCGTCCGGTTCACGCACGAATTGTACAGGATCCAAGTCGATCAGGTTTCGCAGGAAGTGGCGGCGATGTACGAGCCGGCATGGCTTCGCACGCTGGCCGTGCAGTCTCGCCAGGCGCTGGTGTCGGCGCGTAACAGCTACATCACCGCGTGGAAGCAACTGACGGCGACCCTCAATTCGCCCCAAATGCCGCTGGCCGATCTTGTCGACAGCCCCGGCATTCCCGTGCCGCAGATCGACTACGACGCGGCCATTTCCCATATCCTGACCGAGAACACGGAAGCCAAAATCTCGCGCAACATGCCGATCCGAGCGCGACTCGACCTGCGGCTGGCGGAGATCCAACCGATTCCCGACGTCAACGTGTACGGCACATTCCAGCGAGACTTCACCACACCCGGCCTCGGGCGAACTACTTACAACACGCAGATCGGTATGCCTTTGCCGATTTTCGACCAGAACAAGGGAAATATTCTGGCCGCAAAGGGCGCGTTGATGCGGGCGGAGCGGGAAGTCAATCGAGTCGATATGGATCTGCGCAGCCGCCTGGCCGAAGCATTCGGACGCTTTGAGACGAACCGCTATCTGGTCAGCACGCAGCGCAAACAGGTTCTGCCCGATACGGTTCGCACGTATCGCGGAACATATGAACGGCACATCAATGTTCCGGCGGACGTCGGATTCGCCGACGTAATCGTGGCCCAGCAGAGCTTGCTGAATGCCGTCGCGACATATCTGACGGCGTTGACGGGGCAATGGACGGCGTTCGTCGACATCGCGAACCTGCTGCAAGTCGACAGCTTGCAGGAATTGCAGCTCAAGCTGCAGGACCAGGGCGCCGCACCGGAGCCGCTCGAAGGACTGCTGGACGACAAGGGGGACGCCGCCGCCATCCTGACGGAAATCCTGTCGGAAAAAGGCAAGCGCTAAGTCGTTTTGCCGAAGACTGGCGACGTGTGGCGGGGTCAGAGCGAGAATGGGAAATTCCCATCGCCCCTCGTTGTCGCCACCGAATTACCGGAGCTGAGAACCCAGCGATGGCCCCGACGAATTGGACAATGACCCAAATCATGCAGTCAGGGCCATCGCTGGCGTTTTCTGTGAGCGATCCCGATCCTGACCTCGGACGGTCGCGACGCGCTCGATGTCCCACATAATTTAGTCGCTCTGACCCTGCCACACGCCCCCTTCCTTGCGCAGGACGGATCGATTGTCGGGTCTCCCATTCGTGCACCTGATTTCTGCCGTTGGTAGGCGTATAATCGGCGCACAGAAATTCTCGACGATTCCGGCCATCGCTGCTGCACTTGGGAGACTCACTCGTGCCACGCAAAATACGACAATGGCGGTGGTCTTCGCTGACCGCACGAGTTGCAGCAGCCAGTTTAGTCTTCGGCTTCATGGCTGCCGACACGTTCTCCGCAGTCGAACCTGCAAGCCCGACACGAGAAACATTGGCGAGCGACGTGGATCCGGCCGCAGAAGCGTCTCCCTATCAAAGGGAACAGCGATCGCGCGCCGGCAGCGGCGTTTACAAGTCACGCATCACGCCGCATTGGTTTCCGCACGAGGCGGGCCTTTGGTATCGGAATGATCTGGCACAGGGAAGAATTGAATACGTTGTGGTCGACGCACGGACCGGAACTCGCGCGCCAGCGTTCGATCACGTCAAGCTGGCAGACGCCTTGACGAAAGGCGGTTTGGCCAATCAGTCTGCGGACCGGCTGGCGGTCGATCAATTGGAATTTGATCAGACCAAAGGCCAATTCGAGTTTCGAGCCGGAAAATTCCGCTGGCGGTGTCCCCTGGATACCTACGAATTGAATAAGCTCGAAGCCGGCGAAGACGGGCCGTCGGAACCGCTCGCGCCGCTCGACGGGCGAAACGTGCCCCGCGCCAGCACCCGCACCGGGAGCGAAACGCAATTGACGTTCGTCAACAAGACTACCGACGCAATCGAATTGTTCTGGCTAGATGCCGAAGGACAGCGCCGCAGTTACGGCAAGTTGGACGCGGGCGGGCGGCGCGAGCAGCACACATTCGAGGGGCACATCTGGGAAGTCGTCAACGGGGCGGGCCGGACGCTGGCCCGGTTTCAGGCCGTCGAGGCCGAATCGACGGCCGAAATTAACGGCGATGCGCCGGTCCGGGTTCGCAGGGAACCTGACCGAGGCCGGCAAACGCCGCGTGACACGTCTCCCGACGGCAAATGGATCGCCTTCATTCGAGAGCACAATGTTTTCGTCCGTCCCGTCGAGGGCGAAGGCGAAGTGCAGCTCAGCCGCGACGGAACGGCGGGAAATGCCTACGACCGCCCCGTCTGGTCACCCGATTCGGCGACGCTGGCGGCGTTTCGCGTCGAACCGGCCGATGAACGACTTGTCTATCTCGTCGAATCGTCGCCGCGCGGTGGGGGACGGGCGCGGCTGCATCAGCGGGCCTATCCGCTCCCGGGTGACAAGTTCGCCGCCTACGAGCTGAATTTGTTCGACGTTGCCGCCGCCCGGCAGATCAAGCCCGAGGTCGACCGGATCGACTTCGGATTTCCCCGCGTGCGCTGGAACCGCGACGGCCGGACGTTGACGTATGAGAAAATCGACCGGGGCCATCAGCGCTTCCGACTGATCGAGATCGAGGCCCGAACGGGCACGGCCCGCAATCTGATCGACGAGCGAACCGACACTTTTGTCTGGACGGCCCATACGGAAGGCGCCGATGTGCGCCGCATCGCCTGGCTGGAGCAGACGGACGAGATCGTGTACGCCTCCGAACGCGACGGTTGGCGCCATCTGTATCTGATCGACGCGGCGACCGGCAGCGTGAAGAACCCCATTACGCATGGCGAGTGGGTGGTGCGCGGCGTCGATCGCATCGACGAACAGCAGCGGCAGATCTGGTTTCGCGCCAGTGGCATGAATGCCGACCAGGATCCTTATTTCGTGCATTTTTACCGGATCAATTTCGACGGCTCGGGGCTGGTCGCCCTCACGGTCGGAGACGGCAATCACTCGGTTCAGTTTTCTCCCGATCGCCAGTTCCTGATCGATACGTACTCGCGCGTGGACCTCGCACCCGTACACGTCCTGCGGCGCGTGGCCGATGGGGCGCAGGTCTGCGAGCTGGAACGGGCCGACATTGCCGAATTGACGGCGCGCGGCTGGCAGCCCCCCGAGGTGTTCGTCGCCAAGGGGCGCGACGGCCGAACCGATATCTGGGGCATCATCTGCCGCCCGCGGGATTTCGACTCGAACAAGAAATATCCGGTCATTGAGTCGATCTACGCCGGGCCGCAGGGCTCCTACGTCCCCAAATCGTTCAGCAGCGACCGGCGCTTTGCTTCGCTGACCGAAATGGGCTGCATCGTCGTACAGATCGACGGCATGGGGACGGCGAATCGTTCGAAGGCGTTTCACGACGTGTGCTGGAAGAACCTGAAAGACGCCGGGCTCCCCGATCGAATTCTCTGGCACCAGGCCGTCGCCGGCAAATATTCGTTTTACGATATCTCGCGAGTCGGCATTTACGGCACTTCGGCCGGAGGGCAGAACGCGACCGCCGCGGTGCTGTTCCACCCCGAGTTTTATAAAGTTGCCGTGTCAGCCTGCGGTTGTCACGACAACCGCATGGACAAGGCGTCGTGGAATGAACAATGGATGGGCTATCCCGTCGGCGAACAATATTCCGAAAGCTCGAATATCGACAACGCCTACCGGCTGCGTGGGAAGCTGATGTTGATCGTCGGCGAGATGGACACCAACGTCCCTCCGGAATCGACGCTGCGATTGGCCGACGCCCTGATTCGGGCCGACAAAGATTTCGAACTGGTCGTTGTGCCCGGCGCGGGGCATGGCATGGGGGGCGCGTTCGGCTCGAAAAAAATGCACGAGTTTCTGGCGAAGCACCTGCGCTAATGCGGCTCGACGACCGGCACATCCGATTGGTCGGTCGTATGCGCCGGATCGGCATTGCCGACCGGTGTCGGAAACGGCACCGGCTGGCCGGTTGACATCGACATCCCCGCGTTGGGCTGCAGATAACTGGTGGGCCCTATTGCCGGCGTCGTCGAAATCGCACGGGGCGAAGAGTACGCTCGTCCCGCAGGAGGACCGGCAGCCATTGGAACCGAGGCGTAACCTGGGTTCGAATTCGGCCGCTGCAACTGCGCCAGCCGCGATTGCACTTCGGGCTGATTCCAGCGGGCATGCAGCGAACGGCGGTACATGGCCGCCGCCCGTTCGGGCTGGTTGGTGTCCTGATAGAGCTGCCCGAGCTGGGCGGTGGCCACGCTGTCGTTCGGTTTAACCTTCAGCGCGCTGAGCAGCAATTGCTCGGTACCGGCGACATCGCCCGTCTCACGTTTGAGCCAGGCCAGTTCGATGTAGGGTTCGGCCGAGTAGGGCTGCTGATCGACCCAGCCCTGCAGTAATTCGGACGCCTCGGAATTGCGACCCTGCTCTTTGAGGAGCAGAGCCAGCCCGTGGTATGACGGTTGATGACTGGGGTCGATGACGATCGCCTGCCGATACATGCGTTCAGCGCCTGCGACGTCTCCCTGACGCTTCATCGCCGAGGCTGCGTTGGCGATGTAATTGGCATTCCAGGGTTCGTTGGCCGCGGCCCGCTGGAACTCATCGCGGGCCATGGTGTAGTTTCCCTGGCGGTAATAGCTGGTTCCCACCTGGTTGTTCACACTACCGGTCATGGCATTGCACCCGGCCGACGACAAAACAGCGGCGGCGGCAATGCACCGGTGCAAATGAGCGAATCTGCGGGCCATGACGATGCGCATGACGTCACGTCTCAGGGAAAAATGGGGCGGGAGCACTTGCCTTGAGAGAGAAGCGGGCGAAGATTACAGGGGCGGGCCGATTGTCGCAAGACCAGTTGGCCGATACGAACAGTAGAGCCAGAGGAAACTGAGTTTGTAATTCTTACAAAAATCGGTCAAACTGGGTGACGCGGGAAGCGACGGTTCGGGGCAGCATCCGGCGTGCCTGACTTCCTGTGAGTGCCTGTCTCGTACATCTTCGGGTTGATCTCGCGAATGCCGCCTGCCATAGTCCATCAGAGCCTTGCGCGAGAGACGACGCTGTGGGAAAGCGCCACGGCGATCTGGGAAACTCGCCCGCAGTCGAAGGGGCTAAGGGCCCAACTGGCGTGGCTGCTTCTGGTCATCAAGCAGCTTTGTATCCGCAACGTGAGCTGGCTGCTGTCGACCGGAATTCACGCAGTGGTCCTGTTGTCGATTGGCGGCTTCGCCTGGCATTCGCAGGGAAGCACCACCATTCAGGTGGAGTCTGTCCTGGGGGAAACGCTGGGCGAAACGGCCTTCGAAAACGTCCTGGGAATCGACTCGATCGAGATGGGGGGCGGTGGAAAGCCGCTCGAATCGGTGGCCGAGGACGCCATGTCGGCCCAGCAGGCGGCAGAGCCGGTTTCGTTCCGTGATTTTCCGCGGATGGGCGTGAGCACCATTGGCGGTGGCGGAGAAGGTGGCGAAGGAGGGGGCAGCGGCGGCGGGACCGGGACCGGCGTCGGTCCTGGACTGGGCGCCGGGTTTTTCGGAACTAAAGGGGCCGGAAAGTCGTTCGTGTACGTCGTCGATATGTCGGGGAGCATGCACGGACAACGCTTCGATCGGGCCAAAAGAGAATTGATCCGTTCCATCGACAAGCTGGGGCCCGAACAGAAATTCTACGTGTACTTCTTCAACGACCGAACATTCGCTCTGTTCGACCCCAAACCGGCGCACGGCATGATCCCGGCCAGTCTCTCGAATAAGCAACGCGCCAAGCGGTGGATCAACACCCGCCAGGCCGAATCGACGACCAATCCCAACTACGCGTTGCAGCAGGCTCTGGAAATGAGGCCGGAAGTCATCTTCCTTCTTACCGACGGGGAGCTCGACGACCCCGACGCGGTCCGCCAGATGATCCGCCGTTTCAACAAATCGAACGTGATCATTCACACGATCGCCTTCGAGAACGAAGACGGCGGCACGACTCTCGAATCGATCGCCAACGAGAACAATGGCGTGTACCGGTTCGTGAAGTAGCGACCCGTCTTGCCACGAATCCCGGCAAACGGTATAGTCCCGCCCTCTTCTCTCTCGCAACTTTCGATTTTCTACGATTTCCTCGAATTCAGGACCGATTCCATGCGGCTGTGCGCTCGCGCCGTGCGCGTGTCTGTGCTTCTGGCGCTCTCCGGGACCGTCCTCACCGGTTGCACCAGCGGTCCCTTTTCGAATAATCCCAACGGGATGCAGTCCGGCTCGCAGGCGCTGCGATCGCCGCCCTCGCCGGGCGTCGCTCAGGCCCGCGACGCGCAACAGCGCGCCGCCGCGCTCGATGCCGATAATCAGCAACTGCACGCCCTCCTCGCCCAACAGCAGCAGCAGTCGTCTCAATTGCAATCGGCCCTGCAGCAGTCGCAACGGGAACTGGCTGAAATGCGGAATTCCTCCGGTGGATCGGGGGGCAGCGTTGCCCGCCGCGGCGTCTCGGCCCGGGCCGCGTCGCACGGTGGCGCATTGCCGCTCGTGAATGTCCCCGGGGCCGAAGTCGTGCCGGACGGAGACCTCGTGCGGATCCGCCTCGAAAGCTCGCATCTGTTCAACGCCGGCCGGGCCGAGCTCAGACCCGACGTGAACGCCACGCTCGACAGCATCGCCCAGGCGTTGCGGTCGGAATACGGCGGACGGCTCGTGGGAATCGAAGGCCACACCGACAGCGACCCCATCACCAAGAGCAAGTGGAAGAACAATCACGAGCTGTCGGTGGCCCGCTCGGTCGCCGTGTTCGAGGCGCTCAAACGCCGCGGCATTCCCGAATCGCAACTGTTCGTCGCCGGCTATGGCCCGAATCACCCGATCGCCGCCAGCAGCTCGAAGCAGACGAAATCGCAGAACCGCCGTGTGGAAATTGTCGTCTATCCGGAATCGGCCGGGTCGTAACGGCTGGAACTCGGGCTGAAGCCTGAGCCCCAACAGTTAATCCTTCAATTCAATCAGGCCGGCGTCGATGTATTGTCCGCCGCCGGTTTGCTTGCAGTGGATGGCGATCACGTTTTTCCCGGCGTGCAGCGCTTGACGGGCTTCGGGTCGGATTTCGAACCATTGGTAGTCGGTCGTGTAGCCGGCCGTCTTCGTCGCCAGGACGCCGTTCAGATACACTTCGGCGTCTTCGTCGTGATGCATCACCAGTTGCAGGTTATCGAGCGCCTGCTTCTCAGGCAAATTGAAGCTCCGCCGGATCCAAATGTCGGGCGTGCGCCATTCCGTTCGCACGGCGGTTCCCGGCGTGTCGCGAGTGCCGAATCCACCGGGGCCGGCCTGCCAGTTTGCATCGACTGCCTCGGTGCGGTACCAGTCGTCCGACGGCTTGGCAGTCGTGTAGCGCCATTCCTGCGGCTCTTTCTGTGACGTGGCGACGATGACCTCGATTTTCGGAGGCGGCCCATAGACCCGCCGATGCGCCGCGGCAACGGCGTCGACCGTGAGCTTCGCCACTTCGCGATCGTACGTCAGCAGCCCGTTCACCTCGATCTCGACGTCGGTTGTCTGCGTGTAAACGGCGGCCGACAGGCCGGGAGAACCGATCAGCGGCCGCAAACGCGCCGTCAGGTTGAGATACGCTGCCGTCAGGTCTTCGATCGTCGTGAAGCTGCGGTAGCCCCAATTCTTTTCGCCTTGCCAGGTATGCCCCTTGAGCGGCAAGCCCAGACCGCCGTATTCGCCCAGGACCGCCGCGCGGTGCTCTTCCGGATTCGGCGACGCCGGGCCGGGATAAACGTGAATATCGTGCACGTCTCCCGCAGGGAAATCGTTCCATCCGCTGGCGCAATTGACCAACCGCGTGGGATCGTGGTCTTTGACGAGCTTGGCGATCCGCACGGTGTCGAACTGCCCCCAGCCCTCGTTGAAAGGGACCCACATCACGATGCTGGGAGAGTTGAGATGCGTGTCGATGAGTGCCTTGAGCTCGCGCTCGAAGTTCTCAACCGTCTGGGGTGGGCGCGTTCCTTCTCCCTTGCCGGGGGCGATGTGGCCGTCGGCGCTGCTGGGCATGTCCTGCCAGACGAGCAAACCGAGCTTGTCGCACCAGTAATACCAGCGGGCCGGCTCGACCTTCACATGCTTGCGGGCCATGTTGAAACCGTATTTCTTGGTGATCTCGATGTCGAATTTGAGCGCCTCGTCCGTGGGCGCCGTGTACAACCCGTCGGGCCAGAAGCCCTGATCGAGCGGACCGAATTGGAACAAGGGCTTGTTGTTGAGCATGATCCGCGTCACGCCCTGTTCGTCTTTGCCGATTGACGATTTGCGCATGCCGAAATAACTTTGAACTCGATCGACGACCAAGACGGCTTCCTTGTCCTGCGGAGATCGACTGACAAGACTAATTTCCAAATCGTGCAGTGTCGGCGAATCGGGGGACCAGAGAGCCGCTGCATTCTTTCCGAGATCCACGACGATCGGCTGTCCGACATTTCCTTTTCCAAGGTTCTGTCGAATTTGTTGCGGCTCGCCCGGCGATCGAATGCCCGCCCTGATGGCCACTTCGATGCCATTGAGTCGACCGCCAGCGTGGACGACGATCGATACCGAATTGGTGTCCACGTGTGGGACGATCTTCAACGAGCTGATATACGCCTGCGGCACCGGTTCCAGCCAGACGGTTTGCCAGATGCCGGTCGTCGGCGTGTACCAGATCCCTTCGGGGCGGTCGTGCTGTTTGCCGACGGGCTGCTGGCCGCGCGTCGTGGGATCCCAGACCCTCACGACCAGTTCCTGTTGGCCCGATTTGGCGAGCGCATCGGTGACGTCGAACGTGAACGGATCATAACCGCCGCGGTGCGTGCCCACCTGTTTGCCATTCACCCAGACGGTCGTCTCCCAATCGACCGCGCCGAAGTGCAGGAGGACTCTCCGCCCAGCCCAATCGGCCGGAATTTCAATCGCACGACGATACCACAGCCGACTTCCGGCCCCGACTTTCTGCATCACCCCGGACAGGGCCGACTCGGCAGGGAACGGGACGAGGATCTCGCCGTCGAATTTTGTCGGCTGCGATTCGTCCTTGGGGCGAATGGCATAGTCCCACAAGCCGTTCAGATTCTGCCATTTGTCGCGCGTCATCTGCGGGCGCGGATATTCGGGCAGCGTTTTCGCCGGATCCACGTCCTTGGCCCACCGCGTCATCAGCGCTGCCTGCTTGGGCTTCCAGGCTTCGGCAGAAGCCGGCGCGGCAGTGATCGCGAGGCACAGAAATATGAGAGCCAGTCGAATGCGAAACAGCGGAGTCATCTAGCGCCTCCCTGATGAAAGTTAATACCGACACGGGATGCAGAAATACCAAGTCAGCGCATCGTATGCTGTTGAGCCCGCAGGACAATTTGGAGCCGTCGTAAAACCTGATTTCTTCCGACGCAGCCAAGGATGCGATCGCTCCTCGAACGGCGCGGTCGGAGCGAATTCGTCCATCCCCCTGATCCCCCTATCTCCTATTCGCCAGCGACCGGTTCCATCCCGGCGAGCCGCGATCTGCGGCCAAAATCCAAGGTGACGTGCTCTGACAGAAAAAAAGAGGAGCTCACGCAAAGGCAAGATGGTGCGCTACACGGCTATTTCACGGAATACTTATGGACGGTCGTCTGCTTGTAGGTCTGGCCTGGACGGAGCACGGTCGTGGGAAACGACGGTTGATTGGGTGAATCGGGATAATGCTGCGTCTCGAGACAAAATGCCCAGTGCTGTTTGTGGCCGCCGTTCTTCGGATCCCCGTCGAGAAAATTGCCGATATACAATTGCACGCCCGGCTCGGTCGTAAGAACCTCCATGACGCGCCCGGTCTGCGGTTCTTCGACACGGGCGGCAAGGGCCAATTCTCCCTTCTGCCCGCGCAGCACGTAGCAGTGGTCGTAGCCGTTCGGATTGGGATTCCCTTTTTTCGTCTCGGCGATGCGCGACCCGATCTCATGCGGTTCCGTGAAATCCATATGGGTGCCTTTGACTG
>DASYAR010000356.1:0-13070 GCA_036501235.1 Planctomycetaceae bacterium
TCTCCAGCCAAACCTTCCGCCACGCCTGTCGGCTCGCTTGCCACCAGCAAATGATAGAGAAAACCATACTGACCCTCTCCATCCCATGCGCAAAATGCGGCGCAAAACGCCAGCACGAGCAGCGGCACCGTCATCACCCACGGCGATTCATGGGCGTGATCGTAAACGTGGCGATCGCGCGGCTCGCCGGCAAACGTGTAGAACCACAACCGGAACATATAGAACGCCGTGATCCCTGCCCCCACCAGCGGCACGTAGAACAGCAGGAAGTGCGTGCGGTTCAGTTCGGCATGCGTCAACGCCGTGGCGACGATCGCATCTTTCGAATGATAACCCGAAAACGCGCCGATCCCAGGAATGGCCAAACCGGCTATCGCGATCACGCCGACCAGCATCGTGTATGCGGTGATGGGCATTTTTTTCCGCAAGCCACCCATTTGTGGCATTTCCTGCACGTGGTGGCAACCGTAGATCACGCTTCCCGACGCCAGGAACATCAGCGACTTGAAAAACGCATGGGTGATCAGGTGGAACAAGCCGGCCGCCCAGCCGCCGACCCCGATCCCCAGCATCATGTATCCCAACTGGCTGATCGTCGAATAGGCCAGCACGCGCTTAATGTCGGTCGCCACGATGGCAATCGTCGCCGCCAGGAACAGCGTAATGCAGCCGACATAGGCGATCGTCAGCAGCACCTCGGGAACGAACATCGGATAGAACCGTCCGGCAAGATAAACGCCGGCGGCCACCATCGTCGCCGAGTGCACCAAGGCTGAAACGGGGGTCGGCCCTTCCATCGCATCGGGTAACCATGTTTGAAGCGGGAACTGCGCACTCTTACCGATGCAGCCGGCAAAAACTCCCAGCCCAGCCGTCAACAACAGGTAATAGGGAATCGTCCTGGTTTCGCGCAAGCCGGCTCCGGCTTCGGCCGGGTCGTTCAGGAAAACAGTGTCACCGTGTTCGCTGAGCTTGATGGCGCCATGATCGTCGCGAAGCAAATCGAACAGGCCGGGGCGCGTAACCCCCGCTTCCACCCGCGTCGCAAACTGGAACGTCCCGAAGTACGTCAGCAAGATCATCAGCCCGATCAGGAACCCGAAGTCCCCGACGCGATTCATGATGAACGCCTTATTGGCGGCCGTCGAGGCCGATTTGCGTTCGGTATAGAAACCGATCAGGAAATAGCTGCAGACCCCGACCAGTTCCCAGAAGATGAACACCATGAACACGTTTCCGGCCAGCACCAGCCCCAGCATCGAGAAGCTGAACAGCGACAGAAACGCAAAGAACCGATAGAACCGCCCCGGCCGATGCAGGTGTCCGTGAGACGTGTGCACCTGGTGGTCTTCGTAATCGTCAGTCAGCTCGTCGGCCATGTAGCCGATCGCGAACAGATGAATGAACGTGGCGATGAACGTCACCATCGTGAACATGACGAGCGTCAGCGTATCGACGTAGTAATCAAGGGCGAACCGTAGCGAGCGAAACTCGGCGAGAACGTAGATCGTGCCGGAAAACGACTTCGGCCAGAGTTTGCTCACGTCCTGTTTGGCATGAGCCGCCGTCGCTTCGTTGTGACTTGCTGCGGGAGCCCCATGATCGTCGCCGTGCGCGGTCTCTTGCTCGCCGTGGTGCGAAATCTCGGGGATGGTCCATCCCGTCGTGGACTTCCAGTGCAACAAGGCCGTGAGACTGAGCAGAAAGGCGCCGGCGATACACGCCACGGCCAGATATGCAGCCGTTTTGCTTTTGCGCGTACCCCAAAATCCGCCGAAAATTTCCACGACGAATCCGGCGAGGGGGAGCAGCCACGCCAGCGTCAGCAGCGTCCCCAAAGTCTGTCCGAGTTGTGTTGTCGCGTCCGTAGGCATAATCGGAATGCGTCTCTAATGCTTCGTCAGCCTTGCAAATCGTCGGCCCGATCGACGTCGATCGTCAAATGGTTGTTATAGAAATTGAGGGCAATGGCCAGGGCAATGGCTGCTTCGGCCGCCGCCAGAACGATCACAAACAGCGAGATCACCTGCCCGTCGAGCCCCAGCGTCGTATAGCGGGCGAACGCCACGAAGTTCAGGTTCGCCCCGTTCAAGACCAGCTCAACCCCCATCAGCACGCCGATCGCATTGCGTTTGGTCGCCATGCAGACCACGCCGCACACGAATAACACCCCGGCGATCAACAGGTAGACGTTCAAATCCACGGGATGCATGGCGATCAAGCCTTCCGCTTCTTCGTGCGGGCGAGGTACGCGGCCCCCACCAGCACCACAAGCAAATGCACAGAGACGATTTCGAACGGCAGCAGATACCCAGGCGACAGCGCCGCGCCGGGCTTTTTGCCTAGGTCTTTATCAGGACGAGCGCCGAGAAAACTATGCCCGAGCGGCCTGGTCGTATTTCCATCTGCCGGAGAGTTGAATCCCAAACTCACCGCGCCCCGCGGATCGAATGAGGCGCCATTGTCCCAGTCGACCCGGCACGCCGTGTACAAGATGACTGACAATAACAGCGCCCCGGCCACCCCGGCCACCACGAGCTCGCCCGAGCTCGATTTAATGCTGATGAACGGGCCACTGGCGGTCAGCATCACGCCGAAAATCAGCAGCACCAGCGTGCCGCCGACGTAAATCAAAAGCTGGGCCGAACCAACGAAGTCGGCATTGAGCGAAAAGAACAGCCCGGCCATGGCCCCCAGCGAGACGATCAGCCAGAACGCCATGCGCACGACGTTTTGCGTCAACACCACCGCCAAAGCGCCTCCAACCGCGGCCGCCCCGAAGACCGTGATCGGGCCGTATTCCAGCAACCAGGCGAAAAGATCTTTCAAGCCGCTCACGACCGCACCTCCCGCACGGGCACGGCCGTTGTTTTCTTCGCGTTCGCAGGAGTCTGGCGGTTGCCCCCGTCTGATGAAGTTTGCTTGCCGCCCAGGGGCTGGCTGTCCACGACGGTCGTCTGCCCCGTGAATTGATAGACCGCCAGTGGCCAGACCGTCACCCCCAGAAACAGAAAGCAACTGATCGGCAGCAAATACTTGAGGCAGGCCATCATCACCTGGTCGATTCGCAATCGGGGGAGCGTCCAGCGAACCCACATCTGTATGAACACCAGCACGCAACCTTTGGTGATGAAGACGACGCAGCCCACCAGGTTGGCAATGTAATTCCCAACAGTGAAGCCGTTGAACAAGAAGTTTTCGCCCCATCCGCGGAGTGGCGCCAAGACCGATTCTTCGATCCCCAGGCCGGTCTGCCACCCCCCCAGAAACAGGGCGGTCGCGATGCCGCTGACGGCGAACATGCTGCCGTACTCCGCCATAAAAAAGTACGACCAGCGAATCCCGCTGTATTCCGTGTGAAACCCGGCCACCAGTTCGCTCTCGGCCTCCGCCAGATCGAAAGGCGCCCGCTTCACGCTGGCAGTGGCCACCGTAAAGTACACGAAGAAGGCGAGGAAACAGAAAGGATCGTGGAACACCATCCAGTTCGTCACGAATCCGGCCTGCGCCCGGCCGATTTCCACCATATTGAGCGTGCCGACGACCGTTACCGGAATCAGCGCGCAGATGGCCATGGGAATTTCATAGCTGACGACCTGCGCCGCCTCGCGCATCCCGCCAAACAGGGCCCATTTCGAACCACTGGAGTAACCCGCCAGAATGACCCCGATCACCTCCAGCGACATGACCGCCAGCATAAAAAAGATTCCGACGTCCAGATTCTGCGCCACCCATCCGTTCGACCAGGGAAGCACCAGAAAAGCTGCAAAGGAGGCCACAAACACCAGGTACGGCGACAATCGGAACAACATCCGATCGGCGGCCGTGGGGCACAGGTCTTCTTTTTGAATCAACTTGACGCCGTCGGCCAGCGTCTGCAGCCAGCCGAATTTGCCGCCCACGCGCGTCGGGCCCAGCCGGTCTTGAATGCGCCCGGCAACCTTCCGTTCGAGCCAGATGTAGAAGAGAGGGGCGACGGCAAAGAAATTGATGATCAAGACCGCGTGAATAACCGCGGCGATGGCAAAGGCCGTCGCCGCCGAGGTGTACTCCTGGTTAATCAGATAATCGGCGATCCCGCCGGATGCGAAAAACACGTTCATCCCGGTCATTTCCGTGTCGATTTCCCCGAATTCGAAGCGCTTCTCTCGGGGACAGATGAGCTAGCTGCCGCGTGCAAAGGCTGAACTATGACACAACCCGCGCAGGCTTTCAAGCGACCGGAATGCGCTGTTGCCGGGTTTCCAAAATTGGGAATTTCGGTCACCCGCAGGCAAATCGTGTGGCACATTACGGCCGATCGGCCACAGGGCGTCGATGCGGGAATTCATCGGGACGGCGATGATTTGCCGGCGGCTTCCAGCAGCGACGCGGCTTCGTCGGCGAACGGGGTATCGGAGAAGCGCTCGGTCACTTCCCGGAAGAGAGTGCGAGATTCTTCGTGTTGGCCGATTTTGTCGAGCGCGACGCCGGCTTCCAGGCAGGCGCGGGCGGCCAGCCGATGGTCGTGGTCGTCGACCAGCGGGATCCAGAGCAACGTCGCCGCCGCCAACTCGTAGTCGTGGCGCGCGGCGTAGGCGCGGCCGAGCAGGTACATCGGCCCGGCCCGCAAGTCTTCGGGCAGGTCGTCGATCCGTCGTTGCCACTGGGCGGTTTGCAGTTTGCCGGGATTTCCCCCCAGGGCCTCTTCTCGCCAGGCCTGCATTTGTGCCAGCGACTGAATTCTGGGATCGGCGCTGGCGGCCAGCTTTTTGAGAACCGCGCGGGCCTCGCGCCCCAGTTCGGGATCGGCATACAGGAGACTGGCGCCAATCAATCGGCCCGGCTCGGTCGCCCCCGTCATCCAGGCGCGGGCTTCGTCCCGCGCTTCGGAAGAAATCTTTTCGGGGCCCCAGACCAGGGGAATCAGGCGAAAATGCCGCGTCGCCGGGTCGCTCTTGACGAGGGCCTGGAAACGAAGCCCGGCGCCTGCGAAATCTCCGCGTCGCAAACCGGCGCGCACCAGGGCCGCCACGATTTCGCGGCGGACCCAGACTCGAATCTCCTTCTTGAGCGCCGTCTCGAGCTCGCGGAGCGCCTCGTCAACCTTTCCGGCCGCGAGCAGCTTGATGCCTTGAGTGTGGGCCTCGGTCTGCGAAGTCTGGATCTCGATGACGTCTTTGGCAGGGAAGGTGCGGGGCGGTTCACCAGGTTCCGTTCGAATCGAAACCTCGACTCCCGTGTAGTCTTCGACAAATCCCGTAATCGTCATCCGCGCCGCCGAATTTCCGCCGCGGATGACGACCTTGTCCTCGGCCCGCGCGACCGAAATCGCGAAAATGCACGCTACGAAGGAAATCGCCGCGCGAACGACAGCCTGATGCCCCATTGTTGCGACGACGAAATGCATTCGGGATTCGATCAATGTTTTTGGAACTGCTGCACGTCGCGGTAGGTGTGTGAACCGTCGTTGTCGCGGGCCAGTTGCTTCAGGAAGTTGTCGGTGCGCAGGTTGCCCCCTTTGCCGAACTCGACCGTAAAGATGGCCGACCGTCCGTTATTGCGGCGTTTGATCTTGTCGAGATCGGCGCCATACAGCACGGGCTCGCCCGCATCAGTCAAAAAGAAGATGACGTCGGGGCCGTAACTGAGTGCCAGCAGCAGCGCGTCGACATGCCGGGTGCCGCCGTCGGGATCGATGTTGCGAATGAACTGGCTGGCGAGCGTGCGATTGACTTCGGTCCCCCAGAACAATTCATCCTTACGTCCTGATGTCGTCATGGGGTAGCAGCGCTCATTATAAAAGATAACCTGGAACTGCTGATTCTCGTCGAGCTGGGCCAGGCTCGCCAGCAGCTCCGCCTTGGCGACTGCGATCGCGTTGTAATCGTACATGCTCCCCGAGGCATCCAGCACATACACAAACCGCCGGCCGGTGGCCTCGTGGCCGAAGAAGGACGTCCCTTTGCCGCGACCGACGCCTGACCCGCCCCGGCCTCCGTTCTTGCCCCCTTTGCCACCACCTCCTTGTTCTCCATCGCCGATCCCGGAGCCACTGCCCGCCCCGCGGCCCTGTCCGTCGGCCGACGAACCGGTTGTTGCCTTCAGCATTTGCCGTGCGTCGCTCGAGCCGGTCGACAACCGGCTGGAACCGATCCGAGTGCTTGCCAGTTGTGGGGCCTGAGGCAAATCCAGCTCCACGGGGGGGCCGTCATCGACTGCGTGCGTACCCGTTGTGGAACGGCTGCCGGTAGTGGCACTGTTTGACTCCGCCGGCTCGCCGGCTGCGTTTTCGCCGGGCTCATCGGGCGAGGGGCTTTCGCCTGATTGCCCGTTTCCGCCGGTGAAGATTCCGGTCCCCGGGCCGACGGGTTGTCCCGTTCCATCCCCAGGCAGGCCGGGATATCCACCGTTCCACGTTTCGGCGATGATGCCGATCGTGCCATCGCCTGGAGCACGCGTGCCAAACCGTGCGGGGCGCCACAACGACTGCCCCATCACGATGATCAGCACGACATGCAGCCCGAGCGAAATGATCCAGCTCGGCAGCAAGAGGCGGCTGGCGACGTCGCGGGTTCGCCGGGGATCAAACCGTGGTGGCCGCGGAACCGCCGCTCGCGTGGACGTGGTGAGTGCGGTCGACATGCGCGGTTGGACCGAAGAGAAGAACAGCGGGGGAGCGACTGGAATATCAAGTCTATGTCCCGCCGAATTTTAGTTCAACGTCAAAATAGGGCGTCTTTTGCGTGTTGGAACTGGTATTGGTGAATTCCCGCTCCATCGCGTATCCTGCGGCCGTCACAGCCGGGAGATTTCAACCACAATATGTCGAATGAGCGCCTGATCATTCACGCCCCCAACGTGCACACGGGCGGAGGCCGAGTGCTCCTGACGGAGCTGCTTGCGTCTCTTTCTCCCTATGTGCGCGGCGCGGCGATCCTCGACGGCCGGCTCGAACTCCCCTTCGCACTGCCCGACGACATGGTCGAAACGCGCGTCTCCCCGTCGCTGCGCGACCGGCTCAGGGCCGAACGGCTGCTCGCGCAAACCGCTGACGACGACAGCCAGATCCTGTGCTTTGGCAACCTCCCCCCGTTGATGCGGTGCCGGGGAAAGGTTTCCGTCTTCCTCCACAATCGGCACCTGGTCAGCCAGACGGACCTGTCGGGTTTCAGCCTGAGGGCCCGGTTGCGGCTACGGGCCGAACGTGCCTGGATTCGCATCTATGCCCCACGCGTCGATGAGTGGATCGTCCAAACCGAATCAATGCGGCTCCTCGTCGCGAACCGCGTGGGAATCGACACCCGGATTCGCGTCCTGCCGTTCGTGACGGACTTATCGCAGGCCGCCGGCGACAAGCGCGACCCGACCGAGCGGCCGCTCGAGCAGGTTGATTTTTGTTACGTCGCATCCGGTGAGCCGCACAAAAATCACCGCAAGTTGATCGAGGCCTGGGTGCTGATGTCGCAGGAGGGATTGCTTCCCACACTGCGGCTGACTCTCGATCGGCGAGAAGAATGCGAGTTGTGCAGTTGGATCGAAGCCCAGAAGCTGCGATTCGGCCTGCGGATCGACAATGTCGGCCGCGTCCCTCCGCACAAGATTCCGCGAGTTTATCGATCCAGCCGCTGTGAAATCCACCCGTCGTGGTGCGAATCGTTCGGCCTGCCGCTCATCGAGGCGAAAGGCTTCGGATTATCGATCGTAGCCGCCGAGTTGGATTACGTCCGCGACGTCGTGGTTCCCGACGAAACCTTCGATCCTCACTCGGCGCGCTCGATCGCGAGGGCCGTCGCTCGATTTTTGGGTCGCCCGGCGGTCATGCCGCAACTTCCCAGCGGCAAGTTTTTCTTGAGTCAGCTGGCGATTCCTGAGGGGGTCGGGCCGAACGCCGAACGACGCGCCTTCGCCATTTCGGAATCACCTTCCGCGGGGAGCGCGCCCGGCGCCGATGCCGTTCCCGAATTGATTCGATCCTGATTTCGCGGCCCCGCTATTTTCCTAGCGTGATTCCCTTAGCAATCCGGCAACCGTCCAAGCGCGCATGGATAAGACGGAATAGCTGCTCAAGTTGGTAAATTCAGGCGACTTGGCAGTATCGCGAGATTTGCGCATTGCGGGACATTCGTTTAATGACGCTTCTCCCCGATTGACGATGAATCCCTTACGGACCTCATCGTGGTCCGATTTTGAGGGTTTGGGAGAGATGTTCATGACTGCGTCGGCACTTTGTCGATGGCACCGGGCCTGGATTTCCGGGACCAGCGTTGCCTGTCTGGGGTTGAGTGGCATTCTGTGCGGCGGGTGCGCGCCACTGAGCAACAATGACGTGACATCGTCGGCCCCGCCGGCGAAACAGCAGCAGATTGCCAAATCGAATTTTGGTCTCGCCAACCAGAAGATGATTGGCGAATCGCCCGATTCGACTCGGAAGCCGACACAGAAAGTCGCAAAAAAGCCGACACAAAAGACCGAGGTCGAGATCGCCGCGGGGGCCACCGGGCGCGTGCGGATTACCGACGTCGGCAACTCGTCGGGGACAGACGTCGCCTCGAATACGCGACAGCCCAAGCCGGAAGTGAAAGAAAAGACAGGGGCCGCCGCCCCAGCGGATGCCAAGTCGTCCGGGCGCGAGACGCGTGGGCCGGAAACAGAGCTGGTTGCCGACTGGGTCGAAACCCTGGAACCTGCGGCCGACGGAAAAAAAGCCTCGCGGTGGCCACAGAACGTCAAACCGGCCAGCGGATCGAGGCGCTTCGCCACGAAGTCCGCGGATTCTTCCGAAGACCCGTTTCTTGCCGATCGGACCGCCGCGCGTTATGTGGACGAGCTGTCCAACGACACCCTGCCGGATGACGCGGCCTTCTCGCCGACGTCGACAGACGCCCCACCTGCTCCCACAGCCAATCGGCGGAAGCTCCTCGCCGATAAAAAACCCGCAGCACCCGCGCCCGCACCCGCAGCACCCGCAAACTCACCCGCTGACGGCGATCGTCTGCTGGGCGGTTCGAACCACGAACGGCAACGCGCCAACGTGTTGATGGAACGCGCTTACGCCATGTACCGCAGCGGGTATCCTGACGAGGCCTTGCGGTTGGCTTCGGTTGCCGCGGAGCTCGAAAAAACACGGCAGGCGGCATACCGCAAAGGTGAAGAACGTCCCACCGACTTCATTACCTGGCTGCAAAGCGCCGATGGCGGCCGTAGCGCGTCGCCACCCGTCATTCGACCGCAGCGCCCCAGCCGCGACCTGACGGGGGACGCCAAACCTCGGTCCTCGGCCGCCGGCATCGCCGCCGCGCCGGCCGCGGCGCGCACACAGCGCCAATTGGGAGAGATCTTGCGGACGGAGGGCGAATCGATTCTGCAGCCGCGAGATTCCTCCAATCCGCGCCCCGCGGCTCGAACGAATTCCGGAACGGAGTTGGTGACCGCGGAGACTCCGCGATTCTCGGGGAGCGACAATGCCGAACAGCGGGCCACGGCGAATTTGCCGCAAACGGCCGCGTCCGACCCGCCGGCGACGCGCAGCGCCGATGCCGCAGTCGCGGCATCCGCTGGCGACGGCCCGCGCTTCGATTCGTTTTCTGTAAATGACGCCCCTCCTCCTCCTCCTGCCGAAAGCCCGCGCATCAAGTCCCGCTCGAGCGCAGCCAGCGGGCCCAGCCTGGCGTTGTCCGACTCGCCGCCTGAAACGCGGCCGTCGGTTGCGACGACAGGCACTCGGGCCGCTGCCGAGTCCGAGGCCTTTACGGAAACCGAGGCGCCGGCCCTGATCCCGCTGCGCACGACGCAGCTCACGCTGATCGGCATCATCGGTCTCCTGACCGGCGTGGCCGGAATGGGCGGATTGAGCTGGTGGCATATCCAGGAACGCCGGCACTTCGCGGCGAAAGCCGGTGCCGCAGATCACCGCGCCAACTGACTACCAGGTCGGCAGCGATTCGATCGGCGCCGACGCGATGGGCGTGCCGGAATAGGTCGCCGGGAGCGACGAAACGGCTCCCGAGGGGGCGATCGATCCGGTCATCGGCGCCGCGCACGGCGACGAGCAGCTGCCGCAACGCGACCGACAGGGATTGCAGCAACCCCAGTTGCAACAGTCGCAGCAACAGCCGCTGGCTGAAATCAGCAATGCCAGTCCCATGAGGTTCGAAAATAAACGCTTCATTCCGGGCTTCCTTTCCTGCGGAATCGGGTCGTGCTCAAAAACGGATCTTACCCCTGCGGCTGTTCAGATCCCTGCGGGAGTTCAGAATACGCAACAAGCTTCCGAACGTGATCGCCGGGCGTCGTGCAGCCAGCAGGTGCTCTCTTGAGTGATTGCGCATAGACCAGGCCGTCGTCGGGGACGACCAACTCGGCGGCCCGTAAGGGCAGGGTCGCGCGGTGCTGGCCGCGCCAGATCTCGACCCCCCAGGCAAAGCGGCCGAAATCGCCGCTCGCGTGAATCTCGTGCCCGACGTCGGTGCGCCAGACTCGCAATTGGAATTGTCTTCTCAGCACCCACCAGCGGGCGAAGCTTCCGAACGACGTCTGCCACATCAGCGAGCAGCGCTTTGCGTCACTCGACAGCCTCAGCAATTCCTGCACGAGATGCAACCGTTCGGTCGTCGTGGCCAGAAACAGCGGGCAACCCGACTGGTAGTGTTCTCCCACCCATTCGAGAAAGCGCTCTTGCGGGGGCAAGGCCAGCGTGCTGAAGCGGATCCACGGCGTCTCGCTCGACCCGCGCGAACGAGAATCGGCACGGCAGGCGATGCCCGGCGACTGGTGACACGAGTATCGCAATCCGAGCTCCAGCAGCTTTTTCGTGCCGGGCGCGTTCCCCCATTCACCGTCGACGGCCAGGCCTGCGGGAGAGAGGTGGGCATCGGTGAACCGCTGCCTGCGCGTCGTCCAGTGGGACAGGGTGCGGCGCGGGGAACTTTCGCGATCGTCCGCAGTGATCTGCCAGCCCAGATCGGGCTGACCGGCCTGCGCCAGGTCCGCCAGCCGGTCGGCGCGCAACCGACTGGAAACGAAATGCGTGGCCTGTCGCGGCAAGGCGGCCGCGATGCTGGCGAAGTCCGCAGGCTCTTCCGAGACGTGCTGGATGCCGATCGAAATCGCGCTCTGATAGGGAAAGGGATAATCGGCAATGCGGACCCAGGCGCCGCCGAGCGTCTCGACTGCCTGTTTGAGCTGTTCCAGAAAGGCCCGCGCGGTGACGCTTTCAGCGGCCAGGTTCTGTCCCGTTTCGTGCTCGAGCGCCAAGCTGGCTGAACTGCCTGATGCGGGGAGCAGCGATTGCAAATCGATGCACGAGAGCCCTTGCGCCGCGGCGCGGCGGGCGCGGGCCGCGCTGCGCGCGTTGCGAGAATCGAAGAGTACGAATCGACCCGTCCCGGCTGCAAACAGGGGCACGTCGGGAAGCGGTTCCGCAGGGACTCCCGCCTCGCGCAGCAATTCTCCGACCGGGCGCGGCGTTCCGGCCAGCATGAGCGGCAAGTCGGGGAGTTTCAGTTGTTCCGGCATGATTCAAGACAACGGTTGTGCACTGCCGCCTCAGTGGAGACGGTTGTCGCGCGTCATGAAGACGACTTGATGAGAAGAGAATGGCGGGGAGATTTTGGCGGGACGGAGCGAGCGGCACGACACGAAAACGTCCGGCAGCAAGCCAGAGAACCATACGCAGAAGGGGTCAACGGGTCAATGGCGAATCTGGTCGGTGAGAAACTGAAAAACTGGCATTGGCCTCTCTGCGACACTGCAATATACTTCGCTCGCTGTCGGGGAAAGGATCCCCGCGAATTATTTGATCGGACGCGCCAACGCACGGAGGCTTCGCGTGGACAAATTGCTTGTCGCTGGCATTGATACAATTCTGGGCGCCAATCTGGCCGCCTGGTTGGCCAATCGCTTTCAGGTCGTAGGACTTTCCTGGCAGGGCCCGCTTTCCATCGCCGGTTGCGAAACCGCGACGTGCGATCCCGATTCCCCCGAAGCCGCGCATCACTGGGTCGCGATGGAGCGCCCGAACTGGATCGTCTATTGTGGCGCTCCGGCGCAGTCGGTCTGGAATGTTCCGTCGCCTCCTCTGCCCAAGCCCGAAGCAGTGTACATCGCCGGAACATGGGCCCGCGCCGCGCAGGAATTCGGCAGCGAGCTGGCGGTGGTCTCGTCCGACGCCGTGTTCACCGGCCCGTGGCTGTTCCATCGTGAAAGCGGCGCCTGCTTCTGCGACAGTACGCCGGCCCGCATCCTGCGACTGATCGAAAAGGAAGTTTGCGACGTCAACCCGAATACGCTCCTGGTGCGAACGAATGCGTTCGGATTCTCGCCGAACGCCGACGAACCGGGACTGGTGGAAACGATCTTGAATGCGCTGCGCGACGAGCAACCCCTGGCGCTCGACTGCATGCGTCACGCCACGCCGATCCTGGCGACCGATTTTGCCGAAGTGCTCGAACGGGCCTACCAGCAGAAATTGCGCGGGCTGCACCATCTGGCCGGCGGCGAACGGATCAATCCCTTCCGCTTCGCGTGCCTCCTGGCCGATCAGTTCGGTCTGTCGATGTCGACCCTGTCGGCGATCGAGACGCCGTTCGAGAGTCGTCGCGAATACGGCGCCGGCGAGTCGTCGCTGCAAACGCGGCGGATCCGCAAGGCGCTCGATCTGCCGCTGCCCCTCATTCGCGAAGGGCTGGCCCGCTTGTGCGAACAGCATGTAAGCGGCTACCGCGACCGCTTCGGCGGCGTTCCGCAATCGGTCCCCGAAAAGGTCGCATAACATCCGGCGCCGAACGATCGTCGCAGCGTGTGCCGCTGCGCCAGTATCGCCGACACAACCCCGGGCAATTGCCAAATTGAGAATTGACATTTCGAAAAATGAGTTTGACCGCGGATGACGCGGATGAACACGGATGGGCCAGTTCGCCTCGTTTCCGTCGATCCGTGCCATCCGTGATATCAGTGGTTATCCTGTGATTGCCTGTCTCGCGACGCCGACCTTTGGACAATCTTCCTGTCCATAATTTTCCTGTCTTCTTTCCGTTTTCATCCGCGCGAATCCGCGTCATCCGCGGTCCTCTTCGTCCTGTTCGTTGTCC
>DASYAR010000357.1:0-7358 GCA_036501235.1 Planctomycetaceae bacterium
TGCGCGTCTTGTCCGCCTGGCTGGCCGTGCATCACGAGACGGTTGACTGGCCAGCTCTCGTCACCTGCGTCCGCCAGCTCCCGCCGCCGCAGGAGGAAGACCCGTGGCTGCTGTTGCGATTGCGGGGACAGGTGCATTTCCACGAGGGAGCCTACGAAACCGCCGCCGACTGTTTTCGTTGCGTGCTGGCTCGAGACCCCGCCAATGCCGAAAGCCACGTGGGGCTGGCCCGCGTTTGTCAGGCGCTGAATCGACCGGAAGAGCGCTCTAGACATCTGGCGGCTGCGCAGGCCCTGGCGAGAATCCAGAACCGTCTCGGTTGGGCCGCGGGGCAGGATGCCGCTGCGGCGCCATTAATCGAGATCGCCGAACTGAGCAGGGGCATCGGTCTCGCTAAAGAATGCCGCGCCGTCGCGGAAGCCGGTCGGCGCGCGTTTCCGGACGACGGCACGCTGCGGAAGATGGCGGAGCGCCCCGCCACGGAATCGCCGAAGGAACACTCGGAATGAGCCCCCCTCTCCCTCTCGCGTTCACGGTGTTATTGCTGGCGGCGGTCACGGGTTGTTCGAACGGCAACAACGATCCCGCTGCGAACAACACCACCTCGATTCCGGCGCCGGCAGACGCACGCTCCCTCCAGCCGCCGGACGTCGCGGCCCCTCCGGCGGGAGTCCCCTTGCGCTTTTCAGAAGTGAGCGCCGCCAGTGGCGTCGACTTCGTACGCTACGACGATATCCGCGGGCAGCATCGGCTGTTCGAGGCCAACGGAGGCGGCGTGGCGATCATCGATTTCGATAACGACCTCCTGCCCGACCTGTTCTTCACCAATGGTTGCCGGCTGCCGCGCCGCAAGGGAGACGAACCCCATTCCAACCAGCTCTACCGGAACAGCCTCGCAGGGTCGTTTTCGTCGGTAGCGGAGCCTGCCGGCGTCAGACACAGCGGATTCTTTCAGGGCTGCACCGTCGGAGACTTCGACAACGACGGTTTTGACGATCTGTACATTGCCGCCTTCGGAGACAATTCGTTCCTGCACAATCAAGGCGACGGCACATTTCGGGACATCACGTCCCAAACACGGACTCAGGTCAACCGCTGGAGCTCGAGCCCGGCGTTCGCCGACCTGAACGGCGATGGAAACCTCGATTTGTTCGTCGTCACTTACGTCGAGGCGGCCGACGATCCGCCGCAACTATGTCCGCAACCTGCCAGCCGCGACGGCTACGTCCAATGCTCCCCCACGATATTTCCGGCGGCCGCTGACGTGTTGTTTTTGAACGACGGCCAGGGAGGTTTCGTCGATGCCACTGCATTGGCCGGCGTCGCCGGAATCGACGGGAAGGGGCTGGGCATCGCCGTCTTCGATGCCGATCGGGACGGACGCCCCGACGTGTTCATCGCCAACGACGGCACTCCCAATTTTCTGTACATGAACCAGGGGAATGCGAGCGATCGTCTCGATGGCTTGGAGGTGCCGCGGTTTGTCGACAAGGCGTTCGAGCTGGGGACGGCCGTCAATTCTCACGGCAAAGCGCAGGCGGGGATGGGAGTCGCCGTGGCTGACGTCGATGGCGACGGCCTGCCCGACATTTTCGTTACCAATTTTTACGCGGAAGCGAATTCCTTATATCGCAACCTGGGACTGCCGGGCTTCGAAGACGCGACGAATTCCTCCGGGCTGGGCCCCCCCAGCCGACAGTCACTGGGGTTTGGCGCGGCATTTTTCGATCCCGACAACGACGGCTGGCCCGACCTCCTGGTGACGAACGGACATGTTGACGATCGCTCGTCCTACAGCGATGTTCCCTATCGCATGCCTCCCCTCTTGTTTCGCTCGGAGCGAAACGGGCGGTACAGCGACGTGACTCGCGGGGCCGGGCCATACTTTCAAGGGCGCTGGCTGGGGCGAGGACTGGCGGTCGCCGATCTGGATGCTGACGGCGATCAAGACGTCGTGATCTCGCAGCAACTGGCCCCCTCGGCCGTCCTGCGGAATGAGACTCCGTCAATAGCCGCCAGCATCAGCCTGCAGCTGGTCGGCCGCGGAAACTCGAACCGCTCGGCGTTTCACGCGACCGTGCAACTGGCAGGACTGGCCTGTCCCCTGTCGCGCGAAGTGATCGGAGGTGGCAGCTTCCAGTCTGCCTCGGACCGTGCGATTCACATCGGCCTGGGAACCCAGTCTTTGCTGCCCAGGCTGGAAGTGCGCTGGCCGGACGGCGCTACGGAAGCCTATTCCGACGTCCCGCCGGGAAGCTACATCGTCGTGCAAGGCCAGGGGCTGATCGTCAGGAAGACTTCAAGTCGAAATTGATGGTGTTCGACCCGGATTTCACGCTCCCGGTCAAGCCGCTGCTGTCGGGTTTGGTGTATTTCTCAGGAACGATCGTTTTGGCCTCGGCGGCGATCGGCTGGCCGCCTTTCATCGGATCTCCCATCGTCGCCTGCTGACTCGCAATGATAATCACCTTGTATTCGCCTGGCAGAGCTCCCGGTGAGGAAGGGGAGGACGCCAAAGTATAATTCCCGGAAGAATCAATCGGGCCCGTGAACGCTTCAGAACCATCCATTGCGACGAACGAGATCGTTCCAGTAGTCAATGGTTTGCCATCCAGAGTGACTTTCCCGGTCACGGGCGCCAGTCCCTTGCGATTATCCGTGATACCGACGCCGCACCCCGAACAACCTGCAAGAATTGCAATCAACAGCAGAGCATTCACGCGGGATCGCGACATCAATCGAAACAGCATATTGCGGACTTTCCTGTAAGGGGACATCGTGTCAATCAGGCAACTCAGAATAAGCCGCCGGCAGAAGGTCGTTCCGCCGGCAGCGCAATTCCCGAAACGCCAGTGGGAGAAGTCGACGATGCGCGATGTCGAGCCAGATCAATAATCGGTGAGCGCGTTGCCATCTCCCTTGTCGCCTAACTGGCAATACGTCTGGTAATTGATGTTCTGACTCAAGAACCTGACACGCCCGTCACCAAATACGAACAAAGCACCTCCGACGTGCACACTGCTGAAGCCCATGTTGTGGGTATAGTCGCCGGTATTGGTCAAATCCAGAATCGCAGTGTTCAATTTCAGAGACGTGATAGCCCCCTGAAAGTTCCAACACATCGCACCCGCATGGTGCAGATATTCCTGTCGGCGTTCGCCCAACATGATCGTGTTGCTCAGGCCGTCCGTCGTATCACGGAAATTCCCGGCATAAACATTCCGGCCGCCGAACATGCCAGGATTCGCTGAAGACGCATTGTTATTCCAATCGCTGGAGGCGGCGGCACAATACGAACCTGAGTTCAGCCCCAAGGCGAGGCAATCGGGACTCACCTGATCGGAAAATTGAGTGCCGCTGCACGGCGCATAATACAGTCCCGGCGTCGAAACCCCCCACGAGTCCCACGCACCACCGAATCGATCCAAACCCGTGTTGGAGTATGGATTGCTTGGACACTGTTGAAACTTGAACTTCGCGTTGGTGAACAGCGCGGCATTCCCCCCACCGTCGTTATAATGCACGTTGAAGTTGATTCTATTGTAGAGGGGCGCGTTGTCGATGAACGGCAGAATGAATTCCGTCCAGCAGTGAGCATACGGCGTAAACGATCCGGCCCCTGCTCCATCCCAGTTCAATGCCACGCTGCTGCTATACGGCAGCAAGTTATAGACTTCGTGATAGTTGTGCAGCGCCAGTCCCAACTGTTTCAGATTGTTCCCGCACTGCGACCGTCGCGCCGCTTCTCGCGCCTGCTGCACGGCCGGCAGCAACAGCGCGACGAGCACCGCGATGATCGCGATGACGACAAGCAATTCTATAAGCGTGAAACCTTTGGTCCATCTGCGAGCAACCATGAGAACCTCTCCGGAAAGCGAAGAATGGAAAACGACATCGAAAACAAATGCGAACGCATGAGTTAGAATTCATGCCACTCTGAACGAAGACGGGCGAAAAGTCAACAATCTGCAATCAAATTGTGGCGGCGACTTCCAAATATTATTGACATCCGTCGGCGATCTTTTTGTCTCATTATTCGTGCCTCAATCTGGTTCGACGACGGTCAGGTCCGATCCCGCCACAACACCGCTGATGACCTGGCTGGAGCCCGCCGGCCAGTCGATCCGCAGTGTCGCCGGCCCAGCATCGCCTGGAATTCCACAAAATAGACCAGTCACGGCGCTCGAAAGGTAGCTTTCGCCCGCATAAACCACGTACCGGCGCTCGACGCCGGCCGATTTCACGGAGACGGATGCCCCCTGTCCGTCGCGTGGAGATCTTCGCCCCACCAGCCGAAGTCGAATTCCACGACCGGCCCTGGTGACGTTCTCGAACAGCCGCACCGGACCGTCGGATGGCGACAAAACGACGTCCCAATCTCCGTCCCCGTCCAAATCTCCCTTGGCCAGACCGCGCCCCAATCTGGGCTCCCCGAGGCACGTGCCGGCGTCCCGTACCACATTGCGAAACGTCTTGTCGCCCAGATTTTCAAAAACGTGACAAGGCTGCCGCGCCGATCCCTGCGCCGGATTGCGGAGAATGTGTCCATTGGCGACCAACACGTCCTCATCTCCATCAGCATCGAAGTCGCCTGCGACAGTGCCAAATCCGACGAACGAGCTCGAGCCCGAGGCGATTCCGACCTTGTTCGAAACATGCAGAAACGTCAGGTCCCCTTCGTTGCGATACAGCGCGGGGGACTCGAATTCGAAAGCCGATACCCAGATGTCGGGCCGCCCGTCCGCGTCAAAGTCGAGCACTGCCGCCCCCATGCTGCCGTTGGGCGTTCCCATTTCGTTCAACGCCGTGCCGCTCTCGACGCCGATTTCTTCGAATCGCACGATCGACGAAGTGGCGGAACCCAGGTTCCGATACAGATGGTTCGGCACGGTGTCGTTGGCGACGAAAATATCGAGATCGCGGTCGCCGTCGAAATCGGCCAAGAGCACCCCCAGTCCTTTGCCGTCTCTTCGCAGGCCGCACTCCTGCGACACGTCGCGAAATGTGCCGTCTCCCGTCGATAAGAAGAGGGAATCCGGCAGGCCCTGAAAAGGTCGCGGGGGACAGACCTCCGCAACGCCGGCTTTCGTTCCCGGACAGTCGGGATTGTTGTGCACCGACCAATTCACATAGTGGCAAACAAAGAAGTCCAGGTGCCCGTCCTGATTCAGGTCGCCCCAGGCCGCACTGGTGCTCCAGAGTTTGTCCGCCAGCCCGGCCTCCTCAGTCTGGTCCGCGAATGTTCCGTCCCCGGCGTTGCGATAGAACTGCAAGCCGCCATAACCGGTGAACAGCAGGTCTGGAAATCCATCGGCGTCAAAGTCGCCGATCGCGATCCCGTGCGTATAGTGCCGGGAAACGCCGAGCCCGCTGGCCTGCGTCACGTCCACGTACGTCCAGGGGCCCGTTTGCAAAAACAGCGCCAGTTCGCCCGCGACGGGTTCGCCCGACACGTCGAAATGGCCCCCTCCGGGAAACACCAGATCCAGGTTTCCGTCTCGGTCCACATCGGCGACGCCGCAACCGCCCCCCAGCGTTTCGGGAATCAAGGCCCTCCCGCTTTCCGCACCCGTCCGATAGGTGAAATTCACTCCGCTCCCGGGAGTCCGATCGTGAAACCTGATCTGCGTCGCTGACGACGATGCCGCTCGGTTGGGATCGGTCCTTCCGTCAGCCACGGCCGGCGGACCGGCGGACCGCTCGGTGCAGCCCGCCAACGAGCAGCTCAGCGAGACGGCGATCATCCAAGATCCTGGTCCGAACGATCGGCTGGCCCCCGGTGCAAAGCGCGAGGCCGTCCGCAGCGGGCGTTCATTCATTTTCAGAAGCCAGTGCGAAATGCTTTCGCGCCAGCGCAGCCATTTCGTTGGACTCATGCGAGCGGCTTTCGTAGTAGCGGGCCAGGCACTGGTGAGCCGTTTGACATTGGGGATTATATTGCAGCGCGCTGTTCAGCCACAGAATTCCTTTTTCCGGTTGTCCGTAATCGAGATAAATCGCCCCGATTTCGCAACGGGCCTCGACATTTTCGGGATCTTTCGCCACGTCGTCCTGCCGTCGCAGCGCCTGCGCCAGGCGTTCTCGCGCTTGCGTGACGAATTGAAAGTGGGGCCGGGCTTCGTCCCCCCGCCCTGCCCCGCGCAATGCGACACCCAGAGCGTACCGCACTTCGGACGAATTCGGATCGACCTGGCGCGCGCGATCGAGATGTTCGATGGCCCGCGTGTAATTCCCGACGTCGGATTCGAGCTTTCCCACTTCGAACAGCACGTTCGGTTCGTCGGCATGCTGTTCCAGCAGGCTTGATGCCAGTTTTTGAGCTTCCTCGTATCGGGTGAGCATTCTCAAAGCGGCGACCCGTTGGACCCGGGAGGATGTTCGAAAGCGAGAATCTTTCTCGGCCCGCGCGAGTAAGATCAACGCGCGTTCCGGGAGTTTCTGCTGCAACAGCACGCCGGCCAGCAAATAGGTGGCCTCCGTCTGGGCGGGACGGGCCTGGAGCACCTGCTCGAGGTGATCGGCAGCCCCGGACCATTGCTGGATTTCGATGTCCAGCTTGGCGCGAAACAGTCGGGCGCGCGCATTGTTCGGCTGGTCGCCGACCCAGGCTTCGAGCAACCGCAGGGCGTCATTCCGGCGGTAATTCTTCAGAAAGCCCGTCGCAAAAGCTTCGCAGATTTCCGCGACGTCGTCTTGGGGATCCACGAGAAATCCCGCGAGCGCCGGCTCCGCCTCCGGCATCTGTCCCGATTGGGCCAACCCCAGAATCTGCTCCCGCTCGAGGATCGCCGTCGGATAACCCAATTTCCACGCGCGCTCCACGTGCTCGCGAAGCTGATTCATTTGCCCCTTCTGGCGGGCGGCACGGGCCGACAAGAACTCGAGTTCGCCGTCAGGGGATTGAAACCGGCGCGCCCACGCGAGCCAATCCAACGCCTGTGCGGGTTCGCGCTCCCGCAGAGACTTGGACGCCAGCGCCTTGAACAACGTGCCGGGCCACCCCAGAGCCAATCCGGTCAAGGCCGCCACAGCCACTGCCGCCAGCCACCAGACGCCGCGCCGCCGCTTCATTTTGTGTTTTGGTTTCGACACACGCACCCAGGGACTGACGTCCCTGGCTCGCCACGTTAAACTTGTTGCTCCTATAGCAGTGGTCATTCATTATGAACTCCGCCCGGCGGGATTGCCACGGATACGCTTCCTTACGGAGTATTAATCAAATCCGTCTCGCGGCGCTTTCCGATATGCAGTCTTATTCCCCCCCAGACCCTCAAGACGGGATCGCCAATCAAGATTCCGGGCGATCGCACCGAAGAGACATAGAGGGTGAATCCAAAAAACAATTTGGGTGTTTCATG
>DASYAR010000358.1:0-12228 GCA_036501235.1 Planctomycetaceae bacterium
ATCATCGACGACAGCGGCCAGATAACGGGGACCGTCGACTCTTCGTCTCACGGCGAGTTCGACTTCTATTTTTGAAGTCGACGGGATACAGTTGGGCGCCAGCGGGCCAGTAATGCGTTCGCAGCTCCAGAATCGACCGGAACCGTCGTCGCGGGCTCGAAACGGCTTCGTATACGCCCCGCTGAGGGCCTCGGGCGGATCGGTTCGACCCGTCGGACGTCCCCAATTTTGGTGTGGGTCAGGTTGATTCAGGCGCGGGGTCTGGAGTCGGGCTCGGAGGGTTGACGCAATGTCCCCTACGATTTGGATAGCCACTTCCGCGCGAATACTCCAGCGTGTGCCGCAGCTACCATCGGCAGGGCTGCTGCGGCCAGTTGAATCGGAACGACGATCTGCCACGGGCCTAATCCTGATGGGTCTTTCTCGACCAATAGCCCCGCCACAACGACAACGCTTGCGCCAAGCACCCAAGCAGCTCCTGCCCCGGACTGAATCACCAGACCGCCGACGAAAGCGCCAGCGATGCCGCTGGGGATGATATTCCAGTCGCTGTCTGGAAATCCAATCCAAGATGCCGTTGCCGTCGCCGAAACTACTGCCGCAATCAGCAGTCCAGACGGCGTAGTCCTGGGGTGCGCGTGATCCATGCTCGCATTCTACTCAGGCGGGATGATGGCGGGAAAGCTGGGACGGCAATCCGGCATCACCCGATCGGCTGCGGCAACCGTGACGGGGTTTGACACGTCCGTTTTCATGGGTTCCCCGCTGCGCTTCTCCTGCCATGAGACGGTGGCGACGAGATGCGCGCCGAGGGTCGTATCGGCGTATGCGGCCTGGAGAGACGTCGGAGGCGTGTGGATGGGTATCGCTTTGGGGGGAAGGGATATTCCGCGAACCTTTTGGTACGTTCGCGGTGTCTCTTGGGTACAACCGGATCTTCTGGAGAGCACGAATGGACGACGCATCGCGAACAATCTACGTCAACTGTGACCTTGTCGCTTACGGCAACTTTTTGCCGGATGAGTGGGCGGAATCCGTATTTGAAAAGGCAAAAACGGCTCCCTGTCTGGATAATCTTCTGCTCGATTTAACGCAAACATGGAGGGCGGTTGCGTACACGGCGTCAATGCCATCTGCTTTTGTGCGATCCGTTCAAGGGGCGGTCTTGTCGTATGCACGGCACAAGACATCTGACGCAAGTATTGCCAGCTTCGGCGGTCACGTGCTTAGCAGAGTAGCCGACGAACTCAGGGATGAAGTCAGCCTTTCAAGAAAATTACGTCGAACAATTGCCGGCCGAATCTCTGTGATCGCGAAGGAATTCCGTGAGCAAGCGGCTAAAATCGAACCGCAAATGTCGATTGAAGAAGTTTGGCAAGAGTTCTTTCGCAAGGATAAAGCTGGGGATGGCTTCGCCCAAAGTATCTGGGGGTCACAGCGAGTTTCATACGTCGCCTTCTACAACGAGTACGAAGCGTTTCTGATTCAATGTGCAAAGGTTGTTTTGGGAAAGTCCAGCTTACGAATTACCGACAAAAGCGGAAAAAAAGAATTCTATGACGCTCTTCGGTCGAAATTTGGCACCGATCTTTTCGATGTGTGCTGGGGGCATTCTGAAATCAACATTGCCCGCCTTGTACGACACGCACTGAGTCATGCCGGTGGCCAAGAAACGGACGACCTCAAGAAATTAAATCACGGATTCATGCTCGCGGATGGCAAGATTCAGATCGGACCTCAACATGTCCATCGAATGCTCCGTCATCTGCTGGCTGGTGTCACAGCACTTGTTGCTGCCGCGGCTGTGCTTCCAGCATTCGCGACGATTCCGAGTCAACCACAGGATGATGATGATTGAGAAACGCGCTCAATTCCCCCACTCCCACCCCCACTCCCACCCCCACTCCCACCCCCACCTCCACCACCTGCCGCCGGTTCAGGCGCCGGCAGCACCGATCCGTCGTCGCCAGGCTCGAATGCCCGAGCTTCTGCGTAATGACGCGCAGCGGCTTGCCCTCGTTGGCCAGGTCGAAAGGATGGCCATGTCGGAGTGAGCGCGGATGATGGCAAGGAGCCGATGACCACGAAGGCCATGATCGAGCAGATGTCGACGAAGGGGCTGTGGTCGAGTCCGAAGGGGAAGACGTCGGGGGCCATGCTCGACAGCGCCATCAACAGGAAGGGGGAGGCGTCGCGGAGTGCGGGAGGGAAGGGGGATGCTCGCGGCGGAATGTCTGGGATGGCGACGGAAGTGGCGGATCATTGCGGAAGCGTGACCGTAAACGACGGCATCGGCTTCGCTATTTCGTAAATCACGACGGCCATATAGGCGGCGCTCGCCACGACCGCCACGATTGTCGCCCAGAATGCGACGCCAGGTTTCTTGCGGTCGGTCGTTGGCCCTTTCCAATCGGTGTCAGCGATGAGGATCAGAAGCATCCCGAATCCCATCACTATTGAACCGGGGACAACTGCGGCTCCGTCGTCGCCGGGATCCTGGTGACCGATAATAAGCCACCCCAGGCAGCACACGGTGAATCCGGTTCCGAAGATTAGGCCACCGATAACCAGGATGGCCGACCAGAGGAAGCACGAGACCGAGAATCGCCGATTGTCACCCATGCCCGACATTCTAGCCGCCGTGGAGCGCTGGCGGGAAGGGGAATGCTCGTGAAGGCAGCCGTTCCGCTCGCCCTCCCGCCTCCCTCCGGGGTATGATCGGGGGGATGAAGACTTTTTCCGAATTGCATGCGGCGATAATCCTGATCGTTGCCGGAATCTATTTCGTGCGCAATCTGGGAGCGCCGTGGTGGATTGGAATGATAGCCGGTCTCGGCATCTATGGCGTGACGATCATTCTGAGGCTTCTTGTCCGTCCGTTTCGTCAGTGACTTACGTCGAATCCGCGGCAGGGGGCGAAAACGCGATCCAGACGCAATCTGTACCACCATCTTGCGGCCACGCGGCCGTCCACGTCAGGCGATGAACCACCCCTTCGAGCACCCCGCAATCGACGTCACGTGCCGCGGCAACACCAGCCTGGGCTTGAGCCTGGTGGCGATGATCGAAGTGTCGGGTGTGACGATGGGCGATATGACGACGGCGTCGACGCCAGGATGCCCAGGCGTTTGCCCAGATTGCGGGCTGGGCGGAGGGTAATTCCAGATCGACCTGTCAGCGGGGCAATATTTTGATCTCGACGGAACGTCTCAGAGGACAACGGGCGTTGGAGATCAGGTGGACGTAGGATTCCATTCCGAAGGCGCACACATTTTTTTCGGGTGGCTCGGCCGTTCCGACATTTTCGCACCAAGTATGTTGGATTAATTCCTGTCCGGCAACTCGCTGACTGCCGTAGTGTTTACGTCAACCAGCGTCAGTTTGCTCGTACCGATGTTTATCGTCCTCCGGCCATTGATTTCGCGCTCGACCTTCCAGGCGGCGCTCACTACACCGAACGGTGCTTTTTCATGAAACCGGTTCTCGAAATGGATCTTGAAGGTCTGATTGCCATACTGGAATTCCTGGACGCCGCTGATTCCGCCACAAACCTGTTTTCCAAGCTTGCCGTCAATCTCCACTTTGTCGAGTTCCTGGAAATTGTGCGGCGGACCGGCGAGATACCCGGCCAGCATTACGTAACCTGGCAATGTTTGCAGTTCCTTGATCTCACGCGGCTCATTGTCATCCTGCTTCACCCAGCCTCGAATTAAATGCTCGCCGGAGGACTTGCCGCGTCCGAGATGCTCTTCGGGCACGAGAACCTTGGAGATCGTGATAGCTTCCCGGCCGTCATTCTCTTTCGAGGCATTCTTGAATTCGATCCATCGGCAATTGGCATTTTCGACCGTGGTAACGCCGACCGAGCTGATGGTGAGCGACCCTTTCCGGGATTTTTCCCCGCTAAAGGTAGGTACGATCTCCATTTCGTAACGGACCGAGGTCCGGTCCGGCGGCAAATTGTAGACGAGACCATCGGCATGGGCCATTTGCATTAGCACGGAGGAACCGATCACAGCGGTGAGCAAAACTGATCGCATCTGAATTCTCCTTGCTTCGTATCCTCGCCGTGCCAAGCTGTCGGTACTCGTTGCGTAGGGATTTTAGCCGGCTCGGTGCGCCGGAGATAGGTTGAAACAGGACCGTAACTTCCGATCACACTGCCCCGTTGCCCAGTCGAGGGCGTTCAGCTCGTCTGCCGGCTACTTCGGCAGCAATCGCCTGGCTGCTCGCAAATCTCGAAGGAGCTGCAGAGTTTTCCGGTGAGTATTCCAAGTTTGGCGAATGACGAGACTACCCGACTCTTTCATATACGAGATCTCTCCCGGACCGGATAAATCTGACCAAGAATCCGGATCGATGGTCTTCACGAGAGCCTCTTCCAAGTCTGAATAAACTGGCGGTGCTGGGTACTTCACGCCGGGCAATGTTCGCTCGCGGGGAAGTTTGCTCACGTCTACCCTTTCGCGCCCTGTGTAGAGATCGCTAACCGGATAAGTTCTTGTGATGAGTAAATCCGACGCGACGGTCGAAGATGCAATGATAAGAGTGTCGTGCTCATAAGTGACGGCGAAGGGATAGGGCAGAAGAAGCCGCGAAAGCACTGTCTCCAGACTGCTGCCCTTTACGCTCAGCGTGACCACAGTGTCGTGTTGCGGCCGATCCTCTGGGCCGCCCCGGTCGCGGTCAATCCGAATCGGAACGCCAGATTGTTTTTCGAGCGACGCGATGCACATTTCAAAAGGCACGTCCTGAAAATCGACGTCGATAGTCTTCGCCAGCGCGTCGAGCACTCTCGTTTCTTGTGGCATCGGCTGTGGAAAGTATTCGATTTCGGGCGGAGGATGACCACGAGCTCCAGATATGGCAGACGCGGCGCGAGACGGTTTTTCGTTTGCGTCATCATTCTCGGAAGCAACAACCCCAGACTGCCGCGGCCGTCGAAGTTGAGAATCCACGAAAAGCCCCAGCACGACGATGGCAATGAGGGCCACGACGGCAGTGCGCAACAAAGAGGTCCCGGATTGCGATTGTGTAAATTGTGGCGCTGTGTCGCGAGTATTCATAGTCCATGTCCTGCTTCGCCTTGCGACCCCAGTTACGACAGGAGTGAATTCTACCATCGGCGACTGGTCCGGTCACGCATTCGGTCTCCGCAGCGACTTGCTGCACGACATCTCCACTGTCAGCTTGAATGCCAAACACACGATCACGGGGTCAGGGGTGGCGAGTCGGGCGCGGCGTCGGGAGGCGGGGCCGGAGGTTTGTCGGACCCTGACGACCGCTGATCGATTCGTGCAATTGCCGCGCATATCCACGCTGCCTCAAGTAGCACGAACGGTAATTCAAGGTATTTGGCCCACGCGAGAGGGAGCAGCAGGAATGTTGCGCAGCAGGCTCCCACTCCAACTCTGTGAACGAATGTCGGGGCGTTTGTCAGCCACATTCCGCACAAGATGTATGCGGTGGCAAATCCAATCGGAATAAACCACCAAGCGCCCAGTATGAAGACAAAATAGGGCCAGATGAAAGCGACTTCATAGCCTTGCCAGCCGTCGGAATCTGCAAAAAATCCCGGACCGTGAGAATCAATGACGGTTAACGGCATCGCGACCAGGAACAGTCCGAGCGATATTATTCGGAGTTTCATGCCAGCATCCTACCCCGGCGGGAGCTTGGCGGGAAAGCGGTCCCACGCGGCGTTGGACAATAACTGTGGGGCATTCGATTACTCTGGATGTGGCTGTGGCGTATTTCTCGTCAGTGAACGATTTTGCAGTTGGGCAGCATGTATCGAAAAAACTCAATCTGGTCGTTCGTCACTGCTGTGTTGCGAATGGAAAGATATTCGAGATTGACGGAACGAGGCTCCTTTGGCGTGCCCCGCAAAGCAACCAATCCTGCATCCGTGAGGGCTGTATCGTCGAGGGAAAGGCGTCGGACATTTGTCAAATTCCTCAGTTGACGCACATTTTCATCCGTTACCGCCGTCCCAGCCAAATGAATGGCAACGATCCGCTCAAATTTGGCGTCACCCACGAATCGTCGCAGCCACGCAGGGCCGACTGTCTCCTTTTCGACACTGCCCCCCCAACTTCGATATTCCGAATTGCCTTTTGCTCACCATGATACGGCAGCCAGGTGGAAAGGCCGATCCCGGAGACGACGATCGAAACGATCGCCAAGAGGAGGCCACTCCAGAACCGCCGACGGAATTGAGCTTTCGGGGTATTTGCCATCACCCAAGTTTACGACCAGTATTTACCGAACTGCATTCCCGTTGCCCGGCAGGCGCGCATGTAAGTGTGGGTTACAGGTCGTCTCGTGCAAGAACTTGGATAATCTAGCGTTTGTCCGTACTGCGCGAATCTATTCACTCTCCCGATTCCACTCGTAGATGCCCAATTCATCTCGCACGCTTTCGGCAAGCGTCTGAAGCGAACACTCAATCTCGAACACGGCAGCTGGCGTGTCGCCAGCTCGAAGCGCATCAAGAGCCGTTTTCAAAGAAGATTCAATCGCATCAATTCCCGCGCGTACGGGTTTCCGCCAGGCGCTGATGAAATTTCTGATAACCCATTCCGCCGGTGTGACCCCTTCGGGAATTGAACCGAGTGGATTGCTGGACTGATTCAGCCAGGTCGTCAGCAGTTGCCGTAATTCGTCAGGATGTCCAGGTTCAAGCTCTGCCATGATGAAAGTTTAACCCTGCCCGGCGCACATGTGAATCCCAGTCTCATGCGGCAGCCTGTAAACCGGTCTATTCGACCAGATCCTGCGCATCGACCAAACCTCGGTCATCCGGTCAAAACGCGAATAGCTCCCCCACCACATCGTCCTCCACCGCCACGTGCAGATACGCCGACGTGATCGACACGTTCGCGTGACCCGTGGCGTAGCGAATGCGATCGCATGCCGAAGAGGAACCTGATCGCCTCACCGTTTGCGAGGCGCCACGACCGCGAGAGCTGGGCGCGGGAATGTTTTTCTGTGTCGAAACCGTATCGCCCGTATATCGTGGCAGCAAGGTCGCCACGCCTTCGCTGGAAGGCACCGATGGGGCAATTTTCACGTCACGCAGAGGTGATCCAGTGGCGGAAGTTGGGGTCATCGGCGTTGCGGCCGCTCAGGATCAGGACGACGTCGCCGTCGCCTTCCAGTGAGATGGCGCGGCTGAGAACGGCGGCCGTGGTGATCGCGCCGGAGGGTTCTGTACGCAGGCCATGATGTTCGTAGAGCCAGCGCATGGCAGTTTGAGTCGCGTGGTCTGTCAGCGCGAGCGATTCAGCGACGTGTTGCCGGAGGATCGGCCAATTGTACTCCCCGACATCATACGAGAGGAGGCCGTCGCAAATGCTGCGGGGGTGATCGACTCGCACCCGTTCGCCGGTGGCCAGCGATCGGCGGAAATCGTCGGCCCCTTCTGGTTCGACGCCGATGATCCGCGCCTGTGGAAAGCCATCGGCGATCGCCAAAGCGTGCCCGGCCATCAGTCCACCGCCACTTACCTGGCACAAGAAGTGAGACACGTATCGGCCTTCGCGCGAAAGATCGCTCACGATTTCCAGGCCGCCGACACCGTTGCCGGCAATCACTGCGGGATCGTTGTAGGGAGAGGCCTGGACAGCCCCCTCGGTTTCGGCGATCTCTCGAGTCAGCCGATCGCGCTCGCCGGTCTCGTGGTCGCGGGCACTGTCATAGGTCCGGATTTCGGCCCCCAATGCGCGGACGATCTCGAACTTGACGCGCGGAGCGGTTTCGGGCATGACGATGATAATCCGCTTGTGATATCGCATGCCGGCGAACGAGATGCCGCAGGCGAAATTCCCGGACGAATGAGCCGTCACAGGCCGGTCCCCGATGTGTTCGAGGTTGCGGTCCATCCAATACAGAGCGCCGAGCAACTTAAATGAACCAACCGGGGTCCAACCGTAGTCCTTGAGCCACACGCGGCGATGATCGGCAAGCCCCAACTCGTGTTCCAGAGCATACGAGCGGATCAGGGGCGCGGGGGAAATGTGCCGGCGGATAACTTCCTGCGCGTCACGAATGTCGTCGATCGTCGCGGTCTGAATCGACATCTGCTCCCTCTCGTCCACGCACACCGGCTGACGGTTTACAGTGTGTGCATCATAGGCGAATCTGGATTTCAAGAGAATTGCCATACCGCGAAATGTGTGGCACGCGAGTGTGGTCGTTCGCCGAGACACGGAGCCCGCAGCAGCACGACAGCCGGACCAGGATCAGGTTGAGCCACGTGTTGGCGGAACGCGGCGCCTTCCCCGCCAGGTCGGCCAACACGGCGGCCAGTTCGTGGCGGGAGAGGATCTTCGTGGCGTCGACGCGGATCGGGGAGCCGAGGTGCATGTTGTTCTCCGGGGGATGTTCGGGTTACCGGAGTGGGTCAGTTACCTCGAGCGACGGCGAATGGGAAGGTATACGAAAGCAGGTTGCGGACTCTCTCCGAGACTCGGTGAAGTGACCGATGCGCGCAGCGGTCGACGAGGACTGCCGGCGCTGGTACGGTAGGCGACGGCCCTGGGAGTGGATCTGAACATGAATTGCCCGCGTTGCGGTGGGGAACTAAAGAACGATCTCGACGGGCAGGCATGCGGCCCGTGCAGCATTGTTCTGCCGCCCCGCTCCGCAGCGATCGACATTCTTTGTCGGGGAATTGAATCGGCCGAGCTAAGCGACTTGCTCGAGTCTCCGGTTGACCTCCTCGACATGGAATGCTGGGACGACCTCGAAGCCCTTCTGTTGGCTCCCGCCTTCTGGGAGGCCAAGGTTGGGGCTGGTATGGTGTTTGAGTTGGCGGAAGATTTCGCCATGGCGCTGGAGCGACTCCCGAAGCCGCGACAGTGGCGCCGTCTATTGACATTGCTTCACGAGGCGCTGTTACGCGACCTGCATTTCATCAACCGCCATCCGGGAGCACTGTTCCAGTGCCTGTGGAATTCCTGCTGGTGGTACGACTGTCCGGAGGCTGCCGGTCGGTATGATCCGCCCGAGAGCGGCTGGTGTGCAGCACTGGCACCCTGGGACCGGCCAGGGCCGAAGCTGTCGCCACTGATGGAGGCTTGGCGTCAGGCCCGAGAAGTAGCTTATCCCGGTTATGCCTGGCTCCGTTCGCTGCGCCCGCCCCAGTTCCCGCTCGGTAGCCCAGCGCGAGTCGTGATCCCGGTCAATATGGACGGATTCCGTTTCCTCGACCTCAGATTCTCGTCCGACGGTCGACGTATCTTCGCGTGGCTGAATCCGGTCGGAACAGCCGACGTGAGCAATCGACAATTCCGGTCTTGGAGTGCTGAATCAGGCTGCAAAGCCGATTTCGCGCCCACGGAGGTCCCCTCACACGATCCATGCCTCTCGCCGGATGGGCGCTGGCGTGTCGAATGTGGCGGCGCAGGTGGTGGGTGGGGAGAGTCGGTCCGTGTGGTCGACGTATCGACCGGACGGTTGGTCGCGTCGTTGCCAACGGACGAGGACGTGAACATTCAAGATGTGCAGTTCTCCTCTTGCGGTCAGCGAATCGTCGGCGGTGGCTGGGGAGACGAAGGTGGCGGCGAGGCGATGGTCTGGGACATTGAGACGCGGGAGAGGCTCGCCTGGCTGCGTGCTGCAGACTCTGTATTCGCAGTCGCCATCTCTGCTGAACGCAAAATTGTGGCAACCGGCAACTCGCGTGGCGAGATCTTGCTTTGGGATCTGGAAAGCAGTGCGCTCTCGGCCACCCTCAAGGGACACGAACATTATATCGAATCACTGGCTTTTTCCGCAGACAGCGGGCGGTTGGCATCTGCCGCGAACGACGGGACTGTAAGAATCTGGGACTTGTCCCAAATCAATTACCTCCCCAGGTTGCGGGACCATCCACATGGCGCGAACGGTATCGAATTCTCGGAAGACGGGAGCCGCATGCTCACGTTTTCGAGCGACCATACGGCTTGGCTTTGGAACGCTTGCACTGGCGCCCCGATCGCCTGTCTGAACGATCGGGCGGTCTGTTATCTGATGGGTGGCCCGCCAATGCAGGCAGCGGCTATTCGCGGCCACCGCGTGCTCTGCCGTCTCGGCGGTGAAATCTGGGACGCCATGACTGGTGCCGTCCTGAGATCGAGCAGCACGGATAGCGATTCCATCGCGCGCTTTTGGAGCCGTTTGATGGGGGGCCGGCAGACGGTCTGGTCGCCCGACGGGTCTAAGGTGGCGGGGTACGAATGCGGGAAGGACGCGACGATCTCCTCGACGTCCGACTTGCATGCCGAGCCGCTCTCCCTTCACGGACTTGTCGAGGCAGTTGCTTTTTCGCCCGACTCGCGGCTTCTGGTCACTGGATCATCCGACTGGACAGTGCGCGTGTGGGACGCCGGCACCGGCGCGGAGGTCGCCTGCCTGCGCGGCCACGAACAGGCAGTGAGTTGTGTTGCCTTCTCGCCCGACGGCCGATTTGTTGCTTCCGGAGCGGCGGATAGGACAGTTCGCGTCTGGGACGTAACGAATGAACGGGCATCGGTCCGCATTGACATCGACGAGCCTGGGATTTGGCGAACTCAGAATTTCAGCGGGGGCCATCCGGAAGAACTCCGCGCAGCCCGCGCAGTCGAGTTCACACATGGGGGGGACCGACTCGTTACGGATTGCGGAGACAGATTCTGCATTTGGGACATAAGGACCGGAACACTGGTGCGGACGATTGAAGGACGTGGAAACCTGGAAGGCCTTGCCGCCGAGCTGCCGTTGCAAGGTATCGTTCGCGGGAGCGAGTTGGTCATCGAAAATGATTCTAGCACCATTCTCGCCCACATCCCTGCCGTATGTGGTGGCGGCCTTGTCTCTCACCCCTCTGGACGGATCTGGGCTGTTGGTGGGATATGGCCCCGACTGTTTGAATTGTGTGGACCTGCCGCAGCCACCCAGTGACGAAAAGTTGGCAGGTGGCACGCGCACGGTGCCAGCCGGCGTGGATCAGATCGCTTCGCGCGTTGACGTTACGAGGTCAATCCGAAGCGCATACGGTGGCCTTTCGCGGATCGAGCGACGGTGGGCGCCGGGATGCCGCGGAGCACGTCAATTATCTCGAAGGGGAGCGGAAGGGAAGCGACACGGACGCAGTTTACACAGGCGGCTGGAGTGGATTCGGTCATCGGTGCGGTGGCCCCTGTCGTACCACCGATTCAAGCGCGCGTCCCCTTTTGCATGGCTCGCCCACGCGCC
Organism: Planctomycetaceae bacterium; assembly: GCA_036501235.1. Classification (GTDB taxonomy): domain Bacteria; phylum Planctomycetota; class Planctomycetia; order Planctomycetales; family Planctomycetaceae; genus JACQFH01. The sequence continues at coordinate 11,218 of DASYAR010000358.1, forward strand.
AGCGGGTGCATCAAGCGCCGACAAAATTGCCGTGAAAGCCAGCCGGCACCCGGCGGGGTAACTTCAGAACCGCGGCGGGTTCGCCCGCGATGTCCTGGGCATTGAGAATCAGGAGCTCGCTGGTATTGCTCACTGCGCGATAGATCAAGACGACCACATAGCCGTCGCCTTCCGGTGCGGCGGCCGACCGCGGCACGAAAACGGGCTCGTCCGCCGCATCGCCCGCGTCGAGCACTCGCTGATCGCGCTGGCCCGTCTTGAGGTCGATGTGAACGATCGCGTTGAAAACCAGCGGATTATTGTTGTCGGCATTCGCTAAATACCAGCCGTGGCGATAAGGCAAGCCGGCGTGGCGTTCATCGAACCGCGGCATCTCCGCAGGGGCATCGTCAAGTTGCTCGCGCTTCGTCCCATTCGTCTCGCCGTCAAGATCGATCGTCCAACGCGTCAGATTGGCTTGCGCGTCCTGGCCGGGCGATCCGTCCGCATTGGGGAAGACCGGAGCGTGGGGATATTCCATCAACTCGCAATGGATTTTCCGGCCGTCTTCCCAGGCATTCATCATGTGCAAGACAAACCTGCACTCGATTTCGAACCAGCGGATCGAATCGACATTGGCATCACGTTTCATCACGCCGATGAAGGCGCCTTTGGCGGGCTCCCAGGCCCACGGCGGCAGACCCTTCATCGCGCGCTGGAGATCGCCGGTCAGAGGCAGGACTGGGAACATCACGTAGTTCCGCGTCACGATGAAGTCGTGGATCACTGACGCGTACGGTGCGAGGAAACGGTCACGGCGCGTCACCTTTCCGGTTTTGTCGGTGACGCCGTAGTCAATCAGGTTGGAGAATCGCTGAGGCCCGGCAAAATACCCGAACCAGATCATTTCGCCGGTCTCGGGGTCAATCTTCGGGTGCGCGGTGAATTTTCCGCCCGTAGTCATGAACGCGCCGTGTTCGAGACCTTCCGCGTCGAGCTCGAACGGCTCGCTCTGTTCGTGCAGGGCCATCA
>DASYAR010000359.1:0-17218 GCA_036501235.1 Planctomycetaceae bacterium
GTTCTTTTGATTCTGACGAAGTATTGGACCGGGCACGTTGATGACTTCGGAGTTGCACGCAGGCGGACGGGGCAGATGAGTGCTCGCACCGGCACGAACGCAGGAAGCGCCTGTGCTTCTGCGCGCAGAGCGAGCTAATGGTGCGCAGCGGTAGTCATCCCTCCAGTCACCGGTGGCGCACAGCAATTTGTGCTCGCCACCAGTTGATGGGTGACACTCTCTCGAGACGTTTTTCGGACGTGTCAGGAGTCGAACCGAGTTGTTTGCGGTCGTCCTACGCGATCCTGGGAGGTCGTTTTCCGGCGGTCGACCTGATTGGATAGCCAACCGGCGAAATGCTCGACGTTGTCGACAGAGAGGGCGCGGCACGATCGCCAGCCCCCGGATCGTTGGGGAAGAACGCAAACGGAGGATCGGGCCAGCCGGATTGCGGTCGCGGGGCCCCACGAGCCGGGGGGCATTCCTGGCAAGCCGGTCACCAACCTCTCTCGATCCGCAAGCCGTTCGTGACGTCGTCATTGGCTCTCGACCTTGGCCTCCTTCTGCGTCCGACGACGCGGTATCACATGCGCCTGCTGCAGGCTGTCGGTAAAGTCCTTCAATTTCGATTCGGTCAGATGCCGCAGTTCTCCCGCCGGCGCCGGTCCAACCGGGGGAACCTGTTCGCTGGCGTAGACCTCCGGCAGCGGCTTGATTTTGACGCTCCCCCCGGCAAGTTTCATCGGCGACTTCTTCGTTCCCGGTGCCGTCCCACTGCGGCGCTTCTCCCCCGTGGCCTGGATCCGCAGTTGTCGCAACTTCTTTTCCGTGGCCTGAGGCAGCGCATAGCGATAGGGCTGTCCTTGGGTCAACACGTGCCAGGCCAACAGCGCCAGCTTGTGGGCCACGGCCACGGCGGCGACGTTGTGGGGCTTGCGCTTCTTGAGGCGCCGAAAGAAGTATCCTCACGGTCCGGGGTGCGCTCGCACCGCGTGTGCCGCTTGGATCAGCATCCACCGCGTCTGGCACCGTCCTTGTTTGGTGAGGGGACCATGATAACAGTGGCTGGACGATTGCCGCGTGCTGGGGACCAGTCCCAAATAACTGGCCAGCGAATCCGCATCGTGGAATCTGGCGATATCGCCGATCGCCGCCAGCAGCGACTGAGCCGTGTCCTGGCCGACGCCGGGAAGGGTCATCAAGAGCTTTACGCGTGGATCGACGTAGCTGCGCTTTGCCAGGAGCTTGTGCATGGCAGCCAGCTCACTTTGCAGTGAGGCCATCAGGCGCAGATCGCTGTCGACGAGCCAGCGGGCGTCGGCGTCGAGATCTTGCGCGGCGATCCATTCGTGAGCTGCCGAGGACGTAATCAGATAAGGACAATCGAGCAGCCTTTGCGCCAGCGTGCTGCGCAGGCGATTGATGACCGCGGTGCGCTGACCGACGATCCGGCTGCGGCGGCTGGTCCACTCGCGCAGATCGCGAGTGGAACGGTCGGGCTGCCAGACCTCGGGGAGATAACCCAGCCGCAACAGGTGCGAAAGCACGGCCGCATCGACTTTGTCGGTTTTGACCTTGGCCTTGGCGATGGCTTTGGTGGCCATGGGGTTGGAAACGGCCACTCGCGCCACGAATGGTTCGAGTGCTCGCACAACGGCCCAACAGTGGGTGGTGGCTTCCATGACCACCTGGTCTTCCGGCTTCAACCGCTTCCGGCCGATGTGATCGAGGGTCGCACCGTCCACGCTCTCATAGCGGAACGTGTCGACCTTCTTTCCGGCCGCGTCGACGACATGCCCGACGATCAGGTGTTTGTGGAGATCAATGCCAACGTAGCGTGTCATTGTGGTATACTCCTTGTGAGCGAAGACCAGGGACCTGAAGCGTTGTCACTGCGGTTCAGCGGAGCGTCGGACCGGCTTGAATGGCCTGCGAGGCCGTGTGGAGTTTCAAGCGGAATGGCGGAACGAGGGCCTGACCGGCACTTACCTCTTCGAGCTCGAAGCTCATCCGGGTTAGCCGCAGGGGCGCTCACTTAGAATGACGGGCTCGAAGCCCATATCCGGCTCGAGCGGCCCCAACGCGGCCAGTCCCTGATCTCGCTCATTCCTTTCTGATGGCACAATCGCCGACACTTCGGCGGCCGCGTCGCCCTGTGCCCGGAACCTTTAGCCGACTACGCCTCGCGGCTCAAGGCAACCGTTCACACAACTGACAGGGACAAACCCCATCATGCCCGTTAGAATGCCGGGCATGGACGGACAGCATTCAAATCGAGGCGGACCACTCTACTGGCTGAAGCGTCGCTCCCGGCGGTTCTGGATGATCGCGGCATCGCTGCTGCCGGTGTTTTACGTTGCCAGCTTCGGACCGGCATGCTGGCTTACCAGCCGCGCGAACGTCGGGACTTCCGCAATTCCTGTTCTCTATCGTCCGCTCACGTGGGTAATGTCGCCGAAACGCGACGCCACATTCACGCGCATGAGTAGCTGGTATGCGCAGATCGGCGCGCCAGCCAATTGGGAGTGGTTTTGCGGCTTGGACATCGAACAACAGCTAGACGGCACATTTGTGGAGCACCCCGGCAACTGGTACTGGGTGAGCGGCAATTCAAGACTACCCTTTTCTGTAGATCCGTATTCTGTAGATCCGGATGAGCGTTGACTTATGTCGCCAATCAAGACATTCCGTCGAGGTCAGACTGTACCACTATCCCAAATTGGGGTGTGCGGCAGGATGCGAATGCGCGACTTTGGCGCAGATCGCTGGAGAGAGACCGCGAGATGTTGGCTGGGAAGTCGGGCGGTGGCTCGGAGCCGCATGGCTGTCGGGCTGGAAAACCGACCCTAATTGCCGCCGGCACCTTTAGGCGTCGGCGCGGGTTTGCCGAGGTCGTCGATATCCTGCGAGGTGACGCCTACGGCGCCGGTTCGCTCTGTCGGAGCTTTGTTGTTGGCCGCTTCTTCCGGACATCCGCACAGGCACAGGGCCAGGAGGCAGGCGGCAGAGATTTTGGATTTCAACATGACTCGGCTCCGCGGAAGAGGCCAGACGATATGGCTTTGGCAATAGCAGAAGTCTACCGTCTGATGTGCATGGAGACAACGTGGCTGCGGTGCAAGGGTGATGAATCGGGGTGCAACCGTTGGGGACGTTCGGCTCAGTGCCCCGGCCGCGTTTTCGGCGGCCGGGGCACTGTATGGCAAACACGACGCCGATTGAGACCGGATGACGAGTCGTCTCGAATCACAAAAACCTCGTGCGACGAGCACGAACTGCGAGCGCGGTGCCCCGGCCGCTGAAAAGCGGCCGGAGCACTTTGTCGGACCATTCCCAACAACGCCGACGCTGGAAGCGTTGCCCACCGGGCGGATGCTGCCAGCATCGGTGTTATTTCAAATCAATCCCGCCAAACGACGGAGGCACGGGTGATGCTCGAACATGACATCGCCTTCGCCTACCGTGCCGTGGGGGCGCTGCGGAGCGGTTGACTGATGGCTTTGCGAGTTTCTTTGGGGTCGCCGTGAATGGCTTTCACTGCGGCAAACGCGGCTTTCCGAACGGCTTCGTCGGGGTCGCGGGTCAATTCGGTCAGCGTGGGGACCGCACGCTCGGCCGCGGGGCCGGACAGGCCGAGAGTCGTCGCCGCTTCGGCCCGAACTTGTGGATCGGGCAGGCCCAGGCCGCGAATCAGCGGGTCGACACACTCTTCTATAATTTCGGGTTTGTCAGGTCGAATCCGCACCAGCGCCCAGGCCGCGGCGATTTGCAGGAATTGATCCGGATCTTGCAGGTATTTTTCCAGGACGGGAATTGCGGCGGCCGCGTCGTGACCGAATGACCCGGCGGCATAACAAGCAGTATATCGCACCTGGGGCGAAGGCGAGGAGAGCAGCGGCAGCATCTGGGGAATCAGCTTGGGAATCGCATCGCTCGGGGCGACCGACGTCAAGGCCCACAGGCACGCCACGCACACAGCCGGGTTGGGGTCTTTCAATCCCTGGATCAGCACCGGCGTGGCTGACGAGGCCGGAGGACCAATCTGGCGCAAAGCGGCAGCCGCATCTCGGCGAATGGAATCGGACTTGTCATTCAGGGCGACCATGAGTTTCGGCAGGGCCACTCCCAGGTGATCGCCTCCTTTGGGATCATCGATCAAGACGAGAGCGCCAGCCGCCACGAGGGGCAGTTTCGAGCCTTTGTCGCTGTCATCCTGAATCGCGTCCTCCAACGCGGGCACGGCTTCGGGCGAGCGGATGTTGCCCAACGCAAATGCCGCCGGCTCTCGCAGCTTGTGGTCCTTGTCTTCGACGATTTTGATGAGCTCGGGAACGGCATCGCTCGCCGCCGGGCCGATTCGTCCGAGCGTGACAATCACGTCCCGCGCAAAATCATCGTCAGCGTCGGCCAGCGCGGCACGCAGGGCGCCGACGGCCGGGGCCGCGGCAGGCCCGACTTCCGAAAGGATCACGACCGCCCAGCGTCCGCGCCGCGGGTCTTTGACGAGTGCGGCCAGCGCCGGCACCGCTTCTTCCCCAAGCCGCGACAAGGCGCGTGCGGCCGCCATGACGACCGGCTGCTCCTGGTCGTTCAGCGCGACGATCAGCGCTGGAATCGCGACCTTCGCGTGCGGGCCGATTTTTCCGAGGGCATGCGCCGCCTCGCGCCGGACGTTGGGATCTTTGTCTAGCAGGGCATTTTTCAAATCAGCCGCCGCCGGAGCCGCCGCGGCCTCCAATCGGCCGATGTTGTGAGCCGCGTGCGTGCGCAGCAGGGCATGTTCGCTCGTCAACACCTTTTGCAGGGCGGGCAGTGCGTCTTTGGCGGTGGGACCGATGGCGCCCACCGCATCGGCAGCACTCGTGACCACCAGATCATGACGAGAGTCCAAGGCCAGCAGCAATGCCGGCAGGGCTGGATACGCGGCCGGCCCCATCGTGCGCAATGTCGACGCGGCCGCCGCCGCCGATTGGGGATCGTTGTCGTAATTTCCGACCAGCTCGGCCAACTCGGGGACGGCGGAGACGCCAATGACCATCAGGCCACGGACCGCCTCCGCTTGCAACAGACGGTGCTTGCTGTGCAAGGCTTTGACGAGCACGGGGACGACCGGTTTGATTTCGTCGGCGTCACCGGGCAGGATTCTGGCGAGTGCAAAAGCCGCCGTGACCGAAATCCGCTCGTCATCGACCGCGAGAAAATCAGAAAGGTCGGGAACGGCAGGAGCGGAGTCATGGCCGATGGAGCCCAGAGCATTGGCGGCCGCCATGTAGAGACGGGTGTCTTTCGAACGCAGGAGGTCGGTCAGCGCCGGAGCCGCCGCTCGTGCCGCGGGCCCGATGCGTTCCAGCGCATTGACAACTTCATACCGGAAGGCGAGCGATTTATCGCTCAGGGATTCGATCAAAGCGGGCACGGCCGCGTGGGCTTCGGGACCGATGCGCGCCAATTCGGCGGCGGCTTGAGTACGGGCAGCCGGCTTATCGCCTTTCAGGTCGCGAATCAGTTTGTCGATCTCTGCCTTGTCGGCGGCCATCGACGAATTCGCGAAGAACATGACGCAGGCAATCCGGAAGATGATTCTCGCGCAGTCTTTATTCATGATAATTCACTCCCGGAAGAGGCCCGCTGGGATTTCACTTGCCAAACGCCGTGGCACGCTTAAAAACGCAAACGCCATCGCCAGCCGCATTTGCCGTACCGAATCATCAAGAATCGAATACGCCGCACTGTGCACATCCGGATCGCCAATTTCAGCGGCCGCGGCGAGCGACAGGTTCTGCAAAAGTCGGCACGGACTCGGTGCAACCGACCGGCTGGTTCAGCAACTGCCAGCCTCGCGATGGGAATTGATCGTTGATGAGACATGCTGTGCGGTTTTTGTCCCGAGTTTTTCACCACGCTCATCTATATTGACGATTATCGCACTCCTCCATCGCACTCCTCGACGGGTGGCACGCAAACTGCATACTTGGGATTTGTCTTCGCGTTTGAGATACCCCAGGCAGAGGAGGTCGATTATGCAACGCCCATCCGCCCACAATTGGTTTTTCTATCTGTTGATGCCCGGATTAATCCTCGGCGAATCGTTAATAGCGCAGGCGGCGCCCCCCCGGCCCGTCGTGCCGCCAGCGACGCCGCGCCCACCGGCTGCCGTTCCGCCGCGCCGGCCTATGCCGAACGCACCGATCAATAATCAAAACAACGGCGGCACTCAGACGAATGGCGTCAACGCGAACAATCAGAATGCGATCAACAACAATCAGAACGCCACTAATAACGCCAATAACAATCCCAATACGGCCGCAAGTATTGCCAATCAGGGCAATGGCCCCAACACGAATCCCAACGTGCCGAATGGCGCGAATGGACCGAACACGAATCCGTATGCTCCCTTCAACGGCCCCGTGGGACCGGCGGGAAGTTTCGATTTCGGAGAAAACCCGAACGGGACAACGTCGATCCCCTTGGGCGGGTTCGGTTTCGGCAGCACGGGCAACGGCAGCTCTCCCTGGTTTTTAGGAGGCGGCGTTGGTGGGCTGGGACTGGGAATTGGTCTCGGGGGACTTGGAGGCTACGGCGGATATGGCGGGTACGGCGGGTACGGAATGAGTCCCTATGGCTTTGGCTTTACCGGCTATCCGCAGACGAACGGGTATTACGGCATCGGCAACGGAATGTATGGCGCCGGCAACATCGCGGGGAGTGGGCTGTTTGTACCCGGCGCAACCACGGCCGGGCCGCAAGCCAAACCGGCCCCTCCAGGCACGCCAGAGACGCATAGCCAGGAAATTGAAAATGCGAACAGACGGAACACGCTGTACTATCAGTTCAAGGAGACGAATCGAGCCTATCGCTTACGGCAAATTGCACGGGATCGCGGTTCGCCGCAAGCCGTCGCCAAAGCCGCGTTGGATAGCGTCCCGCGATGGCTGGGCCCGGACGAGCTCGATCGATCGTCGGGAAAAATCGCCTGGCCGGGCGCCTTCGAGCTCGCAGAATTTGCGAAATTGCGGACGAATATCGAGAACGCGTTCCTGGCGCGGTCGACGAGCAGCAGCACCAAAACCCAGGAGAACGACAAAGAAACGGATACGGCGCTCATCGTGCACGACAATATCCGCGAAATGGTGAATCTGCTGCGCACGCACATCGAGGAATTGCCCGCCGACGAGTATATGACGGCCCGCAAATTCCTCGACAGTCTCGACTATGCCGTGCGCAAACCGGTTCCGCGCTAATAGCGGGTCAATAGCCAGAAATGAGGCGCACATCATGGATGGCAGCCGACTCGACGATCTTCCGCCCCCTTTATCCGCCGACCTCGAACGGAGACGAATAATGAACACCCGAGAAACCGAGTCCCAGGAAATCACGCGAGAAAAACTGATCGAGCTCCTGAACGAAGATCTGGCCCGTGAGTATCAGGCGATCATCTCCTATGTGATTTATTCCCAAGTGCTGAAGGGGGCTCAATACATGAAGATCGCCGCCGAATTGGAGATCCACGCCGGCGAAGAACTGTCGCATGCAATCATGATCGCCAAACAAATCGATTACCTGGGCGGCATGCCGGTGACCGCGCCGAAACAGGTCCGCACGTCCGAAAAGGCCGAAGACATGTTGCGGTTCGATCTCGAGAATGAGACTGAAACGATCAAGCATTACCGCCGACGGGTCCGGCAGTGTGAAGCTCTGGGCGAATTCGCATTGGCCGAACACCTGCGTGAGATTCTCATGGAGGAACAGGACCACCAGATCGCCCTGGCGACGGCTTTGGGCATTGACGTGCCCCACGTGGGCGATGCCAGCGCGCCTCCGTCCGAAAAGACCGCCGGCAAAGCCAGCGGTAAAACCACAGAAAAATCCCCGGAAAAATCCCCGGAAAAATCCACAGAGAAATCCGCAGACAGATTCCCAGACAAGGGACGAAAAACGGCCGTCCCCGTATCGCGCCGCAACGGCATGTAAGGCCCCTGCGGAATAATGGAATTTCCGCCAGACGTATTCCAGGAGAAACAATCATGAGTACTGCAGCGAGAAAGACACATAACGGCGTCCATCAACATGCAGCGAAAGCCGCGCGCGTGCGGCACGCCGCCGGACGCATGATCCGCAAGCGTTCGAAGACTCAGTTCTTCGGCCTCCCGTTGTGGGAAGTGGCGCGCGGGCCGAACCCCGCGAAGGGCGAACGACTGGGACATGCCCGAGCCATTGTGGCCGTGGGCGACGTCGCCGACGGCGTCATCGCTGTGGGAGGAATCTCGCGAGGAGTGATCTCGATCGGCGGCCTGTCCTTTGGCCTGTGTTCGGTGGGTGGAGTCTCCGTAGGGCTGGCCGCGGCTCTCGGCGGTGTTGCTGCCGCTCCGTTGGCGATGGGCGGGGTTGCGGTGGGGCTGTGGGCTCTGGGCGGCGCCGGTTGCGACCTGCATGGTCGTTTGCATTCGCAATCCTTGTCGCAAAGCCTGCCGCACCTGGTGCGAACCTTGCGGCTGGCGTGGACGCGTTGCGGATGAACCCACGGGCGCGTTGCGGATGAACCCACGGGCGCATTGCGGATGAATCGCGCGCTGCGGCTGGAAGACTGCGGACCAATCTGGCAGGGAAGCGGTCATCGGCGCCAAGCGAAATGGCGCATGCTCTGATACCAGATCACCGGGGTGGAAATCGGAAAGGCCGGCAAATTCGGGAGAGCGGTCAGCCACCATGCTTGAAGAACTGCACATCCCGCTCGTGCTTCTCGGCGGCGGAGCGCGTCGAAAAGGTCCCCAGATTGCGTCTGCGCCCCGTTTTCGGATCGACTTTTCGCGAATAGAGCCGATAACCTCCCGACTTGAGTTTGCGGATCACGATGAGGCCTCCTGAAATGGTTTCCCATGTCGACCGGCGTTTAACGCCAATGATCTCGTGGATCACATCAACAAATGGCGTGCCCGCAGAGTTTCATTTTTGAAGTCGCCACCGAGCTGCGCCGTTCCCTTCTTCCACCCGTCGAAAGGGCAGCATGAACGTCCTCGTGATCGACGTCGGCGGAACGAACGTCAAGCTCTGGAAATCCGGAGAAGAAGACAGCGAGAAATTCGTTTCCGGAAAACGGCTGACTCCCCGCCGCTTGTTGGATCGCGTTTTCCGCCGGACCGGAAACTGGAAGTTCGACCGCGTGTCGCTCGGCTACCCCGGCGCCGTGCGCAACGGCCATCCCAGCGCCGAGCCCCTCAATCTCGGTCCGGGATGGGTAGATTTCCAGTGGAGCAGCGCTTTCGATTGCCCGCTCAGAATCATGAATGATGCCTGCCTGCAGGCACTGGGAAGTTACGAGGGAGGCCGGATGCTGTACCTCGGTTTCGGCACCGGGCTGGGAAGCGCGTTCGTCTTCGACGGCCAAATGGTTCCCCTGGCGCTGGGTCATTTGAAGTCGCGCCAGGGCGAGGATTTCAACCACTATCTCGGGCGCGACGGGCTGAAATTACACGGTAAAAAACTCTGGCGCGAAGTGGCGCTGGAGGCGGGCACGTCGCTGAAATCAGCATTTCTCGCCGATTACGTCGTATTCGGAGGGGGAAATGCCAAGCGAATCGACAATCTGCCCGAAGGCTGCCGCAAAGGGGGCAATCATAACGCCTACTTCGGCGGATTGAGGTTGTGGCAGGACGAGCATCAGGGGGACGGTCCGCGGCTGGCGGTGATGCCGCCGGAAATCCTCGGCGAGACGGCTTCCGTCGCCTCTTCGGGGTCGTAACGCCAGTTAATTCGTGACGCCGGTTACGAAGCGCCCGGCTGCATCCGGCAGGGCAAACCGGCGAGGTCGGTCGCCAGCAGGCGGTCGATCAGCTCGACGACCCCCTGTCCATGATCTCGCGTGGTGACCCATTGCGCATGCGTCTTCAGCATGGGAATGGCGTTGGCCACGGCCACGCCCAGGCCGACGGCTTCCAGCAGAGCATGATCGTTTTCGGCGTCCCCCACGGCGACCACCTGCGACGGCGGAATTTTGAGCTCTTCCAACGCCGCCACCAGTCCCGTCGCCTTATTGATTCCTGAGGGGAGCACCATCACGGCCCCCTTGTTGAAAATCACCTGCAACTCGAGACCCATGTCGCGGATCGTTTCCAGAACTTTCGTTTCATGGGGGGACCAGGTGGCAACGATGACGCGTCCGCTGGAGATCCGGCTGACTCCGTGGGACCGCAGCGCTTCCACAAAACTGGCCGGAGGAGGAGGCGCCAAAGGCCGTTCGCAGCCCGTCGCGGGTGAAAACAAGACGGCGCCATTCTCGATGACAACCGCATCGAACAGATCGAGGCGGGTGAACGTCCGCTGCAAATCGGCCAGCTCGCGACCGGTCACCATCAGCAACCGGCGCCGCGAGTCTCGGCAGCGGGTCAACGCGTCGATGACGTCGTCGTCGACCACACTATTGTGGGCCAGTGTTCCGTCAAAATCGCAGGCCAAGGCCAGGTAATGCATTGATCCGCGTTACAACATCGAAGGCGACGGATTGTGAACGACGGTCGTGGGGTCTTCATCGGACAGCGGCTGGCTGGATTTGCTCCACGACTGGTATCCGGCCAGCGCGCTCCCCTGTTCGAACTTCCGGGTGCCGTCGGGATGAGTTTGCAGCGTCGCCCAGCCGGCGTAAGCCAATAGCTGCGGTTCGGTATCGAAAGTGGCGACCAATTTCTGGTCAACTCCCGGTTTCGAGGCATACAGGTAGTACATGATTGCCGGATCCTGGACAGGTATCAGGTAGCCTCATTCATTTTTGCAGCGTGGTCGGCCAGTAGTTGTTGAATCGCCGGCAGGCCGACCGGCTTGACAAGATGCAGATCGAAGCCCGCTTCAAGCGCCAGTTGACGATCGCTTTCCTGCCCATAGCCGGTGACGGCGACGATGAGCTCCCTGGTCATGCCGTGCCGCCGCAACGATCGGCAGACCTCATAGCCGTTCATTCCCGGCAGGCCGATGTCGAGGAGCACGACGTCCAGCGGCTCGCGCAGGGCCGCCTCGACGGCGCTGTGACCGTCGTGCGCCAGACAGGCGACGTGCCCCAGGATCCGCAGCATCATCGCCAGGCTGCGCGCCGCGTCGAAGTTGTCGTCCACGACCAGGATCCGCAGGCTGGAGGTCGCTTTGTTCTCCGCAGCGGGGGCCGCCACCCGCGCGGCCTGTGCGGTGCGCGGCAGGCGGACGGTGAATTCACTCCCCTGCCCGCGGCCGGCGCTCGTGGCTGCCACCGTGCCTCCGTGCATTTCCACCAGCGACCGCACCAGGGCCAGCCCGACCCCCAAACCGCCGTCGGCACGATCGAGGTCGATATCGACCTGGTAGAACAACTGGAACAGGTTGGCGATCGCCTCGGCGTCCAACCCGCGGCCGTCGTCGCGAACGCGGATCGCCACATTTCGGGCATCGTCTCCATCGCCGTCCACGGTAACCCAGATGTGTCCTCCCGCGTCGGTATACTTCGCGGCATTGTTGATGAGGTTCGCCACGACTTGCGCCAGCCGCGTCAGGTCTCCATCGACGAGGATCGGCGCCGCAGGCAGCGAGACGCTCAGATTGTGCCGGCGCGCGTCGATCACCGGCCGGCAGATTTCCAGGGCCTGCTGCACCGCGACGGCCACGTCGATCGTTCGTTTCTCGATCTGGATTTTGCCTCGCGAGACGCGCGAGACGTCGAGCAGATCGTCGACGAGCCGCACCAGGTGCTCCGTCTGGCGCTCGATCACGTCTTGACACCAGACCAGGTCGGCGTTGTCGAGACCCAGCTTTTTGACGATCGAGATGGCGTTGCGGATCGGGGCCAGGGGGTTGCGCAGCTCGTGCCCGAGCATGGCCAGAAACTGATCTTTGCGGCGGTCGGCCTCTTTCAGCTCGTGCTGGATCGCCTGCAGCGCCCGGTTGGCCGCCAGCAGCTCGGCCGTGCGCTCCTCGACGCGGCGCTCCAGGTCGTTTTGCAGCGCCCGCATTTCCTCCTGCACGCGCCGCCGTTCGGTCACTTCCGCCGTCAGCGTCTTGTTCGCCAACAGGCTGTCGCGGGACATGCGATACAGTTGCGAGAAGACGGCCACCTTGGACCGCAGAATGACGGCGTTGACCGGTTTATGCAGGTAGTCGACGGCCCCCGTGCCGTAGCCTTCCAGAACGTGCCGGTCTTCGCTGTAATGGGCCGTCAGGAAGATGATCGGAATCGTGGCCGTTTTCGGGCGACTCTTAATCAGTTGCGCCAATTCGAAACCGTTCATCCCCGGCATGTGGATGTCGAGCACGATGACGGCGAAATCGGACGCCACCAGCGCCAAGAGGGCCTGGTCGCCCGATTCGGCCGACACCAGGCGATAACCGGGCCCCTCCAGAATGCTCTCCAGGACGGTGAGGTTGCGCGGCTCGTCGTCCACCAGCAGGATGTTCGCCAGATCGTCGCCCGCGGCAACCGGCGGCGCGGCGGCCGGCATCACTGGCGGAAATTCCTGTGGCATTTTGTCGCGACCCATGGAATTAGCAATAGCAACCAATTTCGTCTCTTTCAACCGAGACTTCCTAGCGGAACAACCACACGCGCATCAGCGACAAAAGCTGCTCGGTGTTCACGGGTTTCGAGATGTAATCGGAAGCGCCGGCTTCCAGACACTTCTCGCGGTCCCCTTTCATGGCTTTGGCCGTCAGCGCTAAAATCGGCAGCGTGCGAAACTGAGGGTTCTTGCGAATCTCCTGCATCGTCTGATAACCGTCCATGTCGGGCATCATGATGTCCATCAGGATCATGCTCAAATCGGGAATCGACTCGACCAGTTGGATCGCGTCCCGGCCGTTGGTGGCGCTGACGACGTCGATCTCTTGACCTTCCAGCAGCGTCGTCAGGGCGAAGATATTGCGCGCATCGTCGTCCACCACCAGCATCTTGCGCCCCCGCAGCATTTCGTTCGAGCTGTGCAATCGTCCCAGCATCTGTTGCATTCCACCCGGCAGGTCGGCGACGACGCGATGCAGAAACAGCGCCGTCTCATCCAGCAGCCGTTCGGGCGATTGGACGTCTTTCAGCACGATGCTCTTGGCAATCGTCTTGATCTCGGCCTGTTCGTCGGTCGACAATTCCTTGCCGGTGAACACGACGACGGGCAGGTCGCGCAAATCGGCCTCCGCCTGGATCTCCTTGAGCAGCTCGAAGCCGGACATATCGGGCAGCCGCAGGTCGAGAACGGCGCAGTCGAATTGCTGATCGCGCAAGGCGGACATTGCCTCGCTGCCCGTACCGACGGCCACCAGCTCGATATCGTCGTGGCTCAGCAATTCGGTGATCGACTGTCGCTCGATGTCGTTGTCTTCGACGACCAGGAGCCGCTTCGTCCCCTGGGTCGTATAACCCTTGAGACGATCGAAGGCGGCCTCCAACGCGTCGGTGGTCGGCGATTTGACGATATACGAGAACGCCCCGTGCGACAGCCCGTGCTGCCGTTCTTCTTCGAGGGTGACCACCTGCACCGGGATATGCCGCGTGGCCGGGTCGAGCTTGAGGTTGTTGAGGACGGTCCAGCCGAGCATGTCCGGCAGGAAAATATCGAGCGAGATCGCCGCGGGACGATACTGCCGGGCCAGCGACAGGCCCAGGGCGCCCGTGTTGGCGACGATCCCCTTGAAGCCTTTGTCGCGCACCAGCCCCAACAGAATCCGGGCGTAGTGGGGATCGTCCTCGATGATCAAGAGCGCCGGTTCTCCCTCGGCGATGTCGTTGCGGTCGTCGGGGATTCGTTCTTCGCGCACGCGCTGCACGACGGGCATCGCTTGCGGCACAGCCCCGGGCCGGCCGAACGGGGCGATGTTGGGGCTGGCCGGTCCGGTGTACTCGAGGGGCAGGTAGAGCGTGAACGTGCTCCCTTCTCCGAGGACGCTGGTGAGACGGATTTCTCCCCCCAATAGCGCCGCCAGCTCGCGACTGATGGCCAGCCCCAATCCGGTGCCCCCGTATTTCCGCGCGGTCCCCGCATCGGCCTGCTGGAACGCCTCGAAAATCAGGCGTTGCTTTTCGGGGGGCACGCCGATGCCCGTGTCTTCGACGGAAAAGGCCACCACGCGTTCGGCTGTCCGCAGCACCGGGTGGTCGAGACTGTAACCCGAAGCGGCGAACGCCACCCGCACGTCCACGTGGCCCTGCGACGTGAATTTGACGGCGTTCGACAGCAGGTTTTTCAGAATCTGATGCAACCGTTTCGAATCGGTGACGAGACTGGGGGGCAGATCGCTGGCGAACTCCACATGGAACGGCAGGCTCTTGTTTTCCGCCACGTGCCGGAAGTTGCGCTCGATCGTATCGCGCAGTCCCGTGAACGAAATCTCTTCGGCCTCGACGCTGACCGTGCCCGATTCGATCTTCGACAGGTCCAGAATGTCGTTGATCAGGTGCAACAGGTCGGAGCCCGACGAATTCACGTTCCGTGCGAACTCGATTTGCTTGACCGTCAAGTTGCCCCCGGCGTTGTCGGCCAACTGCTGGCTCAAAATCAAGATCGAATTGAGGGGCGTGCGCAATTCGTGCGACATGTTGGCCAGGAATTCGGACTTGTATTTCGACGTCAGCGCCAGCTCGGCCGCCTTTTCCTCGAGCGCCCGGCGGGCCTGTTCGACTTCGCTGTTCTTGCGTTCGACCTCGGCGTTCTGCTCGGCCAGCAGCTTGGCCTTCGTCGCCAGCTCCTCGTTCGTCTGCTGCAATTCGGTCTGCCGGGACTGGAGCTCGGCCGTCAATTGCTGCGACTGGGTGAGCAGCCCTTCGGTGCGCATCGTGGCTTCGATCGTGTTCAGCACGACGCCGGTGCTCTGCGTGAGCTGCTCGAGGAAGATCAGGTTGGTCGGCGTAAACGCATGGATCGAAGCCAGCTCGATCACGGCCTTGATCTGGCCTTCGAAGAGCAACGGCAAAACAACGATGCTCGTGGGCGGCGCGTCTCCCAGGCTGGAGCTGATCCGGGTGTAATCTTCCGGCACCGAAGAGAGCAGAATCCGCTGCTTGCTGACGGCGCACTGGCCGACCAGCCCCACTCCCAGTTGGACGCGCTCGACCTGTCCGTCGCTCAAGGCGTAGCCCGCGAGCAATCGCAATTTGGGGCCCTCGTGTTCGTCCGCGGCCATCTGGTAGATGGCACCCTGCTGGGCCTGCACGAGCGGCACGAGATCGGCCAGCAGCATCTTGGCGACAGTCACCAGGTCGCGCTGCCCCTGCAACATGCTGGTGAACCGCGCCACGTTGGTCTTCAGCCAGTCCTGCTCTTTATTGCGCTCGGTCGTTTCGCGCAGATTGGCGATCATCGTATTGATGTTGTCTTTCAGCTCGGCGACTTCACCACGCGTCTCCACCTGGATGGAACGGGTCAGGTCGCCCTTCGTGACGGCGGTGGCCACTTCGGCAATGGCCCGCACCTGCGTGGTCAGGTTGCCTGCCAGCAGGTTGACGTTGTCGGTCAGGTCGCGCCACGAGCCGGCCGCGCCGGGCACGTTCGCCTGCCCCCCCAGCCGGCCTTCCACCCCCACCTCGCGCGCCACGCTGATCACCTGTTCCGAAAACGTCGCCAGCGTGTCGGTCATGTTGTTGATCGTGTCGCCCAGCGCGGCCACTTCCCCCTTGGCCTGCACCGTCAGCTTTTGACGCAGATTGCCGTCGGCCACGGCCGTCACCACCTTCACGATCCCGCGCACCTGATCGGTCAGGTTGGAGGCCATGAAGTTCACGTTGTCCGTGAGGTCCTTCCAGGTGCCCGCGACGCCCGAGACTTGGGCCTGGCCGCCAAGCTTGCCTTCGGTCCCCACTTCGCGGGCCACGCGCGTCACCTCGGAAGCGAACCCATTGAGCTGGTCGACCATCGTATTGATGGTGTTCTTGAGCTCCAGAATTTCGCCCTTCACGTCCACGGTGATCTTGCGCGACAGATCGCCGCGGGCCACGGCCGTGGTCACTTCGGCGATGTTGCGGACCTGGGCGGTGAGGTTCGATCCCATCGTATTGACCGAGTCGGTGAGGTCTTTCCAGGTTCCCGCCACGCCGGGCACGACCGCCTGCACCCCCAGCCGGCCTTCGGTGCCGACCTCGCGGGCCACCCGCGTCACTTCCGACGCGAACGATCGCAATTGCTCGACCATCGTGTTGATGGTTTCTTTCAATTGCAGGATTTCGCCGCGCACGTCCACCGTGATTTTTTTGGAAAGATCGCCGTTGGCCACGGCGACCGTCACGTCGGCGATGTTGCGGACCTGGCCGGTGAGGTTCGAGGCCATCGAGTTGACGTTGTCGGTGAGGTCTTTCCAAGTGCCGGCCACGCCCAGCACCTGCGCCTGGCCGCCGAGCTTGCCTTCGGTTCCCACTTCGCGGGCCACGCGGGTCACTTCCGACGCAAATGCCGAAAGCTGGTCGACCATCGTGTTGATCGTTTCCTTGAGCTGCAGGATTTCCCCGCGCACGTCCACGGTGATTTTGCGCGAGAGGTCGCCGCGGGCCACGGCGGTTGTGACGTCGGCGATGTTGCGGACCTGGCCGGTCAGGTTCGAGGCCATGGAGTTCACCGAGTCGGTGAGGTCTTTCCACGTGCCGGCCACGCCAGGCACCTGCGCCTGGCCCCCCAGCTTGCCGTCGGTGCCGACTTCCCGCGCCACGCGCGTCACTTCGGCCGCGAACGACCGGAGCTGATCGACCATCGTGTTCATCGTTTCCTTCAATTGCAGGATTTCCCCGCGCACGTCGACGGTGATCTTCTTCGACAGGTCGCCGTTGGCCACGGCGATCGTCACCTCGGCGATGTTGCGGACCTGCGACGTCAGGTTGGAGGCCATCGAGTTGACGTTGTCGGTCAGGTCTTTCCAGGTCCCGGCGACGCCGGGGACTTTCGCCTGGCCGCCCAGCTTGCCGTCGGTGCCGACTTCGCGGGCCACGCGAGAGACTTCCGAGGCGAACGAATTGAGCTGGTCGACCATCGTATTGATCGTGTCCTTGAGCTCGAGAATTTCTCCGCGCACGTCGACGGTGATTTTACGGCTCAAGTCGCCGCGGGCCACGGCCGTGGTGACGTCGGCGATGTTGCGGACCTGCCCGGTGAGGTTCGAGGCCATCGAATTGACGTTGTCGGTGAGGTCTTTCCAGGTGCCGGCGACGCCGGGGACGATGGCCTGGCCCCCAAGCTTGCCTTCGGTGCCCACCTCGCGGGCCACCCGGGTCACTTCCGACGCGAACGAACGCAGCTGGTCGACCATCGTGTTG
>DASYAR010000360.1:0-3889 GCA_036501235.1 Planctomycetaceae bacterium
CCAGTCGATGAAAGCCGAGTGGGGCCAAGGACCGGAAATTCACCCCTATCTGGGACGCCGCTTGCCGCAAGGGGCGCCGACTTCGCCCGCCCTGGCGAATCTCTCGGCGTTTGCGCTCGACCTGCGACTGGCGGGCCTGGCCCGCAGTTTCGGGGCCAACTACACCCGCTATGCCGACGATCTGACGTTTTCAGGGGATGAGCAGTTCCTCAAGAGCCTGGCCGTCTTTATTCAGCTGACGGAGCAGGTTGTCCGCTCTGAACGGTTCCGTATCAACAAGGCCAAGCGCCGAATCCTCCGCAATAACCAGCGGCAAACGGTGACGGGGGTCGTCGTCAACGCCCGGACCAACGTCCCCCGCCGCGACTATGACCGCCTGAAAGCCATCCTGACCAATTGCATTCGGCGGGGGGCCTCGACGCAGAATCATGAACGGCACGAACACTTCGCCGCCCATTTACTGGGAAAGATTGCCTATGTTGCGCACCTGAACCCTGCACGCGGAGAACGCCTGCGAGCGCTGTATGCTCAGATTGACTGGAATACGTGATTTGCCGCCGGAGGCAGACAAGGAGACAAGGAGAGACGACGGAAAAACGAAAAACGGACGACAATTCGTGCAGACCAGCCTTCGGAGAATTAAAAATGGCGAAGAAGATCGTGAAGCACACGGAACTGGACGTCTACAGGAAGGCGTTTGAGGTTTCGATGGAGGTGCTCGTTGCAATGATCAACAATCCATCCGACTGGCTCATTGGTTAAGTTTTCCTGAAACGCCGCTGTTTCTTCTCCTTGTCTCCCCCTCTCCTTGTCTCCTTGGCTCGACCGCCCGCAATGTAAGCCCTCCCCGCGCCCATGGCCTCACTTCTGCGACCGTTAATTCGCCTGATCGTCGGATTCATCGCGATTCCGCTGTTCAGGCTGTTTCTGCGGCGCGTGATGCATGTGCAGCGGCTTGATGCCGAGCTTACCAAGGATCTCGAACAGTGGATCCGCGGCTCGCTGCTCTTGCTGGTTGCGACGGACAATTTCGAGTACGCCGTCTTCGGAGAGTATTTGCGGGACTGGAAGCACGAATACATCTGGCTCAGCCTGGGATTGCGATTGCTGCTGGCCGTGGGGGTCATCGAGACGATGCCTGATCAGTCGCTGTTTTCGATTATTCATCCGGGGCCCGCGCGGCTGTTGTTCCCCAAGGGACAGCGGATCAAGGCGGCCCGCGAACAATTCTGGCCGTTTTGCAAAGGCATCTTCTTCCGGCATCTCGACCGTTCGTCGTCGGTGTTCGCCATCATGGCCGTGATTTTCGGCTCGCCCGATCATCGGTTGGTCGGCTGGGTCTGTTATGCGCTGGCGATTATCCAGTTCCTGATCATCGGCCTGGTTTCTTCGCGCGACAAGGCCCTCGACGTCCTGAGCGAATTCGATAAGCAGGTCAAACTCCGGCGCGACGATCTGGCAGAACGGTATCGCGACTTTGGCGAAGACGACGAGCCACCATCCCCCCCGATGTATCGGGGCGTGTGACGTTGGAGTTCAGGGTTTAGCCTGCGCTCTTGTCGGGTCGATCACAGATTTGCATCCGCCGCCCGCTTTCGCAGCGCCCGACAGTTGCCTTCTGGTGATCAACTGCCCATTCCGCAGGCTGAAGCCTGAACTCCACCGGATTTTCTAGCGAATTTCGGTTCCCCATCCCCATTTTTCTGTCAGAATCTGGTATCCGGTCACGAATAAGGCGGTGAAGGACAAGATTATGGACCGGCAGGAAGAATATTTGAAGCTGTTGTTCGGGTGCGAGCTGGAAATCCGAGCTTTCATCGGGTCGGTCGTTCGCAGGCCCCACGATGGCGACGATATTTTTCAAGACGTGGCGCTGACGCTCTGGAAGGAGTTTTCGCGTTACGATCGCAGCAAGCCGTTCGGGGCCTGGGCCCGTGGGATTGCCGCCATCAAGTTGATGCAGCGCTGGGACCAGACAAAGCGGCTGCCGGTCGTCTTGTCGCCGGAGGCCATCGAGGCAGTCTCCCGTGCGTTTGATCGGGCGGAAATGCCGGCTTCCCGCGAAGGCGAAGCACTCGAACACTGTCTGGAACAGTTGCCGGAAAAATCACGCCAACTTCTGGCGCTGCGGTACGAGCGGTCGCTGACGATCGCACAAATCGCCCAGGAATTGCAGGCGACGCTCGACGCCGTCTATCAATCATTGTCGCGGCTACGAGCCCGGTTGCAGGAATGCGTTCAGCGCCGGCTCTCTTCTCCGGGGGCCGTTTGACGATGCCTGTTTCAGAGCGGAGCCGCGAGCTGATCCAGAAATACCTGGACGAACTGGCCTCGGACGTCGAGCTGGCCGAGCTGGAAGCTTTATTGACGGTCGATCCGCAGATTGCCGACGCATTCGCCCAGGCAATGCGATTGAACGCCTGCCTGAGAGTTCATTTCCAGAAGCAATATAAGATCGACCAGATCGCCCGGCTGCTCGAAGAAGACGCCCCTTCATCCACGGCAGCGGAAAAATCGGGCGCCGCGAATCCGGACGCCTCGGCGCAAGCAGCCACGGCAGCCTCATCCACCGCACAGGCCGGATCGATATTTGTTCCGGGCCGCGGCCTGCCGCGAGAACCGCGAAGCACGCGGCGCGGCAGGCCGTTCGTTCCACTGCATCGCCCCTGGGGCCGCAGATCGTGGATTGCGGCCGCGGTGCTGTTTCTGGCGGCCGGGACGGCAGTCTGGTTTTCCGTTTCCCGCGAGACCGGCGGTCAGGCGCGTATCATTTCGGGCCGTATCGAGGTCGCAGGACGCGAAGTGCAGGCAATCCCAGAAGGGACGTTGTTCGAAGTCGTCAGTCGGAAGGCGGCCAAAATCGAATTGCCAGATGGATCCCGACTCGAGTTCTCCAACTCGACTCGCGCTGTTCTGCGGCGCGACGAAGGTCGGCAGATCGTAAAGTTGGTTGCCGGTGGGGGCGACGTCGTTGTGACGGGAAATCAGGCGGTCCTCAACGTCGAAACTCCTCTCGGCAACGTCGCCACGACCGGAAGCCAATTTTCCGTGATCCTGACGACGGCTTCTCCCGTTCAGTCTTCGGCGACCGAATCGATCCGAGTGCCGCAATTAACCGTCATTGTCGCCAGGGGGTCGGTGACGATTGAGCGCGGCGGCAAATTGATGACGCTCTCCGCGGGCGATGAGCGAGTGTTCTTTTAGCCACTGAGGGGAACGCCATGTCTCGACAACGAGTCTTTCATGTGACGCTCGCGATCCTCCTTGCGTCGCCGTTTCTCTGTCGTGCGATCAATTGGCCGACGCCGCGAAATACGCCGCTCAATGAAATAGCGGCGCAGGCCGGAAAAGAGCTGTTCGAGCACGAATGGTTGCCGGGTGATGCGTTGGCGAACGGAGGCGACGGGTTGGGGCCCGTCTTCAACGCCAATTCTTGCGTGGCGTGCCACCGGCAGGGAGGGGCCGGAGGCAGTGGCCCGTTCGAGAACAACGTGAACGTGTTCACGATCCGCCCAGACGCGACGGAATTGGCTCGCGGAGCGAAAACGCGGCAAGGAGTGGTGCATGCTCACGCAGTCAGCCCGGATTTTCAGGAAATGTTGTCGCACGTCCACCCCGCAA
Source organism: Planctomycetaceae bacterium (assembly GCA_036501235.1). Classification (GTDB taxonomy): domain Bacteria; phylum Planctomycetota; class Planctomycetia; order Planctomycetales; family Planctomycetaceae; genus JACQFH01. Next base: position 3,622 of record DASYAR010000360.1, read on the forward strand.
TGCCGGTTAACATCTTTCCGACTTTCCCGGGTTCTCCCTTGCCGTCAATTGGCGTGCACGGACTGTCCCTTCCGCAGGGAGTGGACCTCTCGCAGCGAAAAACGCCTGCATTGTTCGGCGCCGGGTTGATCGATACCATTCCCGATCGCGACATCATCGCCAACGAGCGTACGCAACGATTGAGTTGGGGCTTGGCGACTCCCCAATCCAAAGTGTTGCCCGTCGGCCGCGCATTGAGGATGGCCGACGGACGGATCGGCCGGTTCGG
>DASYAR010000361.1:0-4031 GCA_036501235.1 Planctomycetaceae bacterium
CGGGTGAGGGCCGCGGCTCCGCTCCGTCTCGCTGCGCTCGACTGCGCTGCGCCGCGGCCCTCACCCGCTGGGGGAGACCGGCTGAAAGCCGGTCTCTTTAAGAAAAGACGTTTTTTGGTCTAGACAAAGGGGTCCACCTCAACCCCTGTGTTCGATCCGTTTTGAAATGCCTTATTTTCCGCCGCCCCACGTATATAATGACAGTTGATCGGGCTGCAGGAATCGTGGGCAGGCGAACGGGCGGCGGGAGCGTGGGCCGAATCGTTCAGTGGAACGAATTGTTCAATCGCCACTGCCAAATGAGAGGCGAATGCGATCGAGCTCGTCTCGAAACGTGCTTGACCCGTCTCAAAACCTGCCTGACGCGTCTCAAAACCTGCCTGACGACGCCCAAACTGGCCGGTTTGTGAAATGAGATCTTGATGATGCCCATGCAATGCAAGGCGTTTGCTGGAAATCACTTGTGTTGGATTTGTCTGCGAGAAACGGCCCTGGCTCGGATCTCGCCGATAACCTGGGGCTGGAACGATGCGATCGACGTAAGGTGCCGTGCTGCGGGTGGATGCGGCGTGAATTCGTCGTCGCCTTGAGCCGCCGCGCACGCCCCGCATTATTCACAACGAAGGGTATGCAGAAACGGATTCCGATCCGTAGAAAGCACAGGGCATGACACGGCTCAAGACGTCAAATCTCAAACCACCAAATCGTCGAACGGCCGGGGCAATTTGTAGTCGGATTCCGTGGCAAACGGTCGGTTCAAGTTTCTTAGGGATCTGCTCGACCATCCACCAGAAAAAGTCCGTGTCAACGGTGCTCGGCGAGGGCAGTTCGATTAACGAACGGCATCACTTCTCGTTTCAACGCTGAAAGTGTTGGACAGCACAGCCCAGGGTTGCCGTCCGTTGTCGGCAACCCTGGGTCATGTCCGATGGACCGCCGCAATCCTGAAAGGATTGTGCAGATTGTTCCGCGTGCCTTTATAAACCGGGGAGTTCGACGATGTCGCAATCGCTCAGCCAAATCTATTTTCAAGAATAATTCCGCCGTTGCTCACGAAATACGGTCTGGATGTTGACGAGCGCTACGTCTGGGATTGACGCTCTGCCGAACCCATTCTGGGTTCGAAATCAACCGGTTGCATTTCCCAGGGTTGGCCGACACGTGTCGGCCAACCCGTATTGTTATTACCAGGTGCTGCACAACCCCGTTCGGGGTTGAATCAACGAGCCATATTCGCGGATCCCCGAGGTGATTCAGTTGTGCACTCGTCACATCGACCGACGGCTCGAAACGTGGGGTCGGAGGCCAGAATCGCATTCGCCTTCCGGCCCTGCAGTTCAGGTCGATTCCACAGAAACCGCCGGCCCTTGTCGCGTTCGCAAAAGCTCAGGTTAATTCCTGGCTTCCTGCTCGTGCCATTTTGGTCGCCGACTCGGTAGAGTGGTGGACGAAGGTAACAGCCGGGAAGGCCATCGATCGACCGAGAGAACAACAACATGAAATCGAAATGGTTCGGTGTGCTGCTGGTTCCAATTCTTATCGTGGGCATTGTTCAACACCCGTTGCACGGACTGGCAGACGACGCACCGAGCACCTTCGCTGGCGAGAAAACAGCCTGGCATGGGTTCGATCGATATGACTTCCTGATGGACGAGGCGACGTTCGACGTCAAACCGATCAAGGCGGCCGCGGAGGAAAAAAACGGGGTGGGTCGTCAGGCGCCGGGGCAGTTGCGATGCGTCGTCGTTGTTCCGAAAGAGGCGGCCGCCGGGAAGCCGTGGTCCTGGCGAGGCTATTACTTCGATCACGAGCCCCAGGCCGAGGTCGAGCTGCTCAAGCATGGTTTTCACATCGGGTTCGTCTTGTCGGACGCCGGCAAGCCGTGGGACGCCTGGTACACGTTCTTGACCGAAAAACACGGACTGTCCAAAAAGCCGTCGTTCGTCGGCATGAGCCGGGGCGGGCGCAATGCATTCACGTGGGCCACCACGCACCCGGACAAAGTTTCTTCGATTTATGTCGACAATCCTGCCGTCAGCCGCGAGAGTCTCATGAAGCTGGGTGACCTGGCGCAAAACGACGTCCCTCTGCTGCACGTGTGCGGCAGTCTCGATCCCCTCTTGGGCAACCATACCCTGGCCGTCGAAAACGTCTATCAGCAACTCGGCGGCCGCATCTCGGTGATGATCAAGGAAGGGGCCGGCCACCATCCCCACAGCCTGCGCGACCCCACGCCAATCGCCGATTTCGTCGAGCACAGCCTGCAACCGGCCGCCCAGGCGCCACACGCCTTCGCAGGCCAGAAGTTTACCAGGTCGTCGTTCTACGGCGTCGAGAACGCTTACCGCAACTTCCCGAAGGAAGGGACGTACATCACTTGTCGTGGGCCCGAGTTTTCGGAGTCGTACGACCGCTTTGAATTCCGACTGGATGGCATCAGGGGAGCGGTGACTGTCATTGCGCCGCGGGCGGCGGCTCCCGAAACGCCGTGGGTGTACCGGGCGGATTATGTCACTCGCGATGCCGTCGTCGATCTGGCCCTGTTGGGCAAAGGCTTTCACATCGTCGTCGGCCCAGTCCCGACCGACGTCAACGGCCCGGTCTTGCAGCAGTGGAACGCCGTTTACGAGTACCTGATCGGCCACGGCTTTTCGAAGAAGCCGGTCCTGGCAGGGGCCGGCGGGGCGGCTGGCGAAGCCTACGCGTGGGCGATCGCCAATCCGGATAAGGTCAGTTGCCTCTACGGCGAAAACCCCGTGCTGCGCAGCAACCTGGCGAAAGTGCAGCCGATCGACAATCTAGCTTCGCTTGCCACAGCGGGCGTGCCCGCACTGCATGTTTGCGGCAGCCTCGACCCGTGGTTCGAGAGCCAGACAAAGGTCGCACAGAAGCGCTACAGCGAACTCGGCGGAAAGCTCACCGTCATCGAAAAGGAAGGGGAGGGACATTTCCCACTCGGTCCGAAGGACCGGCAACCGGTCGTGGATTTCATCGTCCAGAGTGTTGCCGCGGGCGACCGGCCATAGCCAACGCACAGTCTCTTTAGTGCGCCCCCGCTTGCATGTTTTTGTCGATGGCCTCCAGGACTTCATCAGGCGACAGCCGCGCGATCACCTCGGGTGAACGATAAATCCAGCGGACGACGCCGGTGCGATCGACGAGGATTGTCGTCGGCGTGTCGGCATCGCTGCCGTCCGGCGCCGCATGATGATGAACCAGCCCCATCGCTTCGGAAAGGCCGCGTCCGGAATCCGCGACAACCAGCAAGTGAGGAAATCTCGCCTGCGTGCGCTGCGCGTCGTCAACACCTTCCATCGAAACGACGACCACCCGCGTGTTGCGCCGGGTGAAGTCGGCGTGCCGTCGTTCGAGCTGCACCAGCTCGATCATGCAGAACGGTCACCACCGACCGCGGAAGAAGACCAACACGTGATGTTGGTCCCCTTTCAAATCCCGCTGAGTGAATGGCGTTCCGTCGGCCGTGGCCGTCGCAAACTCGGGAAGAGGTTTTCCGACGGCAGCCGGTCCTGCATACGCAGGCAATCTCGTTGCCAGCACGAACGCACACTCGGCGCTACCGAGCAAAAGCAACAGCAATAGCACGAGCCAGCGCCATACTGATCTCGCCTGCTGCAATGCAACGGCCAGCAGCACGATCCCCAGTGTCGTCAGCCCAGGCATGTACCAAGGCGTCACGAGGCGTCCGTTTCCGACCTGGGTTGCGTAAAGAATGAGCCCCAGCGTGGGCAAGACCATGGCGATCAACAACCAGCCGCGACCAGGATACCGGCGGACGGGGGATGTCGAAATTGGGGTGGATGCAGTTGTCATCAGCGCCGGGCCTTGCAGAAATGATTCGCTGGCATTCTATGGCGCGACGAAGCCCTTCAGCCTCGTCACAACGCCAGCCAATGCACTCTAGCGGTGAAGTACGGTTTTTGAAATACGAAGAATGCCCACTTGAAGTAGTGGTCCGTCGCTACCATGTTATCATTCGATGAGTGAACTATTAAGAATTGGTGAACTGAGCT
>DASYAR010000362.1:0-40318 GCA_036501235.1 Planctomycetaceae bacterium
GGGCCATGTGCCTGGGACTGACCGTCCCCATGGTGCTGTTCGTCGGCGTCGAGCTGACGACCGGAAGCAAAGCGCGCCACGCCACATCTCTGGCCGCGGCCGATCGAGATATCAGCTTGCGGACGCAACTGGCAAAATCCACGGGGAGCGGAGGAGGAGCAGCGCCGGCCGGATCTGAAAGCGCCGCCGCTCAAGGCACTAAAACTGCCACATCGCGTGCGAGGTCGGACGGGAAAGTCGTATTGGATCCCCTCGAAGTCGATCCGGCTGACTCACAAGTCGTTCTCGGGCCAGGACTGGAGCCCGTGCCGGCGACGTCCGCTCCGATTGCAGAGTACGACCGGCGCATCCCGGCCAGCCCTGTTGCTGAAACTCGACCCAGGGTGACGATCAATCCCGACATCGAAACCGTGCCACAGGCGAGCACAGCATCGACCGCAATAATTGAAGCGCGGCTGGCCGGCATCCAACAGCATCTCGACAAACTCGGCCGTGCCATCGACGCCCAGGTAAAGCGCGAACCCGCGGAAGATCCGATCAAACAGGCAACAGAGCTGCTGAAACAGCTTCAGGAAGCCCATTTGATCAATCCGCCCGCCAGTCCACGCGACGAATTGGCCGCCGCGAAATCGAATGGCGACGAGCCCGCTCCGCAGCGCACGGTAGTCGATCGCGACCAGCCGTCGCCCGTCACCGAGACTTCCAGCGATCCGGCTGCTTCCGACGCCGGCGTTCGAGCGGACGAACCCAAACCGGTCACTCGGATTTATCGGCCCCGTTATCTTTCCGGAAGCGGCCTTTACGCGCTGGTTGCGCCGCTGCTGACCCCGAACCTGGGGAGGGCCGGCGCCGCCGACATGGCCAGCGACGCGGCGGCTATGGGCTCCGCGGGAAGCTCTTCGATCTCGCCTGCCGATGCGCTCGTCGTGTCCGACCTGCCCGACGTGATCCGCAAAGTCGACATGTTATTCCAGAAACTCGACGCGCCCCCTGCAAGCGTGGTGATCGAGGCCGTCGTACTCAGTGTGCAATTGAATAACGGGATGCCGAATGGAATCAATTTGCTCGATTTCAACGGCCCCAGCCAACCCTTCACCATGACGACCATCGACGGCGACTTTGCAACAGCCGGCGCCGGTCAATCGGCTATCCCATCGGCGGTGAGCGATCCGCTGAAGCTGACTCGCAAGTACGGCCTGAAGCGCGGCATCCTCAATGGCGATCCGCAAGCTTTCCTCGGTTCGCTGCAGGCAACCGTCCCGACACTTCGCACGGACGCCTGGCAGATGACCGTCGTCAACCGGCAACCCGCCAACTTGATGCTCACCGATCCCTTGGGAACAGGAGAATCGTCTGAACAGTCGGCTGCCGGAACAATTTTGAAAATTCGCCCGGTCATCGCCCGCAATGGCGTCATCCATCTCGACGTGCGGCGGGAAGTGGTTCTGGATTTCATGGCCGTCTCGGGAACGCGCGCGGCCGCATTGACGAATCAGTTCTCACTGCACGACGGGCAGACCGCAGTCATCGGAGGTTTCTTCGCCGATCAGTCGGTGATTCAATTGTACCGCCCTTCCGGATTTGGCCGGATCCCGCTGTTCGGCGACCTGTTCTGCAAGCACGTCGAAGAGATCGAGCGCACCGAGACGATCGTACTGCTCACTCCGCACGTCGTTTCGGCCGAAGCCGAGCCGCAAGTCTCACATGCGGCAATTACGGTGCCCGCGGCAAGACCGGCCTGGAATTCCCCGAAAGTGATCCACACCTCGGGCACCGCCTCTTCCCTGGGCGCCCCCAAAATGCGGCCAGCGCCCCAATAATCGCCAGCAGCCGTTCGATCCGCGCAAACGGCGAACCAGGAGCATTCCGACCACAAGCGAGATGGGATGTATCTTGCACCACACGATCGAGCTTGGACGGCAATGCATTCGCGACCTACATTTTCTGCGATGACCATGAATCAGCGCATCTTGATCTGTGACGATGAGCCCGACATCGTGCTCGCACTGGGAATGAAATTCCGCAACGCGGGGTTCGAGGTCCAGACCGCGCGGCATGGCCAGGAAGCTTGGGAGCTTATTCTGACAAATCCGCCCGACGCCGTGATCACCGATTGGACGATGCCGCGGATGGACGGACTGGAGTTATGCCGTCGCATTCGCTGCCTTCCCACCCTCCGCTCCCTGCCGATTTTTTTGCTGACCGGACGGGGACTGGAGCTCGAATCCTACGCCGTGCTCGAGGAATTGGAGATCGCGCGGTTGATCCTGAAACCTTTCAGCCCGCGAGATTTGTTCGCCGACGTGCAGACGGCGCTCGGCATTCCGCCCGCGCCCGCAGTCGCCTAACGAATCCGAATTGCTTCCGCTGCATGGCATTCAGTTTCGTGCGTCAAGGGAAACGGGTACAGTGCGTGAGTGATCATTAGCGCCGGTCGTCTAACCCTGAGCCGGATATCGCCTTGGCGGCACTCCACAACGATCCCGATTCCCTCGACAAGCTCGCGTATCAAGAGACGCTGCGATCCTGGCCGCTGCACGGCGCCGCATTGCCGGCGGCCCCTCCGGTCCCCTATGCCGATTCACACTGGGATTGGGCGGCGATCAACGCACAGCCACAGATCGACCCCACAGCCTGGGTTGCTCCGGGTGTGATCGTCTACGGCCGCGTGAGGCTCAAGGCACGGTGTTCGATCTGGTTCGGGTGCGTGCTTCGCGGCGACCAGGAATGGATCGAGGTCGGCGAAGAGACCAACATTCAAGACGGTTCCATCCTGCATGTCGAGCATGGCGGCCATCCGTGCATTCTCGGCAACCGCGTGACGCTGGGACACGGCGCGATCGTGCATGGTTCGACGGTCGGCGACGGCGCGCTGATCGGCATTGGCGCCAGGGTGCTCAGTAAGTGCGTCATCGGCGCGGGGGCGCTGATCGCCGCCGGCGCCGTCGTCATGGAAGGAGCCCACGTCTCGCCGCACACCTTATGGGCCGGCTGCCCGGCAAAGCAAATCAAGGAATTGAATCCCGAGCAGCGCGAACGACTCGCCGAGACTTATCGGCACTACGTCAACAACAGCGTCGCGCACCGAGCCGCGTTCCCCGAGGGCCGGCTGCCCGAGCTGCCGTAGGCCATGTCGCCGTCTCGCTCCCCCTATTCCTTGGGAAGCCGCAAAACATGTACGGTGCCGTTGCTCGCAAGGACCGCGAGGTGGCGCGTTTCGGGGGTGAAGGCGAGTTGCGTGGACCACACGTCCGGACGGCTCAGACTCAGTTCGGCCGTGCGGATGCCGTGGGCGATTTCGTAAACGTGGATCGCCGTCTTTTCGTCGACGGCCACGTGCGTTCCATCGGAACTGACGGCGAAGGCGCCCGACCCCGTGAACGTGCTGCGTGCCGAACCGCGAGTCAAATCCCAGAGTTTGACTCCCTGAGAACGACCACCGACGACCAGCGTCTGGTCGTCCAGCCCAAAACCGACGTGGGACGCTTCCGCCCATTCGACGATGATCGGTTTTTGCTCCTTGCCGCGCGCCACGTCCCACAATTTGACCGGTGTCACGGCTGGTATCGTCACGCTGTCGCGGACGTGTCCCACGGCCAATGTTTTTCCATCCGCGCTGAAGGCGGCGCAGATCGGGGGCGGCCCCTTCGCTTCCAGAGTCTGAACGAGGCCGCCCGATTCCATGTTCCACAGCCGCACGGCGCCGTCGTGGCTCGCGCTCGCCAAGGTGAGCCCGTCCGGACTGAACACCACCCCGGCCACAGAGGCGCGATGCCCTTGGAGGACGTGCTTCACTTCACCGCTGGCGACGTCCCAGACGCGGATGGCCGATTCCCCGGTGTCGCCGGCCGTTGCCAGCAGCAAACCATCGGGACTGAAAGCGATCTCACCGACGCGGTGCGCGGTCCCGCCGAGCGAGCTGTGCGACATTCCCGCCGCAACGTCCCACATGTCGACAGATCCGTCGCTCTTCCCCAGCGCCAGCCAGCGACCGTCGGGACTGGCTGCAAAACAAAGAATCGGCACCGCAGGATGGTCGATTTCCGTCTGTGTAATCAAATCCCAGATGCGGACCGCCTGGCCGCTGCCGGCGATTGCCAGCCGTTTGCCGTCGTGGCTGAACGACAAAGTCGCCGCCCCCTGGTCGTCGCACGTCAGCGTCTTTTGGAAAAAGCCCGATTCCGCGTCATAAAAATCGACGCGCCCGTCTCCGATGCCGGCGGCGATCGTTTTCCCGTCCGGACTGTACCGGATCGAGGTCACTCCATTCCGATTAACGCCTGTCATCGCACGCAGCTCCTGCCACGTACCGACGTCCCAACATCGAATCGTGGCATCGTAACCGCTTGTAATTAATCGGGTGCCTGCTGGATTGAAAGCAACCGTCAGGATTGAACTCGTGTGTCCTTCGAGAGTCGCCACCAATTTTCCCGTCTCGACGGCAAAGATTGATGCGCTATAGGGATTGTGATAGCCGACCGCCAGCAACTTCTCGTCCGGGCTGAACGCCACGCACGCGACTTCTGCCACTCCCTGCGTGATCTCTCGCGCCAGCGAACCATCGGTTGGATTCCAAAGACGCACCGACGGGTCAAGCGCTCCCGTGGCGACGAGATTTCCGAGCGGACTATAAGCCGCCCCGCGAATCTGACTGATGTGACTTTTTAACGTCTGCGCGACCGTCAACTGGGGGACGTTCCAGATCCGGCCCACACCGTCGATGCCGCCGGTAATCAACGATTTGCCGTCCGGACTGAATGCCAGGGCCATGATCGGCGATTCGCTCGCTTTGACTGCTGCGATCTCTTCACCGGTCTGCGCGTCCCACAGCTTGAGAAATCCGAAATCACCGCCAGCGGCCACCATCGAATCGTCGGGACTGTACGCGATCGCTTCAATCCGACTGCCGTGCTTCCAACGGCTGTCGCCGATCACGGCCACCAGGTCGGAAGGGGCATTCTCAGGCTTTCCGGCACCCGCCGCGCGCAGCTCGTATCCGGAAACCATCGCATGGGTGAGCCTGTCGGCCGGGGCGGGCAAGCGGCGCAGCAGGTTCGCCGCCTGGCCAGCCTCCCTTGTCATCAGCCAGTTGCGGCGGAACTCGTCGATCTTGGCCCGCAGGGCATCGATCGGTTGATAATCAGTCCCCGTCGCTCGACCGTCCGAAGGTTTCCATTGCTCGGCTTCAGCCTTCAAAACCGACCACTGCTGTCGACGGAGCGTTTGGGGAGTCGGCACCCACTCTGGACGAAACGTCTCGACCGCGCCGCGTTCGAGGACGATTTGCCGCTCGATCGGTTGGTAACCGGTACGTGTCAGCTTCAATTTCCGCTTTCCCGGGCGGCCGGAAAAACTCAACGGGCCCGACAGGATCGGTTCGCGGCCGTCGATTTCGAGAGCGCCTCCCTTGCGTTCGTCGGCCGGCCAATCGATGTCCAGCCGCGTCCCGCCGGCCACATACCACAACACGATTCCCGCCATAGGAAGGAGCAGTGCACAGGCTACGATCAGCGGGAGCTTCGCCAGCGGAGGCCGTCGGCCGACCGGTCGTTGTGACGTGCTGGAGGTTCGTTGCGCATCGCCGGCCGGAGCCGTGTGAGCCCGGCGCGGCGTTTCTATGTTGGTCGATCCTGTGGCCAGCGCCGCGCGTGACGTGTCGCCCGACAAACCGCCGAGCGCGCTTGCGGAATCGGCCTGATCGGCAAGCACGGCCAGAAATTGCTCGAGCTCGGCATCGGGCGCCGAGACAGGGTCGTACAATTGCGCGGCGCCGGATAAGACCGGAGGGGCGATCGTCGCGTTAACGGGGAGAGCCACGGCGATGTTACCACCCGTTGCAGCCAGCCCATCCAGCGTCTGAACGACGTCTCCCGCGGTTTGAAATCGCTGGGCCGGATCACGGGCCAACATGCGGGCGATGCAGTCGTCTAGCGCGGGGGGCAAGTCTGGTCGCAAACTTCGCGCCCGAGGCGCGTCTTCCAGCGCGCGGGCCAGCAACTTCTCCATCACCGACTGGCGAACGAATGGAACTCGTCCGGTCAAAAGACGGAACAAAGTACAGCCCAGGCTATACACGTCGCTGCGAAAATCGGCCGTTCGCGTATCGCGGGCCTGCTCGGGGGCGATGTAATCGGGGGTTCCCATCACTTGCCCCGTTTGCGTCAATTCGGATTCTCCCTGAGTTTCGGTGGCCAACCGAGCCAGGCCGAAATCGAGAATCTTGACGACTGGGAGCGCAGTTTCATCGGCGGTTCGAGCCCCCGGCTTCTGCGTTCCACTCTTCGAGGGAATCGACAACAGCAGATTGGCGGGTTTGATATCGCGATGGACCATCCCCAAGCTGTGCGCATGCGCGAGGCCCACCGCCGCCTGCCGGATATATTCGCAGGCTTCCGCGACCGGCAAAGGACCGCGGCGTCGGGCGAGTGTTTCGAGGTTTTCTCCGTCAACGTATTCCATGACGAGGAAGTGCTTGCCACCGACCGATCCCGCGTCGAACGTGGCGACGATGTTGGGATGCGTCAATGACGCCGCTGACTGGATCTCACGATGAAATCGGGACGCGGCCCCTTCATTTCCCACCATCGAATCCGACAGCACCTTGAGAGCGACTTCGCGCCCCAGGCCCGGCTGCCAGGCTTTGTAAACCGTGCCCATGCCTCCCACGCCGATCCGGTCGAGCAGTTTGTACTTCCCGAAGGAAAAACGATTGCGGCCCGAGACCAGCATGTGCGCCTGCCACCGCGTGGCCAGTTTCTGCTCGACGAGCCACCAGGCGAGCGGTCCCGGCTCGTGATAATCTTCGTGCGCAGTGCGTTCGACGGTACGAGCCAGATTCTCGGCCGAGAGCAGATTGCTGGCGCGCAACTGCTCGAGAAACCGCTCCATCGTCAGCAGCTCGGTTTTCAAAGCGTCGATCGGCTCGCTGTGGGGAAAATGCTTACGTGCAAAATCTCGCGGAGAATTACTGTTTTACACGAGTCGTCGGGCGTCGTCATCTCCCTACTGACGAATTGGTGGTAGGGCGGGTTTTCTAACCTGCCCGAAAGCCCCTTCGGAATCCGTGTTTCACAGGTGGCTTTTGATGAATTCCTCGCGGCTGCCGGCTCGGCCCAATGCAGTCGGTCAATACCTCGGCGCGACGCCTACACAACCGCCGCGGACGGAGGTAGAATTCCAGAGGATCATTTTCGGATCGGATTTCTTCCGGTCCGTTCAGGCAGCCTCGCCCATTCTGAAGGAGAACGAACCATGGCTACCGCCGTCGCCAAACCGCCCCGTGCCCGCACCGCGCCCAAAGTTCGCCAGACCCAGATGCTGATCGACGGCAAGTGGTGCGACGCCCGTAGCGGCAAGACGTTCGCCACGTACAATCCCGCCACCGAACAGAAGATCGCCGACGTCGCTGAAGGGGATGCCGCCGATATCGACCGCGCCGCCAAAGCGGCCCGCAAGGCCTTCGAATCGGGCGACTGGCCTAAAATGGACGCCCGCGACCGTGGCCTGCTGCTCCATCGGCTGGCCGACCTGGCCGAGCGGTATATCGACGAATTGGCCGCCCTCGAAACCCTCGACAACGGTAAACCTCTGCGCGACGCCCGCGCGGCCGACCTGCCGCTCGTCATCGACTGTCTGCGGTACTATGCCGGCTGGGCTGACAAGCTCACGGGCGACACGATTCCGATCCGCGGCAACTACTTCTGCTATACCCGCCGTGAGCCGATGGGAGTGGCCGGGCAGATCATTCCCTGGAACTTCCCGCTGCTGATGGTCGCCTGGAAATGGGCCCCCGCGCTGGCAGCCGGCTGCACCATAGTCATGAAACCCGCCGAGCAGACGCCGCTGTCGTGCCTGCGGTTTGGCGAACTGGCGCTGGAAGCCGGTTTCCCGAAGGGAGTCATCAACATCGTTCCCGGTTATGGACCAACCGCCGGCGCTGCGCTCGTCAAGCACCCTGACGTCGACAAGATCGCCTTCACCGGCGAGCACCGCACCGCCCAGATCATCATGGCCGACGCCGCCCAGACGCTGAAGCGGTTGACGTTCGAGCTGGGTGGCAAGAGCCCCAACGTGATCTTCGCCGACGCCGACCTCGACGCCGCCGTGGCCGGGACGGAGTTCGGCCTGTTCTTCAATCAGGGCCAGTGCTGCTGCGCCGGCAGCCGCGTCTTCGTGGAAGAAAAGATCCACGAAGAATTCGTGGATAAACTCGTGAAGCGCGCCAAGGCCCGCAAGCTGGGCGACCCATTTGATCTCGCCACGTCGCAGGGACCGCAAATCGACGAAGCCCAGTTCGACAAGATTCTGGGCTATATCGACAAAGGACACGAAGCCGGCGCCGAATGCGTCACCGGCGGCAAACGCTGGGGCAAGAAAGGCTTCTACATCGAGCCCACGGTGTTCGACAACGTCACCGACGACATGCCGATCGCCACCGACGAAATCTTTGGTCCTGTGCTGTCGGTCTTGCCGTTCAAGAAAATCGATGAAGTCATCCAACGGGCGAACAAGACGTTCTACGGACTGGCCGCGGCCGTCTGGACGCGCGACGTCGGCAAAGCGCACCGCATCGCCAACAGCGTCCGCGCGGGAACAGTGTGGATCAACTGCTACGACGTATTCGACGCCGCGGCGCCGTTCGGCGGTTTCAAAATGAGCGGCATCGGCCGGGAACTAGGCGACGCCGCGCTGCACAATTACACCGAGCTCAAAACGGTGACGATGAGCTTGGATTAGCCGTTATGGTGCAACGAGCCCTGGCTTCCCAACCAATGGCGTTCCGCAAAACATGCAAAAACACAGGGAAAACGACGAGGTTAGCCGTTTTGTCTGTATCAGAATGATTTGGCATCAAAATTCTCATAGATGCCGTTCGCCGATTGGGCGAGCGGCATTTTTTTATCGGTGCCGAGAGATGACTGTGGCGTGATCGTTGTCAGCGAATAGTCTCGCCTTTAGGGAATGCCGTTTGGAAAGCCTCAGTATTCGTGGGAGAGACGTTGAATCTACTTCTGTTTCTTCAAAAACCGAACGGCTTTATCAACGAATGGTGGATTGACCCAACGGGGAATACTTCTCTCGATTGAGTTTATGGAAGTGAAGGTCCCAAAATGCTTTTGCATTTCAGCGGACAGTACTTTAAGCGGCTTGCCCAACCGTTTTTTCCTTCTTCACTGATCCGTATTGCTTTTTTGAAAATGCGGCTGCCGGGACCACCTTTCACGAGAATCAGACGATCCTTGTCCTTCTCGAACACGGCTTTGTGTCGGACGTGAAAGTTGTTCCCGAAGTCTGCGAGCAACTCCTTTCGATGGGGATGACCCATCCGAACGGCCGAAACCTCGAAATAGCCAGCCAAGTACAGATCCGGTCTCCGATCATAATTGAAACCCTACTCCGAGTCCCATTCCTGCAAGCCGCAGTAAAGCACGAGAAAATCGCCTGGCTTCAATTTTCGCAATGATCGTTTCGGAACAGTCGGGTCGCCGTAGGTGAACGTCTCAAACTCTGGATCGTGGTGAATGGACCATTTCGCCACTTCTTTACGCCATGATTCGGGAAAGTAATTCACGAGCGGCTTGCCATCTCTCCCCACCATTTTGCCATACGTTTGGCCGTGAGAGCCCCCGTCAGGAATGCAATTGAATTCAAATGTCCCATCGGTGAACAATGGCCCCTGAATCCCGCCGCAACCTGAATCGACACCGACCCGTAAGAGAACAACCTGCTTCATCGTTGACTCACTTCCATACCAGAGGCGGACATTTGGGAACTTCCATATTGGGACATGGATGACACGGAGGACGATGCGTGCAGACATCGAACGCAGCTTCGATCCACTTTGCGAATTCGGCGATGACGCCGGCGGAAGCGGCGCGACTGAAAAAGATCCGTGACGCGGTGGAAAAGGAATTTCCGCCCGCAAAGCGGTCGAAAACAGTTGCGACGCGCGGCACAGCGGAATCGTAATGCCTTCTTGCTGCGCTGGCTTGCAAAGGCAGCGCTCATATTCCAAATGGCCCGCTTGAACCGTCTAGGCCGAATCGCTAGAACTGTTCAATTGGAAAGGCGTTGAACTCTCCCTCTTGCGGGCGGTTCCTCCAGCTTGGTTATCGCGGGTGTAGCTCAGTGGTAGAGCACTGGCTTCCCAAGCCAGTCGTCGTGAGTTCGATCCTCATCACCCGCTTTTGTTTGCCGCCTGCCTGATCGCTGGGCCAGATATGAACGCATCTCCCCATTCTGGCGCGGCCTCGGGTTCTCCTGCCGATGACCTGCTGGCCGTGATCCGCCGACATTGGGGTTTCGACACGCTCCGGCAGTTGCAGTCGGATGCGATGAAGACGTTTCTCGACGGCCGCGATTCGCTGCTCGTTCTGCCGACGGGCGGCGGCAAATCACTCTGCTATCAAGCGCCGGCAATTGTCCGAGGGGATACGACCGTCGTCGTGTCGCCGCTCATCGCGCTGATGAAAGACCAGGTGGACGGCCTGCGGGCGTGCGGCGTGCCTGCCGTGCAGCTCAACAGCTCGATGTCGACCGAAGAAATCCGCGCCGGCGAACGGGCCGTCATCGGCGGTTCAATCCGGCTCCTCTTCGCCTCCCCCGAACGCCTGGCCACGGGCTCGTTTCGCTCGTTGCTCAAACAGGTGAACGTGCGGCGGTTCGCGATCGACGAAGCGCATTGCATCAGCCACTGGGGGCACGATTTCCGTCCTGAATATCGCCAATTAGGGGAGCTGAAGAAGATCTTTCCGCTGGCGTCGGTGCATGCCTTCACGGCGACGGCCACGACGCAAGTACGGGCCGATATCGCCGCGCAATTGGGGCTTCAAAATCCCGAGATTATGGTCGGCAATTTCGACCGCCCGAATCTGGCATACAGCGTCGTGCCGCGCTACGACCAGTACCAGCAGGCGTTTGAAGTGCTCGACCGGCATCCGGGCGAGGCGGGAATCATCTATTGCCTGAGACGGCGCGACGTCGACGAGATGACCGAGACGCTTAAGAAAAAAGGGATCAACGCCGTTCCGTATCATGCCGGGATGGAGGCCCACGACCGCAAGCGCGTGCACGATTTATTCTCCGAGGAAAAGTGCGACGTCGTCGTGGCCACGGTCGCCTTCGGCATGGGAATCGACCGCTCGAACATCCGCTACGTGCTGCACACGGGGATGCCCAAGTCGATCGAGCACTACCAGCAGGAGACGGGGCGCGCCGGCCGCGACGGACTCGAAGCCGAATGCGTACTTCTGTATTCGGCCGGCGATGCCGTCACCTGGAAAAAGATCATGCAGAAATCGGTGGCCGAGTCGGGGGCGGAAGTCGACCCGCAATACCTCGAAAACGTGTACCGGCACCTGGCGGACATGGAGAATTACTGCCGTCCCGTGACGTGCCGGCACCGGGCCCTGGTTGAGTACTTCGGCCAGAAGTACGCGGGGGAAAACTGCGGCGCGTGCGATTTGTGCGTCGGAGAAAGTGCAGCCTTGCCCGACGCCGATACGATCGCCAAGAAAATCCTGTCGTGCGTGTATCGGGTGAACGAGAGCTTCGGAATGGCGCATGTGGCGGCTATTTTGCGCGGGGCCAATACGGCAGCAATCCGCGAGCGCGGGCACGACAAGCTCAGCACTTACGGACTGCTCAAAGAGTGTTCGCAGCGTGACCTGACCGATTGGATCGGTCAACTCATCGGCCTGGGGCTCGTGACTCAGGCGGGAAACGAATACCCGATCCTGAAGCTCAATGCCGCGTCGTGGGAAGTGATGAAAGACCAGCGCAGCGCCAAGTTGAAATACATGCCGGCCTCGCAAGCTGCGGCCAGGAGCGACAGTTCGCGCGATCAGTCTCGTCGCTCGCGGACCGATACCACGTCATGGGAAGGAGTCGATCGCGATCTGTTCGACCAGTTGCGCAAAGTGCGGCAAGACCAGGCCGGAGCTCGCGACGTCCCTCCGTACCTGATTTTCGGAGACGCCACACTGCGGGAGCTAGCTAGAGTTCGTCCCTCGTCGCTCGACAATCTGGCGACGATCTATGGCATCGGGGAGGCCAAATTCCGCGACTTCGGTCAGACATTTTTCGACTTCCTCGACGTCGAGTGTCGGGCAAAAAACCTGTCGCGCGACCAGCCGACTGTGACGAAATCGCCGGCGTCGAATGTGGAGCGCTCAGCGCCGACGACGATCGCTGGTGCCGATCTGTTCCGGCGGGGGGCTTCGATCGACGATGTGATGGAGCACACGAGCCGCGCGCGGAGCACCGTGACGCAGTATCTCTGTGATTTTTTGCAGGCCGAGCCGCAGCCGTCGGTCGAGCCGTGGGTTTCGAACGAGATCTATCAACGAGTGGCCGAGGCGGCGGAAAAGGTCGGGATCGAAAAACTCAAGCCGATCTTCGAGGCGCTGGAGGGCCGGCATTCGTACGACGAGATTCGCATCGTCGTGACACACTTGCGAACGCACGGCGGGTAGCGCAACTCGTTCCCAAGCTCCGCTTGGGAACGCAGCGTCCGAAGCTCCGCTTCGCGAATCGCACCGCTGGTCCGCGATCGCCGGGATCAAAGAACGTGGAGCGTTCGAAGAGACGTTTTCAAACCGAGCTTCGAAAGTGTGGCGGGGTCAGAGCGTGAATTCCGTTGGACCTTGAGTGCATATGCATCATTCGATCGGCGCTTCAGGCTGGTTCACAGTCTCCGCCGGCGATGGCCCTGACCGGATGGCACAAACGTGCTCTTTGCGATCATCGTCTAACTCGTCGGGGCCATTGCTGGATTTCCGGCTCCGGCGATTCAGTCACGACTGCGACGCGTTATCTGCCGCAATGTCGATTTCCCATTCCCGCTCTGACCCCGCCACACCGTCTATCTGCTCCCGGCATGCCGCCAGAATTCTAGCGAATTGGGCACACCGCTCAGCCTGATCCCACGTGTCGCCAGGCGCGGCCGAGATAACAAGGAATGTCGGACGCAATCATTCCCGGCTTACCTAATTCTGCGGCAGCGAGGTCGCCGGCCAGGCCGTGGAGGTGGACGGCCAAATGAGCGGCGTCGAAGGGAGTCATGCCCTGCGCCAAAAGCGCGGTGATGAGCCCCGTCAGCACGTCCCCGGTACCGCCGGTCGCCATGCCGCTGTTCCCCGTCGTATTGATGGCCGCCGTTTCGCCGTCGGTGATTACGGTCCCCTGCCCTTTGAGCACGACGATCAGTCTGTGCCGGAGGGCAAACTCGGCGGCGCGGGCTTCGCGGTCAGCCTGCACAGTCTTAGTGTCGGTGCGAGTGAGGCGTGCGAACTCGCCAGGATGCGGCGTCAGAATCCGCGGCGCATCAGTCGCCACGGCGGGAATGCCGGCGGGCGACGCGGCCAAGGCATTGAGCGCGTCAGCATCGACGATCAGCGGCTTCTCGACATTCACGAACAGGGTGTGGGCCAGATCGGTCAGATCGGCCGATTTGCCCCAGCCGGGCCCGATCGCCACCGCCGTTGCGTGCTTTGAGAGTTTGAGGATTTCCCCCGCAGCCTGGCGGCCGAAGCGCCCGTCTTCGTCTTCATCGAGCCCCACGGTCAGATACGATGGTTCGATGGCCGCGACGATCGCCTGCACCCCAGCCGGCACGGCGACCGTCACGAGACCGGCTCCGCCGCGCAGGGCGCCCAGTCCAGCCAGCGCCGCCGCGCCGCTCATGCCGCGGCTGCCGGCGACAATCAGCGCGCTTCCAAACGACCCTTTGTGGCTGTCATCGGGGCGCGCCGGCAAACTCGGCAGCGTAATGTTGATCGGCAGCGGCATTTGTCGAATCTCTCGTATTGCGGCGCGTGCTCCGGAACCTGTTTAGCGGCGTAGTCCTTATACAAATCAATCACCCGCCCGCACCTCGGCGCCCCACGCGACGCGCTACCACAACGCTTCGATCGGTTTGCCCCCGTCGATCATGGCCTGCGGCCGGCCGGCAAGATTCGTGTACTGCAAGTCCAGAGGCACGCCCAGGAATTTGAAGAACGTCGCGCGCAAATCGTTGGGTGATACGGGACACGTCTTGGGCTCTTCTCCGCGCGCCGTAGACGACCCGATGACCTGCCCCATCGTCATGCCGCCCCCGGCCAGGAGTTGGTTTCCCAATTGTGGCCAGTGGTCGCGGCCGCCGCTTGTCTTATCGACGTTCGGCGTTCGGCCGAACTCGCCGACAACCGCCAGCAGGATTTTCTTCTGGAGGCCGCGCGCCCACAGGTCATCCAGGAACACCGACAGGACTCGGTCGAGCTCGGGGACGTATTTGTGCATTTCTTCTTCGATCGTGCCGTGGCCGACCGACGGATTCGTGCCGTGTGAATCCCAACTGCCGTAGCGGACGTTGATCAATCCGATTCCCGACTCCGCCAGTCGGCGGGCCAACAGCAGCTTTTCACCCAGATTTTCCTTGCCTTTGCCGTATCGCTCGCGCACTTTGGGATCTTCCTGCGACAGATCGAACGCGTCGCGCGCGCGCCCGCGGACCAGATCCACGGCCCGAGATTCGAATTCGCCGAGAGCGCCCATCATGCCGCTCTGGTCGATGCGGTGATCAAGCCGGTCGAAGTCTTGAAGCAGGGCGCGCCGATCGGACAATCGATCCTGAGAGATCGTGAGGGACATGTCACCCATGACGTCCCCCTTCAAGTCGAAGGGGTTATACGAAGCTCCCAGCCAGTTGGGACCGTCGCCGTAGATGTAGTCCTGCCGCACGTAAGTCGGCAACATGCTCGCGGCATGAGTCGGGCCACGATATCGTGCGACTGCCGCACCCAGACTGGGCTGGTTCTGCGGTGCGCCCAAGGCTGCCGGCCGGTGGGCATGCCCCGTCATTAGAAAGTGGGTGGCGTCTGCATGATCGGCCGAACCATGCGTATAGGAACGAATCAGGCTGAACTTGTCGGCGTGTTGCGACAGATTGTGGAGCAGGCCACCGATCAGAGTTCCCGGCACATTGGTTTGCACCGCTCCCACGACGCTGCGATAGGGGAGCGGATTCTGTGGCTTGGGATCGAAAGTTTCGTATTGAGACGGCCCGCCATTCAAAAAGAGAAAGATGATCGAGGTGTCTTTGACCTCTTCCGCTCGTCGGGCTGCGCTGGCGCGAGCTTGCAGCAGCCCGGGCAACGTCAGGCCGCCGAGCCCACAGGCGCCGATCTTGAGAAAATCTCGCCGCGAACGGCCATCGCACCTCCGGCTCCGGTTGCATCCCCAAACCGTCAGCACAACTGCACCTCGATACGAAATGCCGGGTTGACTCTGTAAAGCTAATGCTGGATCGACTTTCAGGCGAACTCAAGTTTAGAGGCCGGGCTGGTCGGAGTCAATTTCGATCCTGGCGATCTCGAACCCGAACGCCTACCAACGATCAACAGTGGCGTCCGCTCGAAAGAGATCATTGGATCCGTGCAACCCGGCCGCCAGAGGGAGAGCTCGCTTGCTGGAGAGCGAGGCGCGGGGATGAGATGCATCGACTTTGACGATTGTCGCGACTGGCTAATCTGCAAAATTAAAGATGATTGCGGAATTTGCGATATTCTCTGGACGCTTTCTGCCGATGATGAAAAGTTAGTGTGAAACACGCACGTTACCCATTCTGCGCACACTGAAACTGATTCACCTGTAGAGACTCGCACGCCATGCCCTTTGAGCTTCATGAAGTCATTCTGGTCGGCTGCCTGGCCGTTTTCACCGCGGTCGCGGCAGTCACGGATCTGCGAACCCGCAAAATCCCGAACAAACTGACGGTCCCCGCATTTTTGCTGGGGCTGATCTTCCAGTTGTATTTCCATCCCTACGGTGGAGGAACGATGGGAGGGTCGCTGCTTGATGCGGCTAAGGCATTTGCGATCGGTTTCGGGACGTTGTTCGTCCTATGGATTATCGGTGGTGGCGGAGCCGGTGATACGAAAATGATGGGCGCCCTGAGCGTCTGGCTAGGATCGAAAATGACCCTGGCGGTGCTGGCCCTGAGTACGGGATTCGTTCTGGTTGGAACGCTGGCCGTCATGGCTTACCAGGCGGCCACTCACGGAATTCGCAAGACGCAGCAGAAGTTTTCGCATCAGGCAATCTCCAAAGCAGATCGGCCGCAGCGGCGAATGATGACGTATGCCTTCCCGGTCGCACTGGCGACCTGGATCGTCGTGCTGTGGTTCCATCTCAAGACTCATTAAGAACACCAAGAACTTGAAGTCGACATGATCTTGCGTCACACAATACGAAAGCCACGACTCCGCGCGAGGAGGGGGGCAGCCGCCATGGAACTGGCGCTCGTGCTGCCGATTCTGGGCGTCCTGCTGCTGGGACTGCTGGAATTCACCATGCTGTTTTACGCGCGAAGCTCGGTCGTCGAGGCGAGTCGTGCCGGAGCGCGGGCGGCAGCGCGCGTCGGCAGCGATTTAGTGCAAGTGCAGTACGAGGCCGGCCTCGTGCTGTTTCCCCCGTTGCGCCCGACCATGCAGGTCGAATGGGCGGGGGGCGATCATTCCGGCGACGCGGTTACGGTCGCCGTCCAGGTGCCGATGAACTCGGCCAGTCCCGATCTTCTCTGGTTGATCGGCTACAGCCTGCAGGGACGCTATCTGTACGCTGAATCGACCATGATCAAGGAATAATAACGTCATGAATCGTCTGACTCCGGCACGACTGTCAATGGTCATGTTCATGGTGGTGGGGGGGCTGATCGCCGCCTACATCGCCAAGGGCCTGTTGGCCCAGGAAGAAAAGAAGGCCGCGGGGTCGCCCACGCGGAATATTCCGATGGCGGTCTCCGACCTGCCCGCCGGAACAATGATCACCGAGGCCCACCTGGGTATCGGACCGGCATTGAACGCCAAGATCACTCGCGATGTCCTGCTGACGAACAAAGTGATCGTGGGGCGCGTGACGAAAGAAGCCCTGAAGGCGGCGGAGCCGATCCTCTCGTCGCAGCTTCTCGAAAGAGGGTTGTATCCGCCGCTCAAGGTGCGCAAGGGAATGCAGGCGATGACGATCTCCCTGGGGACAACGGCGGTTGTCGACGGGCTGGTCAGGCCGGGACAGTTCGTGGACGTGCACTTCTCGCCTGCTTCGATGGTGACTGATCCGCGCGGCGGAGGTGGCATGACGATGACCCTTTTCCGCGGAGTCAAGATCCTGGCGATGAACCGGCTCTTCACCCAGAGCGGCGTGCATGGAGGCGCCCAGGGTGGTGACAATTCGGTGACCCTCGAAGTTTCCGAAGGGCAGGCCAACATCCTGCTGGTTGCTAAAGACAAGGGGATGTTGAACTTCACCTACAACCCCGATGGCCAGGGGAACGGCGGCCTCGCCGTCACCGGCAAAGACCGCGTCACGCTGGAAGAAATTCTGGGACTTGGCCCAATTCCCAAGCCCGAGCCGCCCCCGCCGCCGGTTATCTCGCAGATCTATCGCGGGCTCAACATGAAGCAGTACACCTATACGAAGGTCGGCACCAAGATGTTGCAATCCGGGAGCGCCACGATCGGTGGGACGAGCAGCCAACTTGTTTTGCCGAGCAATACCGGCAACCCGGCGAATCCCGGCCAGGGACAGCAGCCGGTTCAGCCGCCGGCGCCAGGCGTCGACGCCGGATCGGCGCCCCAGGATCCGTCATCTTCGGGCAGCCCGGACGATCCGCAAGGCCAGCAAACGTCGGTCCCGAAGGAACGATCGATTTGACCGGTCGTGGCGTGAAGATTTGACGCCGCGCAGGTCGATTTCAGACGCGGGACCGACTCGACTGCGCGGAGGGTCGGTTGCTTCCCTCGCGTTGACGGCAGGACCGAATGCCCGGGGCCGGACCACAGGGGAGCCCTGCCGAACGGCGAGTACGCGTGGCATGACGAGACTATGTGCCGTCGGGGCACCGCCATTCGCGGCGGTGCCCGGCTGCGGGTTAAACGAATCATTTTCTCTCACCTTCAGAGTCGAATGCACACGCGGATCGACAGTATCGAGAGGACGGCAAGCCGCCACGGATCGATTGCGCCGGCCATCGTGGCTGCGCTGTTCGTGTCGATGGCAGCGATTGCGCTGGCGCTCGATCGGGCCTGGATCGACACGGCCCAGGTCGAGCTAATCCGCACGACCGAGGCCGCGGCTCTTGCCGCGGCACGCGAGCTGGCCACCGATGATCTGCTGCGCCCCTCGTCGACGGTCGCGATCCGCGTTGCTGCGGCCCGTCAAGCGGCGGAGCAGGTGTCGCAGCTCAATCTTGTTGTCGGCCAACCGCTTCCGCTGGCCGATGGCGACGTGACATTCGGAAAGTACGTTTACAATACGTCGACTGACACCAACGTGTTTCTCGAAACCGAGCTCGATCCCCAATCGGTGGTGGTGGCCGGGCGTTATGAGCGGAACCGCGCCAACCCAATCGCCCTGGTGATGCGGGGGTTCGGCGGCCGGCGCACGGCTGACTTGGCCCGCATTTCGGTCGCGACGCTCGATAACCAACTGATCGGCGTTCGGGCGGGACGTCATCTGCCCATTCCCGCGTTGCCGCTGGCAATTCTCGACGTCGATCCGCAGGGAGCGCGGCTCGACACCTGGCAATCCCAAATCATAGGGGGCTTGGGCGCCGATGCCTACGGTTACAACCTGCAGACAGGGCTCGTCACCACGGCCTCTGACGGAATCCCCGAAATGCTGCTGTCGAGCGCTCCGGCCGGCACCGCGGCGTCCGTCGCGACGGGCAACATGTGTCTTATCGATTTTGTGGGCCAATATGATGCAAAACATGCGGCTCAGATGATCGCCAAAGGCTTGACCAAAACCGACCTCACGTCCCTCCAATCGGAAATCAGCCTGACAAATCTACCGCCCGCGGTTGCGGCGTCGTTCACGATCGGCGATACGGAATATGCGGCTCTTCAGCCACTCGTTGGCGAGTGCCGGATCTGCTTCTTGTGCGGCCTGACGCCTCCTGTCGGCTCGACGTCGACCGCACCCTTCGTCTCGATCACCGGCCTGGTGGCCGGCCGGATCTTGTCGCTGACTCGCCTGGCGGGCCAGCCTTGCCAGATCGTCTTTCAGCCAGCCGTCATCATCACGCGGGCCGCCCAAACGGTCGATGACCTACTCGACACAGCCGAAGCCGCGCAATCGACCGTTGTCGGCAATCCCTACATCTACAAGCTGACGTTGACGCAGTAATCCTGAAGATTCAGAGAAATCCAGAGACTCCTGAAGAGAGACGATTCCCCTCCAAAAGACAATACAGAGATAATTCAGAGACAATCCATGGTCGCCCAGATCGAAAACCCGCGCAGCGCTCCTGCCGGTCGGCAGGAATTTCAACAGCTCAAGACGCAATTGCACCGGCAGATGGTCGATTCGATCGACATCTCCAAGGCGGGACAGCTCGACGCCGAAGAGCTCCGCCAGCACCTGCGCGCCCTGGCGGCCCACTTGTGCTCGCTCGAGCCAGTCTCGCTGCCACACGGCGAGCGCGAGGGCATGGTCCAGGAGATCATGGATGAGATCTTCGCCTTCGGCCCTTTGCAGGCGCTGATGAGCGACCCGCTGGTGAGCGACGTACTGGTGAACGGCTCCAAGAACGTGTACATCGAACGCGACGGTCTGCTGCAACCGACCGACGTGAAATTCGCCGACGACGATCACCTGCTCCGGTTCATTCAGCGGCTGGTGGGGCGCGCCGGAAGACGCATCGACGAAGTTTCCCCGCTCGTCGACGCGAAACTGCCGGATGGTTCGCGTTTGAACGCCGTTATTCCCCCGCTGGCCTTGCGCGGGCCGACGCTGTCGATTCGCCGATTCAAGACCAAAGCGTTGCTGTTCCAGGACATGGTGCGGACCCAAAGCCTCGCCCCCGAGATGGCCGACTTTCTGATCGCGGCGGTTCGCGCCCGATTGAACATCGTGCTGTCGGGGGGCACAGGCGCCGGCAAGACGACGCTGCTCAACAATCTCAGCCGGTTCATTCCGATCAGCGAGCGGGTGATCACGATTGAACAGACGGCCGAGCTGCAATTGCAGCAACCCGACGTCGTATCGCTCGAAATGCGGCCTCCCAATATCGAAGGCAGGGGGGAAATCTCGCAGCGCGACCTGCTGCGGAACAGCCTCAGAATGCGGCCCGACCGCATCATCGTCGGCGAAGCCCGTGGCGGCGAAGTGCTCGAAATGCTGCAGGCCATGAACACCGGCCACGACGGCTCGATGAGCACCCTCCACGCCAATGACACCCGCGACGCCTTGCATCGATTGGAAATGATGATCGCCCTGTCGGAAGTCGACCTGCCGATCTCCGTCGCCCGGCAATACATCGCCTCGGCGATTCAGGTGTTCGCCCACATCATGCGTCTGGGGACCGGTGAACGCAAGGTGATGCGTATTTCGGAACTGGTCGGGTTCCGCGACGGGGCCTACGTCCTGGAAGACATCTTCACGTATCGAATGCTCGGCGTCGGCAACGACGGCAAGGCGGTGGGGTCGTTCTACGCCACCGGATACCGTCCTGCCGTGCTCGGACGAATCGCGGCCGCCGGCCAGAACGTGTCCGATCAGTTGTTCGAACCGCGCGAGTTGGAAATTCGGCCTGACTATCTGGCCCATTAAGGATGCTTTCCAGGACCGTCGACATGGCAAAATCCATCGCCCTCACGCAGCCGGCCATCGCGCCCGAATACACGAAGATCCTGCGCCTCGAAGAGAACTTCGGGACCGGGAAGGGGCACGACTTCGAAGACCGCCTGAACAATGCCTTCGACCTCTTGCTGATCCGTTCGGGCCTGGGGATCTCTCCGTCGCTGTTCCTGATGCTGTCGGTGTGCACGGCGATCACTCTCGGTGGGATCATGTTCGTCGCGCAGGAAAATGTCCTGACGACTTCGCTGGGCCTGGCCGCGGGAGCGGCCGTGCCCGTGCTGTGGGCCATGCTGGCGCAAAGCCGTCGCATTCAGAAGATGCTGGGGCAATTGCCCGAAATGGTGGACGAGCTGGCCCGTGCCGCACGCACCGGCCGCAGCGTCGAGCAGTGCTTCATGCTGGTGGCGCAGGACACTCCGGCTCCGCTCGGTGACGAGCTCAAGCGCTGCGCCGGCCGGCTCGACCTGGGGATCGGCATGTCGGGCGCTCTGTCCGAACTCTCAACACGCACCGGAATCGTCAGCACCAAGATCCTGGTGATGGCCCTGTCAGTGCATGCCGTTTCGGGCGGCGACCTGATCAGCGTTCTGGAACGTCTGTCGCGAACGATCCGCGGACGCATCTCGTTCCTGGCGCGGCTCCGGGCGTCGACGGCGGCCAGCCGCGCAACGACGGTGATGATGCTCGTCATCCCGCCGCTGGTGCTCGGCTTCTTCGTGTTGCGCGACCCCGCCTACTTCACGAAACTGTTTGCGGTGAAGTGGGGCCGCATCGTCACATTGGTGGCCCTGGCGCTCGACATCATCGGTGTGGTGTGGGTGCTGCGGATCATGAAACGCAGTCAGCAAACGTAAGCGAGGACCGCCATGGCGACGCCTGAATTTTCCGTGCTTGACTGGAACCGGCTGTCTGAGACACCGCCGCTGCCTCCGGTGCCTCCCGATCAGACGGGCCTGGCCGACACGAAAGACTACGTGTTTGGCCCGGTGACGCCCGTGCTGGCGGTCATGCTGCCCGACTCCGATGCCCGACGCGACGATGCCCGCAAGGAATTGCAGGCCGCCGGCTACTACCAGCCGCATGCGGCCAGCAACCTTGCCGCCATTCGCTATTTGTGCATCATCGTTCCGCTCTTGCTCCTGGGCTTGCTGTTGCTCGTGGCGCCCAAAACGCTCGAGCGCCCGATCCTGGTTTCGATGCTGCTGATTCCCGCGTTCGGCTGGGCGCTTCCGCGACTCGTCCTGAAACGCAAGGCCGCCGAGCGAACCCGCCGGATCGAAGCCGGAATTCCCGACATGCTCGACATGCTGAACATGTGCGTGAGCCAGGGGATGACCGTTACCACGGCGTTCGCGCGGATCGCCAAAGACCTGGGCGATACACACCCCGATTTGCAGACCGAACTGAATATCGTCAGCGAACAGGCCGACCTGGGATCGCTCGATCAGGCGCTCGGCAATCTGCGTCGACGCATCGACGTCCCCGAGGTACATTCGTTTACGACATTGCTGATGCAGACGGAACGAATGGGCACGAGTGTCTCGGTGGCGCTCTCGGATTATAGCGAGAACATTCGTGAAGGCCTCAAGCAGCGCGCCGAAGAAAAAGGAAACCGGGCCGCGTTCAACCTGCTGTTTCCCACGGCGCTGTGCCTGATGCCGGCCGTATTCCTGATTCTGCTGGGCCCGGCCGTGCTCGAATTCTCGAACTTCATGGGACGCGACGACAATACATTGCGGCAAGCGAATGAAATCATCCGCCGTACCGGCCGACAGGCCGTTCGTCCGGACCAGTAGCCTCAGCTTCCTCGATCACTTGCCGAACGCGGTCCGCACGATCGGCAAGGTCGATCGCTACGAGATTTCGACCTCGAAACGCGATTGTTCAAGCATCGTTCCAGCTACTTGATCTACTCTCCGAGCTTTCGTGCCTTGCCACACGAAGCCAAAGAGTATGTGCTGCGGCGAATGTGGGACGTGCTCACGGGAAAAGACGAGTCGAAGAAATTCTCGCACCTGACGGCACATGAACGCCAGGCCATTCTGGAAATTCTGCGCGATACCCTGCCCGACCTGCCCGACACGTGGAAGCTCAGCCCTTAGTTTGACGCACAGGCAGCAGCGCTCGGATCCGCGGGTCTCTGAGATACAGACCCAGCCAGACGAGGACGCCGCCGATCACGGCGCCCAGGAAATTGTCGTGCACACGGACGTGAGTCGCGACGGCGCCCCCCAAATAGCCAGTCAGCAGCACGGCACCGAGAACCGCAGTTTGTGGAATGAGATAGATCACCGCGCACGAGATCTCGATGACTCCGATCGCGAGGGCCAGATCCGCGGGATATCCGAATTTGTCGACAAACTGCTCGGTAAATTCCGGCGGGCCTTTGAGCTTCATACTCCCACTGAACACCAACATCAGACAGACCAGGCTGGTGATCACGCGGCCCGACCAGGTTAAGGCCTTATTTTGAGCGATCATTGGGCGTCTCCTGTTTTTCTAAAGGATCGTACCGGTCCGGCAGCCAAGTGACCCGCTAATTCTTGGCGGCGGCTTCCGCGACGGCCTTCATATCCGCCAATCCCTTCTCGAATTGACCGCCGACCATTTTGTCCATGCTCATGAACAGACCAATCGCTTTGGTGACGAAGTTTTTGTCGCCCGTCATGCTCCATGTCACCGAAGTTTGACTCCCTTCCAGCTGGAAGGTGAACTCGGCGATATTGGTGCCGGCAAACGGCTTCTTGAATTCGAGTCGGATCTGGATGAGATCATTCGGATGGCTTTCGGTGATCGTCATGCGTCCTTCGCCCACATTGCCGTTGCCGGTCCATGTGTAGCCTGCCCCCACTCCGGCCGGAGCGCCCTCATACGTCAGCTTCATGGAAGGATCGATTTTGCCCCAGGGGTTCCAGGCCTCCCATTTGTGAAAATCGTTCACTTGGGCGAAGACGGTCGCCGGCGGAGCCGAGATTTTGGTCGTCCGCGCGACGCGGAACGCGGAAGGCTGCAACGCAGCGACGCCTAAGAAGACGACAACGACGGCTGCCAGAGTCATCAGGATGTAGATCCACATGCCGATTTTTCTCCGAGCGGGCGGGGGATGGTCATTTGCGGCCTGGTGGGCCGATCGATTTTCTGTCAGCATTTCGATGATCCTTAATTCCTCACGAATTCACACTGAGCAACCTGGCCATTACTTCACAACGTAAATGATCCACGCCACGCCGAAGCGGTCGGCCACCATACCGAAGCGAGGGGAAAAGAAGGTCTTGCCCAGCGGCATCCGAACCTGTCCGCCGTCACTCAATGCGGTGAAATACCGGTCGGCCGAGGCTTCGTCGGGTACGGTCAGCGAGAGCGAGAACCCCTTAAAATCCGGCCCGCCCACAGATTGGCCGTCGGAAGCATTCACCGTCGTCTCGCCGATGCGGAAACTGCAATGCATCACGTTGTTTTCCGTCCCCGGCGCGACAGCGCCAGGGGCGTGTGGATCGGGACTTTCCGAATAGCGCAGCAGCATCTTCAATTCGGCGCCGAGCGCCCGGCGATAGAATTCGACCGCTTCTTCGCAGCGGCCGTTGAAAAATAAGTAAGCTTGAACTTGCACGGCGTCTCCTTATAATTTTTCCACGTTGCATTTCAAAACCTTCAAACCGCCGGCAGCCCTGTCAGTTCCATCACCGGTCGAATTTCGATCGTCCCCACGCGCGCTCCTGGAATCCGCGAGGCGATGCTGATCGCCTCATCGAGATCCTGGGCTTCGACCAGAAAGTAGCCGCCGAGCTGCTCTCGCGTCTCGGCGAAGGGGCCGTCGGTGACGAGGCGTTTGCCCTCGCGTACCCGGACGCTCGTTGCCGTCGCGACGGGATGCAGTGGATTGGCCGCGAGGTACTGCCCGCTCGACCGGAGCTGATGCGTCAGTTCCGTCGATTCGACATAGCACTCCTGGCGCTTCGTCTCGGTGAGGGCGTGTTCGTCGCCGTAGACTAATAGCAGGTATTTCATCGTCGACTCCATTTTAAGCGGGGAACAAGGCGGCGGATTGGCTGTTTTCATTTCATAGTCGTACGGGAAGGGCCGGAATCGACATCGATTCGTCCTCCCAAAACAATTTTTAAACGCCCCCGCCTCAGTAGAATTTTAGAGGTTGCAGCCTGGAATGACATTCGCGACTGGATACTCCGTCAAATACTTTCCCAAATGGATGTTGGGAACGTGACGGCGGCGCTCACTTAGTCCTTGACGAGGGCCGTCTCGTTTCGCAGGATCTGCGGGACCTCGTCGTCGACCGATTTGAGCCCGGTCACGAATTGCAGCTCACCCATCGTTCGTTCGGTCTGTACCATGCTGGCGGCGACCTGGTCGATCTGCCCCGAAATGAACTCGGGTTCCTGCCGGTTCACGGCCGACTCGCTGAGCGAATGAATCGTATTTTCGAGCCGCTCGATCTCCAAGCCCATGAGCTCGCAGTTTTCTTCGGCTTTTTTATAGTTGGCCAGCCGCGCCTGGGACGTCTGCAGGTTTTCTTCGACCACTTTTCGCAACCGCTGCTGCCGGGCGTCGGTCGCCGCGTTGGGAAATAATTGGAGCCGGGCCTGGAACTCGCGGATATCGTCTTCGATCTGTTGGGCGCTGGTTTTCTTCAGAAACTGTGCCAGCGAAAACTGTGTGAAGAGCAGCCGCAGGTACATCCACAACAGCCGGTCGAGCCCGGCCAGTTGTAGGTCTTCCAGGGGCTGAGGATCGCCCGTACGATCTGGGTCGCGAATCTGCCTCGCCAGTTGCCGCAGCTCGGCACATCGCGAGCGCACAGCTTCGAATCTTTGTCCGAGATTTCTGGGAAGCGACTTGAGGATCGAACGGGCGGTCGCAGTGGCGGCTGCACTCCCATCCTGGCGCGCGACCTTCGCTTCCTGCGCGTCGACGTATTTCTGAAACTTCGGATGGGTCCCGACGAATCCCAGGTAAGCAGTCTCTCCCGCGAGAACGAGCGGCACGAACACGTCGGGATGGCCGCTGAGCATGGCAAAGCCGCAGCTTCCCAGGAATGCCAGCAGATTCCAGCGCTCCACAAACGCGGCTTTGAGATACTTGAACAGTCCCACGCGCTGGTCCTTGCCGTCTCGTTTCTCGATTGCGCCTCAGCCGCCGGGTTAACCAACCGGACAAACCAACCCGACAAGCCAATCGGGCCAACTGCTACGTCCCCGCCCGGCGGCTCTCTTCCAACTGACTGATGACGTCGCGGATATAGTATACCGTTTCCTGGAAGCGCTGCTCTCTCTGCATCTCTTTTGCCGGCCGGTCGGAGGGCTGAATCTGCATTTCTTTCAGGACGGTGCCGGGCGAATTACTCATGATATAGACACGATCGCCCAGAAACACCGCCTCTTCAATCGAGTGCGTGATGAAGAACACGGTGGCCTCGACCTCGCGCCACAAGGCAACCAGCAGATCCTGCATGTTCATGCGCGTCATCGGGTCGAGCGCGCCAAAGGGCTCGTCCATCAGGATGATCCGCGGTTTGAGGATCAGCGTGCGGGCGATGGCGACGCGCTGCCGCATCCCCCCCGACAGCTCGTGCGGATATTTCGACTGATCCTTATCGACAGAAAGCCCCACGCGCTCGATCCAGTGCCGGCCCAGCTCGTATCGTCGGCGGCGGGGCACTCCCTGGCATTCGAGGCCGAACGTCACATTATCGAGCACCGTGCGATGGTCGAAACTGGTGTAGTCCTGAAACACCATGCCCCGGTCCGGCCCGGCCCCGCCGACCGGTTTCCCGAAGACGAGCACGTCACCGGTCGTGGCAGGATGCTGCGGTTCAAGTCCGGCGATCAACCGCAGGATCGTGCTCTTGCCGCACCCGCTCGGTCCCAGCACACACACGAACTCTCCCTTGGCGACGAGGTCTTCGACGACGAATGTGACGTCGTGGATTGCCGTGAATTCATTAGTCTGGCCGCGGTTGTAGGTTTTGGAAACGCCGCGAAATTCCACTGCCGGCGGCCGCGTGAGCTCCGCCGGAGTGCGCACCTGGTCCAACACCTCTCCCATTCCGACCGGTTGGGCTGGCAAGTTGGCGGCTGACGAAACTGAGCCGGACGCTTGTTGATTCATGAGCGATCGGGCTGTGTGGCGATTTCTCGGGCGGAGGCAAAACTGGCTGGAGCCGAACGATTCGCCATGACGGGGTTCTCGACAATCGACCGGCGGAAAACAAGGCCCTTGAGATCTTCCCAGCCGTGCAGCGCCAGCCGTACGGCCTGGTTCAGGATCCCCAGCCCGCCGAAGCGGTGCGGAAACAATTCTCGCTGAATCCAATACAACACGCGATCGATGCCCAGAGCCACGAGGGGAATGATCAACAGCACCAGGATGACATGTTCTCGCGGGCCGCGCCGCATCGATGTGTTGATGATGTCTCCCAGCCCGCCCGACTCGGCCCCCATTTTGATCGTTTCAGCGAGCATGATGTATCCGAACGCTAGGCCGAACAACAGGCGCAGCGAATTGAATACGCTGGGGAGGGCGAGTGGAATCAGCACCTTGAGAATCACCTGCCGGCGACTCGCCCCCAGCGTGTATGCCGTGTCGACATATTGATTGCCCACCTCCCGCACGGCGCCGGCGGTGTCCGACAGGATGAACGCCACACAGGCAATGAAGATGAACATCACTTTCTGTTCTTCACCAATCCCGAAGAGGGAAAAAGTGAGGCCGACGAGCGCCGCCAGCGGGATATTCCGTCCGAACAGCGAGAGCGGAAGAAAGACCGAATTGATCCAGGAAAAACAGCCGCACAACACCCCCAGCGGAATCCCCACCGCCGCTGCCAGACCGAAACCAAGCGTCACGCGCTTCAACGTGACCAGCGTATTACGGGTGAGGGCGCGATCGAACCACAGACTCGGGAAGCTGGAAAAGGTCTCCGCCGGGCTGGGCAGGACCGAATACCCGAGAAGCCGTTCTTCTCCCGGCCCACGAGTGAGGAACCACCACAGGCCGTAACAGACAGCCAGACAGAGCAGACTGCCGACAGCGACCTGCCAAACGGGGGCGGGACGGCGCAGGTCGAACAGACCTCCCAACCAGCGTCGAGGTGCGCCGGGGGAAACCTCCGCCGGTGTGCTGGTCGAATGATGAGATGAGGATGGCGGTGAAGACATCGTTTTGTCCGCTCGTGATTTGCCGACGTCGCGGAGGCTGTGCTTTTCCCACTTGTGACTAAACCTTGCAGAACGCCGATTATTGCTGTTCCGCCGAGTAGACTTTGATTTCGACGCGCCGATTCTTGAAGTGATTGTCCGGGTCGGCGGGATCGGCCGGTTTGTCCCACCCCATCCCTTCCACCGCAAACCGGTTGGGATCCAACTCCTTGTATTTGCGGATCAGGGCCTCCTTGATCGAATTGGCACGGTTGAGCGACAGTTCCTTCACGAGGCTTGCCGGGGCCTGGCCCCGCATCGACGCGTCCGTATGCCCTTCGATGATGATCTGCGCGGCACCGAACTGGCCCGTGAGCTTGGCGACTTCTTCGAGCGTCAGGTCGACCGTCGGGTCGTACAGTTCTTCGACGTCTTTGCCGTCCACCTTGCGTGTGATTTTCTTGTGCAGGTCCCAGCTATTGGGGAAGAACTTGACGACGATCGTGTTGGTGAGGATTTCCTTCTCGGCGCTCTTGATCTCGCTGACCGTCTTGGGAGTGAGCTGGATTTTGTACTCATCTTTCTGTGACGAGTACTTTTCTTCTTTTCCCAGTTTTTCGAGGACCGACGGATCCATGACCCGGTCGAAGGGAACCGCCTGGTGGCCGATGGAACCGATACGGCGATAGAGATAGTACGACTGGTTCCACACCCGCTCGAAATTCGTCGGGTTGTTCTGATTGAAAAAGAACTGGTAATTCTCGGCCCAGTTCGTGCTGTGCGCGTCCCCCTGCATACTCAGGGCATCGGGGGCAGGAATGTTGTAACCCTTGGACATCAGCTCGGCGAGCTGTTTCTTCTTGGCTTCCTGTTTGAGATCGAGCATGGCGTCGAAGATGCCGCGGACGAGCGCCTCGATGATACCCGGCTCGTCGCGGGCGAAATCGGCCCGACTGAACCAGGTGTCGGTGATCAGCTTATTGGCCTGGGCCGTCGTGACCAGCATCCGATTTCCCTTGACCTTCTCCAGATTGTAAATGTCGGGCGCCCACGAGACGCAGCCCGCGATGTCCTTCTGGGCGTTGAACGCGGCGGCCGCCTGAAACGCATCCTCCGTGAAGACGAAATCCACCTCCGCAGGCTGGACCCCGCCCGAGACGAGCATATTCAGCGCGAAGAAGTGCGACGGCGAATTCTGGGCCAGCACGAGCTTCTTACCGCGCAGGTCGGCGACCGTCTTGATGCTCTCGCGCACGACAATTCCGTCGCCGCCGTTCGACCAGTCGATCTGC
This sequence comes from Planctomycetaceae bacterium, assembly GCA_036501235.1. Lineage (GTDB taxonomy): Bacteria > Planctomycetota > Planctomycetia > Planctomycetales > Planctomycetaceae > JACQFH01. The sequence continues at coordinate 29,063 of DASYAR010000362.1, forward strand.
TGGAACACGCGCGGCATGATCCGCGCGTCGCGAGGCTTGCCCGTATCATCCACAAAGCCCCCCATGAAAAGCGGAATCATGTCGAGCGTCCCCCAGCCGATATGGACCTGCCCCGCTGCGTACGCATCGCGCATCTTCACCGGATCGTCGATCACAACCAATTCGACTTTGAACTCTTTGCCGTCCCCGGTCTTCCAGGCGTGCTCGGGCTTGAATCCGTTGTTCGCGAGAATGATCGGTCCCCAGCCGGCCCAGACGTTGAGGGCGAACCGCACCGTGTTGTCGGTCTTGTCGAGCGGCGTATAGGCCGCCACCCCCGCCGGCTCCGGCAGCCGTTCCTGCCGCGGACGGAACTTGTATTCCTTCGCCATCAACTCGGGGCCCGAGTCGGGATGCTCGGCATGGGCCGGCAGTTCCTGAGGGTCGATCTTCCCGACATCCGGATTCGGTTTGGGCGGCGGCGCGAAAATATCGGCGCGCCAGATCGCGAAAGCGATCAGCGCCAAGACCACCAGCCCCACGGCGGCGTAGAAGGCAGGTTTGGGTTGTCCGTTCATCGGTCGTTCTCCCGGAGAGTGCATTGCGATTCATCCGCTGCGCGGGAATTCCCCCGGTGGCTCAACCGCGAAACACGGTTTTGGGCCGCGCCTGCTGCATCTGGTACAGCATCTGCATCAGGTCGTGCGCGGTCAATTCGCACAGCAGTTCTGTCACCTTCAAGTGCAGCGAGTCGTCGAGCTGCGGCTCGATGTCTTTCATTAACTGGTAAACGCGAGTTTCCTGCGCTTGGATCTCGTGATTGTCGATTTTTCCATCGGCGATGGCATCCAGAAACGTCGTCAGCTTACGGGCGTACTGTTCAATCAGCGGTGTTTGCGATTTTTCGTCGAACCAGTTGATGCGCTTGCCGGTCGTTACAGGCTTGTTGCTCATGGGAATGCGTCCTTCATTTTATTAATCTTTCAACACACTCTTCAGCGCCATCATTCGCTCCTGCAATTGGCTGCGACCCGCAGGTTGCAGCACTTTCTCTCGCCACCTGGGGGGCAGGAATCCCAGTTGCGTGCATTCCAGCACGGCCGCCAGCTCCTGCATTTCTTTTTCCAGCCCCTGCGCCGACGGAATGAATTCGCCGAACGCGGTTTCAATGTCTTGCCTCTCCAATTGCTGCCGACCGGATGTCAACGCCTGCCTACGGGCCGCCAGCACGACGCTTTCGATGTCGGAGCCACTGAGAAACCGGTCGGGCTTGATTGTCGGCACGGCATCTGCAGCCAGCGGGATCTTGTTCTTCTTCGCCAGGGCTACGACCATCTCGCGGACTTCTGATTCATCCTGAGGATAGAAGAGCGGAATGTGTACTTCCGCGCGCCCCTGGCGCTTCAGGTCTACGGGCAACAGTTCCGGCCGGCTCGTCATCAACATCCAGATGATCTGCCCGCGATACCGGGTGTCTCCCATCTGGGCGGCGATCATCGCGAACACGCGGCTGGAGGTTCCCGAGTCTCCGTCGGATTCGCGCGTTCCCAACGACGCGTCGGCCTCATCGATCAGGACGACCACCGGCCCCAGCGACCGCAGCACCGTCAGCACCTGTTCCAGGTTGCCCTCGGTTTCCCCGACGTATTTTGAGCGAAAATTCTTCAATTTCACGCACGGAATTCCGATCGAGCCGGCGTAACACTCGGCCAGAAACGACTTGCCCGTCCCCACTGGCCCGCAGAGAAGATAACCCATCGGCGCCACGTCGAGTTGCCCTTTCATGATCAATTCGGCGTCCTGCTGGAGTCGCTCCTTTGCCGCCTTTTGTCCGACGACCAGATCGAGCGTGTGCCGGGGCTCGACGAACTCGACCAGCCCCTGGCACTGTCGTTCGATCATCGTCTTTTTCAGTTTCTTGAACCGGGCTGCATCCACGCGTAGCGGCCCGCCGCGACCCTGCGACAACAGCACCTGCAGGCTCGTGAGGCTCAGCCCGTTCGACAGGTCCGCCAGTTGGGCCGGGGTGAAATCCGTGAGTTTCGAAAAATCTTGCGACCGGGCCGACCACTGGCAGAACCGTTCGCGCTCATCGCGATCGGGGAGGGGAATCTCGATCGCCGCCACATGTGGGCTCTGCACCAGCCGGTCGTTGACTTCGGCCAGCCGTCCGGCAACGAGACAAAACGCCATGTTGACGCGCTTAAAATACGGGTTCTGGGCCCAGCTCAAAAAACGGACGAGGTTCGTCCCCTGCCCGCGCGCCAGCGCATTCAGATCGCCCGCCGGAACGATGTACTGTGCATAGTCGAGAATGATTCCCAGGCTCTTGCGTCGCGCCGGGTCGTCTTCGAGCAGTGCGCGTTCGAGAAGTTTGTCGAGCGCGAGCAGCACGCTGTCGGGGTCGCGCGGCCAGGCGGACGGATCGCCCAACCGGCTGGAAAGAAACTGCATCATACCTTGCAGGCGGTTCGCATCCCCCGCGGCGGCGGCCCGCAATCCGCGCGCCAAGTCGTATTGGGCGATTACGTCCCACGAGCCGAAAACCTGTGACGCCAGAAATTCGGATAGATTGCAGTAGATATCGGTTCCGTCGGTCGCGGGACAGCGGATCAGGTCGTGGACGTTGCCGTGCACGACGAACAGGCACGTCGTCCCCGAAAAATACAGTTCTCCCAGCGAACGCGCCCAGGCCGGATACCATTCCGGCAGCGTTTTCGCCGTCGGCCCTGCCGAAACGGGAGCGTTACCGCCTGACGGAACGATGGCGCGAACGTCTTTCCGCAAGCTGTCTGTCACGAACCGGCCCTTTGCGTCACGAGCCCTTCACGGCTTCTTTGGCCGGCATGGCCGGACCCAACTCTTTTTCCGCTTCGGCGACCTTCGCTGTTTCGGGAGTGACCAGGCCTGCCTGGATTTCGAATTCCCGCAATGCTTGATCGGCCAGTACTTTTTGCATCGCCTGCTCGCGCTGAATGTCGACGATTCCTTCACCCGATAAATCGGCCGCCACCCGAACTTTGGCCCGATTCAGAGAGATCTTGTCCTGAATCACCTGTTCGATCTGGCCGAAATCGGTCGTCACGTCAAAGTTGAAGTCCTGTGAGAGCTTGGCGAGCTCGGCCTCGGCACGGCTCATCTTGAGCTCGGCATCGTACTTGGCAATCTTGTCGCGGATCTGCTGGAGTTTGCCGCTGGCGTGTTTGACCTTTAAGACGTTGTTGTTGTACGACTCTTCGTGCAGCTTGAGCTGCGCGTTGTTCTCGGACAGCTCTTTCTTGGCATTCTGGAGCTCGAGGGCGAACCGCGACGCCGTTTCACGGTCACCGGCTTGCAGGTACGATTGGATCTTGGCTCCCAGGCTGGTGACGTGCGCTTGATTGTTGGCGGCCTGACGGCCCACCCGTTCGACGAGCGCTCGGTATTGTTCGAGCCCTTCGCGTCCCTGTTTGAGCTGGTCGACCGCCAGATCGTACTCATATTGCATCTGTGCAATGGGGTCGGCCGTCCAGAACAAGTTGGCGACTTTGTTGACCTGCGCGCTCAGCGCACGCCATAACTTTCCAAAAATCATTTCCGCACCTGGCCTTTCCTGTGGGCCTTAAAGGCAATCGCCAAAGTATCCGTTTGGATGTCCACCATCTTGGTCGCTTGTCCGTGTAAACACAACCAACGCGACTTGCTGCTGCTACGAACGCAGGGCGGGCTCGAGCGGATCAATCAATCTCTCTCGCTGTCTGCAACTCCAAGCCGGACATCATGTTCCAGCAGGGCGCAAAAGCCACGAGAAGCAATTGCGTTCCCCGCATGAGCGAACGGAACCAGCTCCCAATAGAAGGATGATTGACGCGCGGCGACGCAGAACAAGCCCCCTGCCGCCGACACACCGGAACGAATTGCAATGTGAATTGAAATCAACGTATCATGCGTGGCGATTTGAGCCCAATGGAAATCTGATTTATGGGAGAACACACAGTCGAGCAGGTGCGAGCGCTGATCGACTCGGTCTACCGCACCGAGTCGCGGCGCGTCTTCGCGACCCTGATTCGCCTGCTGGGTGAGTTTGATCTCGCCGAAGAGGCGCTGCACGAGGCGTTTGCCTCGGCGATCGAACAATGGCCGCGGGACGGTGTACCCGAAAATCCCCGTGCGTGGCTCGTATCGGCTGGCCGCTTCAAAGCCATCGACGTCATCCGCCGTCGCGCCCGCTTCGACGCGTCGTTGGGGGAACTGGCCGAACGGCTGAATGCCGGCGCCGATTCCGTTGCGTCACGGGACGATGAGGGCGTCGAAGACGACCGCCTGCGGCTGATCTTCACCTGCTGCCATCCCGCCCTGCCTCCCGACTCGCACGTGCCGCTCACGCTCCGAGAAGTGTGCGGCTTGACGACTGACGAAATCGCCCGCGCCTTCTTAAGCACCGGTCCGACGGTGGCCCAGCGGATCGTGCGCGCCAAGTCGAAAATCCGCGCCGCCCGCGTTCCGTATCAAGTGCCTTCGCGGGCTGATCTTCCCGACCGGCTCGAAACGGTCCTCCACGTGATCTACCTGGTGTTCAACGAAGGATATTCCGCGTCATCGGGCGAATCGCTGACACGGTCCGATCTTTCGGCCGAGGCGATCCGCCTGGGGCGTCTGTTGATCGAATTGCTCCCCGAACCCGAGGTCGGCGGGCTCCTCGCCCTCATGCTGCTGCAAGAATCGCGGCGCACGTCGCGATCCTCGGCTGACGGCGACCTGATTCTTCTCGAAGACCAGGACCGCTCACTCTGGAACCAGGATCAGATCGCGGAAGGCCGGTCGTTGGCGCAACGGTCTTTGTCATCGCGCCGATTTGGTTCGTTCACCGTGCAGGCAGCCATCGCCGCAGTCCATGCCGACGCGCCCAGCGCTGCAGCCACCGATTGGGCCCGAATCGTGGGCTGGTACGACGTGCTGATGCAGGCGTCGCCGTCGCCGATCGTCGAGCTCAATCGTGCCGTCGCCGTAGCGATGCGCGACGGTCCCGCGTCGGGCCTGGCGCTGGTCGATGACATCTTACGAAACGGCGATTTGCAGGAATATCACCTGGCCCATGCCGCCCGGGCAGATCTATGCCGGCGCTTGGGCCGTAAGGCCGATGCCCAGGCTTCCTACCGGCGCGCCATCGAACTCACCCGCCAGGCCCCCGAACGACGATTTCTCGAGCGACGCCTGGACGAGCTGCGGACTTAACATTGCACCCCGCGGACGACTTCTTGTGCAGCGATCTGCTTTGGCGTGAATTGTGGAATTGCCTTGGGAACGAATTCTGGAGCCTGAATTCCGCCCTGCACGATCCGATTTCGCCAGGCCGAAAAAAACTCTTGCCAGACGGGAGCGTGTCCGTCCCGATGGTAACTTATGATCGCTTCGATATCGGCCCGCGCGAATAGAGTGAAGGCGGGCAATGTTGCTCGGTTTCCGGTTTCGATCAAGAGCCCTGCGGCATACGCAGAGGCTTCTTCTTCATACTCACGGAAGACGCACAGCGAATGTTCTAACCGGTCGGGGTCAACCTCTTTACGGTCCTTGGAAACGTAAAGCTCATCGTAAAGCGACTGAAAACGGGGCCCGTCAAGGCTCCACTGTACGATGTGGCCGAACGCATGCGCCATATTATGGCATCGTGTCTCGAAATCGCACTCCGTGTTGGTCGTGATGCTCGTGCCGTCGAAGACGCCGGTCGTTTGCGGACCCAGACTTTGGCATCTCACGTCGACGCCGGCGGCTTCGATCCGCATCTTGAGCCGGAAATAGACGGTCGGCCAGTCAGGTCTTGAGATCGTGCTTCCCATCATCGCCTCTGGAGTTTCAAACGGAGCGGTTCGGGGAGCAGATCAAAGATTCCGGGTAAATCTCGTATCAACTGCACAAACAATGTAAGCTGAACACGTCTTTCCGTTACAGCCGGGGAACGCCTTCCCATGATCAAGCGATCGTCTCTGACCTGGCAGATCACTCTGCTGGTGGTGGTGCTGACGCTGACGGTGGCGCTGCTCGTCATCTGGATCATCAACAACGCGGCCGTGCACAATTGGGCAATCCTGGCGATCGGCACGGTGTTCATCTCGTTGATTCTCGTGTGCGTCGTCGTCTACTTCTTCTGGGGGTTCAAGGAATATCGGCTCAATCGCCGGCAAGCCAATTTCATCGACAGCGTCACCCACGAGCTCAAATCGCCGCTCGCCTCGATCAAGCTCTGCCTGCAAACGCTCGAATTGCGAACCGTACCTGCGGAGCAACAGCAGGAGTTTCTCAAATACGTCATGGAGGACGTTCAGCGGCTCGATTCGCTGATCGATCACCTGCTGGCCGTGGCACGGCTCGATCACGTCGAGCGGAACGAACCTGTCGACGACGTGCCGCTGGACGGCCTGCTTGCCAAATGCGCCGGAGAGATTCGTCGGCGATATGAACTGGAGAATCAGCAGATCCGCCTGGAGATCGAACCATGCGACGCGCGCGGCCGATCGCGCGATCTGGAGATGGTATTTTTGAACCTGCTCGACAACGCCGTCAAATATGGCGGCGCGCAACCGCAAGTGCTGGTGCAAGTGACCGCCAAGGACGACAATCGAGTGGTCGTCCGGGTCGCCGATAACGGCCAGGGAGTGAACTTCGACTTGCGGCGAAAAATCTTCCACCGGTTCTTTCGCGGCGGCACCGAGCTGGAGCGCACGACCAAAGGGACGGGGCTGGGGCTGTATCTCGTCAAGACGTTAGTGAACAAGATGAAAGGGAAGATTCACCTCCTCAGCCGGGGCCTGCTGAACGGCGCCACGTTCGAGGTGGAGCTGCCCGGCCGCTTCCGCCCACCGCCGACCGACGAATCCGGCCCAATCATCCCCGCTGCCTGAAACGATTCGAATTTGCCGACCATCGCCACAGATGGTCCTCACACGCCATGAAAGAGCGCATCCTGATCGTCGAAGACGAGCGACATATCGGCATGCCGCTCAAGTTCAATTGCGAAGCCGAAGGGTACGAAGCCACCCTCGTCGAAGATGGCCCCTCGGCCATCCTGAAATTCGAGGCTGATCCTGCCGCCTTTGACCTCGTCATCTTGGACCTCATGCTCCCGCAGATGAGCGGATACGCCGTGCTTGAGAAGCTGCGCTCGGCGAAGGTCTATGTTCCCGTCCTGATCCTGACGGCCCGCATTCTGCCCGAAGACCGCATCCGCGGATTCGACGCCGGGGGGGATCGTTACATGACCAAGCCGTTCGAACTTCCCGAGCTCCTGGCCCAGGTGCGGAGCCTTCTGGTCCGGCACGGACAGGTCCGCGGGACGGCGCCGGAAGCGAAACCGGCCGTCGACGTTTTTCAATTCAACGGCGCCGTTGTCAATTTCGCGACGCACGAAGTCACCGTACGGGGCGAAGCGCGCTCGCTGACTCCGCTCGAGATCAAGGTCCTCAAGTTCTTCGTCGAGAATGAAGGGATCGTCCTCACGCGCAACCAGCTTCTCGACAATGCCTGGGGGATGGATTCGTCTCCGACGACGCGCACCGTCGACAACTTTATCGCCCGGTTGCGACAGCACTTCGAGCTCGACCCGGCGAACCCGCGTCATTTTCTGTCGGTCCGCGGCGTCGGCTACCGGTTCGTCGCCGAGCCGGACCGCGCAGCTGAAGAGGCGATTTCCTCGTGACGCCTGTCGAACAGGGGAAGCAAGATAAGGAGATGGGAAGACAATGAGAGGTGGTACATCTTCGTGACGCCCACCTGGCTACCGGTCAAGGCGACGTGGATTCTGGCAGTGCTGGCGGTCGCCGCTTTTCAAGTGGCTTACGAGTGGGAAGCTTGTGCCATTGCGGTTGTCGGATATTTGGCCTGTCTGTTTGCGATGGCCTGGACGAAAACCACACGTCTGGCATTCTGTCGTGGGCGTGATTGGATTCGGCGGCGGTTGCCACTGTCGGAGACTCGCATAAGTTAAGTTTCAATTGACAAGCAACGTACCAGGGGGTTGACGTCCCCCGCTCGCCGGATTGATTTGAGGATCGCATGCTGGTTTCCAACAACATAGCCTTTAAGGAATGGGCTGCGATTTGTGCGGCGCTTGGGGAGGGGCGACAATCACTCATCATTCGCAAGGGGGGCATCCATGAGGGGCGCGAGGGATTTCGTGTCGCGCACGGGGAGTTCTGGTTGTTCCCCACCTATTTGCACGAAACGGCGGCGGGGTTGGAGTCGGACGCCAGGCCATTTCTCGAACGAGCGGAAGCGGCACGGCCTACCACAGGAACCTTGCAACTCGCGCACTATGCCGTCGTGACGGATGTGTTCGATGTGCACGACGAAGGCCTGCTCCCGCGACTGGCGGGACTGCACGTCTGGTCGCCGCAGACGATCAGCGAGCGATTTCATTACAAACGTCCAGGCCTGTTCGTGCTGTCGGTGCGCATGTTCGCGCGTGGCGGCGCGCACGTCATTCCCGATTCGCCTCATTTCGACGGCTGCCGGACGTGGGTCGATCTGCCCGTTGAGCTGGCGACGGCCGATCTGGTTCCCGTGCTGCCTGAAAATGAATTCGAACGCCGCCGCAATCGGCTGCGCGCGGCGCTCGATCCCGATTCGAAATTTGTTTGAAGACGAATCACTCTCTCGAAAAAATTTCGAAATCAGGCTTTCCTCGATTTGCGATTTCTGTTTAGAATCGAAGACATGTCGAGTGCTGTTTGATTTGGATTTTGTCTCGTCAGCGGAAGGACGCAGTCTCCATGTTACATTTCTCGTGCGATCTGTGCGGCCAGCCTCTGGACGATCGGCGATATGTGGTGCGCCTGGAGGTTTTCCCAGCGTTCGACCCCGAAGACCTGAACGAATCCGACCTCGATGTCGACCACCTGCAAGAGGTCGCCGAAGAACTGCACGAGATGGAAATGACGGGCGCCGAGCTCGAAGACTGCAACTCAAAGGCGTTCCGTTTCGATCTCTGCCAGCGCTGCCACGCGAAATACCTGAAGGACCCGCTGGGGCGCGACGCGCTCCGTCGTCTGAACTTCAGCGAGAACTAATTACGAGGGCGCATGGGGCGGCAGCGGCGATTCCCACCTCCGCGGCGGATCGTCGTCGTGCGGTTCGCGATGCTGGCCCTGCTTTCCGGTCTCGCGGCCTGGCAATTCTTTTTCCCCACAGATCACGGTCCGCCGCTAAATAATCTGCAGCCGGGAGCTACGGCTTTCGTCGACAGAGCCGTCGACGGCGACACGCTGCTGCTCGCTGATCGCACCCGAATTCGTCTCCTGGGAGTCGATACGCCCGAAACCAAGCGCCCCGACTGGCCCGTGGAACCGTTCGGCCCGGAAGCCCACGAATTCACGCGCGAGCACGTCGAAGGACGCAACGTCCGACTCGAATTCGACAAGGAACGGCGAGACAAATATGACCGGGTACTGGCTTATGTCTATGTCGACGATTGGTTCCTGAATGAAGAACTGATCCGAGCCGGGCTGGGAAAAGCCATCACGAATCACCCCTACAGCGAAGCGATGAAGCGCCGATTCCGCGCCGCACAGCGCGAGGCACAGCGCGAACGCAGAGGCATCTGGGGTGCGGCGCGTTGATTGCACGAAACAATGCTGTGGCGCGGCGCCGCGAAGACGCAAGCTCGCCTCAGGCGCAATATATCGAATGCGCTACAGTGCGCTCGCGTGACACGAATGGCTCACATCGTACTTGCCTCTTCGCGCCGTACATCGATGCGCAACAACGAAACGGAGCGCTATTCGCACAGTGCCAGCTTGGAGCGAATCGCTTCCCAGGGCTGTATATAGGTGAGAAAAGGCAAACCGTCGACCGTCGGTTCGGAGCGCCGCGTCACGCCGTCGACTGCCGGGCCGTGCTCGACCATGTCTTGCAGCACGTGCTCTTGGTGCGCCGCGTCGAAGCGCGCCAGCGCCTGCACATTTCCTCGCAGCAGCGCTACTGCAGCGGCCAGCGCGTAGCCCCCCCAATTGCTCGTCCCGGCGATGATGTTCCAATCGGTCGCGATGCGGCAGGGGACCCGGCCCGATTGTTCGCCTGGCAGACGCTGCTCCAGGTCTTCCCATGCCGCCGCTCCCATGCCGATCTCGTTGGCGCCGTCGCCGATGCCGATCGTCTTGATGTGCGGCAAGATCTCTCCACATTCCTCGAAGAGCCGGTGCACGTCGCCGGCAAACCGATCGATGTTCTCTCCGCGCATGTTATGACAGCAATCGCGATGCTCCGTTGGAACCTTGTCGGCGAATCGTTCGATGGGAACAGCCCCCTGCCTCGTTTGCCGAGAGATCGATTCAGCAGTGTGACTGGGTCCCACACGTTCGATGGCGATCAGGTGCGAAAGGTTTTTACCTGGTCCCTCGCGCCAGAACTCAGTTCGCCAGCGGGCAGTCGCCGCCGCGTTTGCGTCGGTTGCGGTCGAATGCGGATAGCGAATCAGCCGCTCGGTTGGAAAACCACTGCTCACGGCGGCGGCGTTCACGGCGCTGAAACAGTAAGAATCAGTGAGCACGCGGCCCTCGATTCCCAGGTTCGAAAGGGTCTGTGCGAGCACGAGCGCGCCGGGTGGTCCGTCAGTCTCCGCGGCCGGCGGATTGCCCCCCGGAATGTAAAAGCCGGTCACGATCGCGACGCTCTCGCCATATTCGGCCAGATGCGCGGCGGCCCTCGCCAGGTGACCAGGGCAAATCGGGCCAAACGCCGGCTCCGAGCCGATTAACCCGCGCTGGGCCGGGTCGCGACGAATGGACGTCTCGAATTCTCGAATTAAATCGGAAATAGCGATGTTCAATCGCAACCTCCGGGCGAATGGGATCGAAAACTTTATTGTGGCTCGCATCTCCCGCGATTGAAAGGCGCCAGATCGTTTACCCGCAACGCGCAGCCGAACGCCGTAGAGAAAAGTTTCGCATCCTACTTGTTTCCCATCCTTGGGAACCTCTCTTAGCCTCCTTCCTGCTTCTGAGAAATTACCCGGCGAGCGCTTCACACGGTTGTCAGTTGTTCCTGTGGATGCCAGAATCTCTCGAAAGCGCTGACGGTGCCGGTGCTCACTGTGTGCCGCTGCGCAACAGTTCTTCCGCCACCACGTGCGTTTTTGGGGGACGGTCGTGTCTGATGAATCTAAGGGGGGTGCTCCCAAGAAATTGAGCACCAAAGATATTCTGGCGGCTGCTCGAGCCCAAGCTGCGAGCGGCGCGGCCAGTGCTCCGGCACCGCAGGCAGAAGCCCCCGCCGCGCCGCCGCAACCTGCGGCCGAGGCGCCGGCAG
>DASYAR010000363.1:0-1676 GCA_036501235.1 Planctomycetaceae bacterium
GTGGCGTGTGCGTTCGTCGTGCGCGCCGCGAATGCCGGCCGCCGGCGCAACCTGCCGGCCCACCTGACAGCCTCCCTCGCCCCGCGCCGCCGGTCGCGACGCTCGCCGCAACTTCAAGGCCCGCAAGCGGCAGTGCCATTCGTTCCCGACACCTTTTAGTTCTTGATGTTTTTGCGTCAATTCCGACATTCCGTCTGAAACGCGGTTCACACGCAAAAGTCACCACCACCTGCGAACGCCAAGACTTGTGGCCGAATCCCAGCGGGGGTAGGCTGTCATATTGAACTTTTGCTGCACTCCTTCCTCATGATTTGAGTCGGCTCATGCACAGATCGCGCGCCTGCGGAATGGTTGTGGTTGTGCTGCTGGGTTGGAGCGTCAGCACTCTTTTCGCCGATGGCCCCAAGACCGCCAACAAGGCCGCCAAAGCCGATGCGATTCCGGCCGATGCGAAGGCTGCTTTGGAAGCTGCCGGTTTGAAGGTGACGACCGCGGGAGTTTCTCTGCCTGACGAGGTCGAACTGGGAAAGTCGATTCGTGAATCGGCAAAGCAGAAAAAAGCGATGATGGCCGCCGACCGGGAGGTCTATGCCGCACAACGGGACCTGGGGGAAGTCCGAGATCAAATCAACGCGCTCAAGGTCCAGGTGACGAACTTGAGCGCCGATCTGTCGAATGCGACCGACGTGGTGACGAACAATCGCATCGTCGGCGCGCTCAATGCCACGCGAGGGCAAATCGATCAGCTTGTCCAGAAGAGCTCGGAAAGCACCGACCGGCTGAAAGAAGCCCGTAAGGCAGCGGCTGAAATCCGCGACACGTACGTGCAGGATGTTCTGTCGATGCGGGTCAAAATGGACGAAGTCACGCAGAAATGGGCCAATCTGGCCGCCGATCGGGCGGCCACGGAAGCGCTTGAGAAAGTCAACCAGGCGCTGGGCACGAAGTTCGCCCTGAAACCCTCGTCCACGTTCGCCGCGAATTCGAAGCAGTTGAAGACGATGGAAGAGGCCGTCACATCGGAAGCGATCAAGCTCGAGAACGAGACGAACAGCTTATGGGTCAACGTGACGATCAACGACAAGCACAAGAAACGGATGATCGTCGATTCGGGGGCGAGCACGCTCTCCGTGTCCGACAAAATGGCTCGCGACATGGGGATCAAAGCCGGCGAGGGAGGCACGCCGGTCGTAGTCAGCCTGGCCGATGGGCGCGAAGTGCCGGCCACTTTGATCAGGCTGGAATCAGTCCGCGTGGGGAAGTTCACGGTCCAAAATGTGGACTGCTGCGTGCTTGGTCCGACGGCGCCCGACGCTCCGCCGCTGTTGGGGATGAGTTTCCTGGGCCAGTTCAAGTTCGAAGTCGACGCTCAACAGGCCGAGCTGAAACTGGTCAAAGTCGATTCGGGGGAGCCGGCGCCGAAGGATAAGTCGCCCCAGAAGGGGAAAGCGAAGAAGAAGAAATAGGGGCTGGAATGCGACGCCAAAGCCGCCATCGAGCACCGGCAGATTGTCGCCTTATTTGATCGAATTCAAATACGCCAGCAGATCGGCCATCGCAGCCGGGTCGAGTTGCTTTTCGAGTCCTTCCGGCATGAACGACCAGCCGGTGCTTTTCAGTTCATCGATTTCGATTCGCAGGATCGTTTCCATCGTGTTGTCGGATTTGCGGAGGGT
>DASYAR010000364.1:0-2952 GCA_036501235.1 Planctomycetaceae bacterium
CGACCGGCTCGAAAGTTTCTATCGCGGGCAGGCGACTTCCTATGATTCGTTTCGCAGGCGATTGCTCCCCGGACGTAGCGAACTGATCCAATTGCTCGATCTGCCTGCAGGGGGCTCGTGGTTCGACATGGGGGGCGGGACTGGAACCAATCTCGAATTCGCTGGAGAGCGACTGCGCGACCTGGCCGAAGTGCACTTGATCGATTTGTGCCCCTCGTTGCTGGAGGTCGCGGCCCAGCGGATTCGGAAATCGGGCTGGACGAATGTCACGCCGGTGCTCGACGATGCCATCCAATATACGGCGTCCGGCCTGGCGGACGTGATCACATTTTCTTACTCATTGACGATGATTCCCGACTGGTTCGCTGCCGTCGACAATGCCGCGCGGCTGCTCAAGCCTGGTGGGCACATCGGCGTCGTCGATTTTCACGTATCGCGGAAATATCCGAAGCGGGGCCGCAGCCGGCAGGGATGGTTCACGCGCTCGTTGCTGCCCGTCTGGTTCGGCTGCGATAACGTGTTCCTTTCACACGACCATCTCTCCTATTTGGAGCAACGGTTCCGGCCGATTGCAGTCCGCGAAGGGCAAACCCGAATTCCCTGGGTTCCCTTCGTTCGTGCGCCGTATTATCTGTTCATCGGACGCAACGAATAATCAGCCCTCGCGGGACGCTCAGCCGCCGAAAGTCATTCGCCCGGGTGCAGCTTGACGCGAATCGTTCGCGTCGATCGGCGTCTACACAAAATCCTCATGCGATCTTCATGTCAGGGGATCGCGATGCGGTTTAGAATGAGCCGCACCCACGGACGCTACGCTTTGTGCTCTGAATTCCGGAACGGCGTTTCTTCGATCGCAGTGCTCGATCGACGCTTGGCGCTGCCGGCATCGATGATTTCGAATTAGCTCGGACAATCCGGCGAAGCAGAATGACAGCATCGAACCTCGAGCATGTCGCCGTACCTCGAACCGTCGGGGAGCTACCGATGTCGAGCCACCGGGTATCCCCGGAGACCGCGACGGCTCAGGTGGCCGAGCTTTTCGACCGCAACCCCGCCCTGGTCGGCGTGATTGTCCATGGCGAGCGCGAACTCCTGGGTGTCGTGTCGCGAACGAGACTGCTGGAACGTCTGAGCCAGCCCTTCGCGCTGGAACTGTACCTGAAACGCGCCATCCGCCAGATGCACGACGTGATCGACTCCGAGCCGGACGTCATGGCCGCCGTCGCCGATATCCAAGAGGCCGCCCACGCGGCCCTCAGCCGGCCGACCGCACGAGCTTACGAACCGATCGTAATCCAGACGGACGAGGGCGACCTGCGTTTGCTCGACGTCCACACGCTTCTGCTGGCGCAATCGCAACTGCTGGAATTGGCAAATCACACGATCCGTCAGGCGAAAGAGTCTGCCGAAGCTGCAAGCGTCGCCAAGAGCCAGTTTCTGGCGAATATGAGCCACGAGATTCGGACGCCTCTCACCGCCATCCTGGGATTCGCCGAGAACCTGCTCGAGCCGGCGATGACCGATCACGAACGGCGTACCGCGGTCAAAACGATTTTGCGGAATGGCGAACATCTGCTGGAGATTATCAACGGCATCCTCGATCTGTCGAAGATTGAAGCGGGGCGGCTCGAAGTCGAACTGCTGCCCGTCTCGCCGATACAACTCGCTGCCGACGTCGTCTCGATTATGCGCGTGAGGGCGGATGCCAAGAATCTGCCTCTGCACTTGAAATTCGACGGCCCGGTTCCCGAAGAAATCCTCAGCGACCCGACGCGCCTCCGGCAGATTCTGCTCAATCTGGTGGGAAATGCCATCAAGTTCACCGAGACAGGTCGCGTAGAGCTCGCCGTGGCTCTGGTCGAGTGCGCCGCTGGACGGCCGCAAGTGCGTTTTCAGATCACTGATACGGGAATCGGCATGACCCCCGGAGAGTGCGAGAAACTCTTCCAGCCCTTCACTCAGGCCGACGGATCCACGACGCGAAAGTTCGGCGGGACCGGTTTGGGGCTGGCCATCAGTCGGCCGCTGGCGCGGATGCTCGGGGGAGACGTGTCGCTGGCCAGCATGCCCGGATTGGGGAGCATTTTTACGGTTGTCGTTGATCCCGGCCCGCTCGAATCGGTCCGCATGCTGGAGAATGCCACCGAGGCTCTCACCGGTGAGCCGGAATTCGCGATCGCAGATCTTTCTTCCGTGCGGCTAGCGGGACGAATCCTGCTGGCGGAAGACAGCCCCGACAACCAAGTGCTGATCTTGAGTTTTTTGCGGAAACTCGGGGCCGACGTCGAAATCGCTGCGAACGGCCTCCAGGCTGTCCAGCGGACCATGACCGCCCGGTCGACCGACTCTCCTTTCGATCTGATACTCATGGACATGCAGATGCCCGAACTGGACGGCTACGAAGCGACACGACGATTGCGAGCGCAGGCTTGCACCACGCCGATTATCGCCTTGACGGCCAATGCCATGGGGGGCGACCAGCAGCGCTGCCTCGACGCCGGTTGCAGTGACTACGCGACAAAGCCGATCGACCGCAGGCGGCTCGTCGCCCAGATCCTCGAACAACTCGCACGGACCGACCGCCGCATTCATGACCAGCCGCCCCAAGTCACGGGCCCGAGCGCCGGGGAGATCGAAGATGAGGCGGCGGCACAGCGCGACGACGCACAACTCTCAACGGCTTTTCGTCCCACGGGCCTGGCCGACGATGATCCGCTCAACCGCGAAATTGCTCTTTCGCGAGCGGGAGGTGATCCGGAGATTCTGCACGACATTGCCGTTTTGATCTTGGAACATATTCCCAAATGGATGGCCGCAATGCGCGACAGCCAGGCCTCGGGTGACGGCCGCACGCTCAGGCGGCTGGCGCATACTCTGAAGAGCTCGACAGACAACGTCGGCGCCAGGCGTGGGTATCGCGCCGCAGAGCGACTGGAATTGCTTGCCGAGGAA
>DASYAR010000365.1:0-14750 GCA_036501235.1 Planctomycetaceae bacterium
AGGCCGGCCCGCCACTCAATCGATTGACGCTTCGAATTGTTATTGTGGAGGCACGTGGATCTCATCACGCCTGGGACTCGTCTCTAAGTGAAGCATACGTCACTGAGGACACGGGTCGTCGGCCAAAATTTGCGGCAGGGGATTTACCCCGTAAGGTCTCGTGAGGTGATCTGCCGAAACGAATGAGTATCATGCTCGCCTCAGGGATTCCTTATCGTCGACTTGATTCGCCGGTAGAGGCGTTGGGATCCACTTTTGCGCCAGAGCCTGCTCACTCGGAAACGGGCCAGCGGACGACCGACCTTTCAGAGGAAGCGCTGATGATCCAGCGGCCCGAGGGCGTGGGATGCCCCATGACCCTCTTCGGCATCGGCCACGGGCACGAGCTGCTGGACCGATTCGCCGGCCTCACCGCGCCCGACCGGCTGGAAATCGAAACCTTCGCCGCCGCAGAGGATTTTTTAAGCAGGCGTGCTCAACAGGCATGCACACCGGGATGCCTGGTGCTGGATGTCCATTTGCCGGGGATGAGCGGCCTGGAACTGCAACAGGCGCTCCATGACCGTTCCGACCGCATCCCTCTGATCTTCGTCACCACCGCGGCCGAGGTTCCGACCGTCGTGCAAGCCATGCAATCCGGCGCCCTCGATTTCATCGTCGCGCCACTGGACGAGCCGCATTTGCAGCGGCAGATCCGCACGGCGCTCGACAGCAGTTGCCGGCAGTATGCGCGAGAGATGCAGCAGCAGGCCGCGCGGCGCCGCATCGCCAAACTCTCGAAGCGCGAGGAGCAGGTGTTTCGACTGCTGGCGCAAGGGCAGAACACCAAAGAAATCGCGAATCGACTCGGTATCGCCCATCCGACTGTCAGCAAACACCGGGGAAACGTGTTCGCGAAACTGGAGATTTCCAATCTCATGGAACTGGCCTTGCTGGCGCAACGCGCTCTTTAGCCGCCTGTTGAAAAGGGGGCCCGTCCCTCTCGGCAATATCGAATTGTCATGGGATTCATTCAGTGGAAAGGGGCAGCCCCTTTTTCAACAGTGATCCAGGACTTCCCTAACTTTTCGCGCAAGCGCCTCGCTGGTAAAGGGCTTTTGCAAGAAGGGGACGCGTGGTGACTTCGATTCGGCGGCGGCGAGGGCATGTCCTGCAAAACCGGACATCTGCAACAACTTCATTTTCGGATATTCCGCGACGATCTGGCGAGCCAGCTCGTCGCCTGTCATCCCGGGCATGATGACGTCGGAAATGACCAACGCCAGCCGGCCGCGCTGGCTGCGACAGATCTTCAAGGCTGCTGCGCCGCCTGCCGCGCCGAGGACTGTATAGCCGCGGACTCGCAGCAGGGCCGAGACGACTGCCCGTACTCCGTCTTCGTCATCGACCACGAGCACCGTTTCGGTTCCATCGGGAATCGATGGGGGGGGCGAGTCGACGTTCCAAGCCGTCAGCACGTCGTGCGCCCGCGGCAAGTACACCTTGAAAGTCGTTCCCTGGCCGGGCTCGCTCGCCACGGTGATCCCTCCACCACTTTGTTTGACGATCCCAAAAACCGTCGCCAAACCCATCCCCGTTCCCCTCCCCAGCGCCTTGGTGGTGAAGAACGGTTCGAAGATGCGTTTTCTGGTCTCTTCGGACATGCCGCAACCGGTGTCGCTCACGGCCAGCACGACGAATGCTCCGATGAGCGGGTTCTCGGTGTCGCGCCACAGAGGACGATCCAGATGCTCATTCTCGGTATGGATCGTCAAACGGCCTCCATGAGGCATGGCGTCTCGCGCGTTGACGACCAGATTCAGGATCACTTGTTCGAATTGCGCCGGATCGGCCTTCACCGGATACACGTCCGGGGTCAGCGACGTCTGGAGATCGATCTCCTTGCCGATCAAACTTTGCAGCAAGCGTTCCATCTCGGCGACTTGCCGGTTGATGTTGAAAACGACGGGGTCGATCGGCTGCTTGCGACTGAAGGCCAGCAATTGTCTGGTCAGGCCGGCGGCTCGTTTGCCCGCCATCTCGATTTCCCGGAGCAGGTCGCGAAGTGGAATGTCCGCGGGCCAGGTTTCCTGGCCGATTTCGCTATGTCCGATGATGACCGTCAGCAGGTTGTTGAAGTCGTGCGCCACCCCACCGGCGAGAAGCCCAATCGCTTCCATTTTTTGCGACTGCCGCAGATTTTCTTCGGCGACGGCCAGCGTGGATTCCGTTTGCTTTTTCAGAAGAAACTGCGCCACCTGCTCCGCGACATTCTCCAGAGATTCCCAGCCAGCCGATTCGGGCTCGAGAACGTCGCCTCCCTGCAACAGAAAAATCCCCGCGACGTCGTTCCCCGACAAGCGCACGGGAAGTCCGATTGCAGCCCGCATCAAAAACTGTCTCGTGGCAGGATGTTCTGCAGGATTTCGTCGGTCGCACGGAAGTTCCTGAATCCACGCAGGCCGGCCCTGACGGTAGACTGACGCGACGAAATCCTCGTCGTCGTGAAGCAGCCGTACTTCGGTACTTTTTTCGGCGGTCGTTTTTTCGGGGCTCATTTTTTCCGCGTTGATTTTGTCTGCCGCGGCATTGACGCCGGCCGGCAGACACCAGGCGGCAGTGATCCGAGCTTGATCGGTCTCTCGATCGACTTGCCAGTAATCGCCCCTCTCGCAGCCAAAATCCAGGCAAATCGCCGCGATGACTTGCGAAAGGGCGCTCTCCGCAGCAGGTGCGACCTTTAAGATCCGGCTCACCTTGTGCTGCATCGAGAGCCGGCGAGCGCTCTGTTTGCGTTCGTGGATATCCACAATGACCGCAATCAGGCCGGCGACGGTGGATCCCTCCGCATACTGGGGAGCTAACGTCACGCCGATTTCACGTCGCCCGGCGTCACGGCATTGCCCCTGGGCTTCGAATTGTCGAGTCGCCCTGCCACGCAGCGCGCATTTCACCCATTCCTGGAATTCCGCGGCGTTGACCATCGCCGTCGCGGCGAATGACCGACCCATGACCTCCTTCTCGGACCAGCCGAACATCCGCTCGGCGTCGCGGTTCCACAACGTGATGTTTCCGCTAAGGTCGAGTCCGACGAGCCCCAACGGAGCCGAATGCATGATCGTCCGCAGGGCGGCATGTGACTGCCGAAGTCGCGCTTCTGTTCCCAACCGGCTCAGCGCGCACGACATCTCGTCGATGGCCGAACGGAGGAGGTGCAGCTGGACGGCGTCGCAGTTTCTGCGGATGAATGCGACGACGGCGCCGGCCGTTCCGCCCTGCGAAACCAGGGGGTGCACCGCCAGGGCGATGATTCGGTTCCGTCCCAGGAACGGCAATTGGTCTCGCCAGCGAGCGTCAGCAGCCAGGTCCCTGATCGTGCGCGGTTCCTGCGTGGAAAGAACCAGTTCCACGTCGGCCCTGGTCAATTGCATCGCCGGGCCAAAATCGGCAGCCGTCCCGCCGACGACGACCTGTAATGCGAGTGTCGATGAATGAGGATCTCGCAACCAGATTCCAACGACGGCGTGCCCCAGATAGTGCGAGAGAGATTCCGCCCACCGGCGAAAGATTTCGAGCTGATCGTGATGACCGGCCAGCGCGTGCCAGATTTCGGTGCAGAGGGTCCCGGCGTGAAGCCGGCCTCTCGTCAGATCATTCCGTTGCTGTACATCGGAACGATCCTCTCCGGCTTCTTCAGCCGGGCTGGTCATTGTCGCGGTCGACGAGATTCTCACTGCGGCCCCCTCTCGTTTGCTGCGGTACACTTCTACGGAGACACATGCTCGATCGGCTGCTTCGCACAGATCATCGATCAGAAAGGTGAGACCGTGAGCGCCGTATCGCTGGGCTCGTTGCGAGAGCCGTCGATGGCGTCTCGAACCGTCGTCAGCAGGGCCTGGCGGTCGTAGGGTTTCAGCAGAAATGAAACCGCACCAGCATCCAGGCTCGAAAGGCGCTTTTCTTCAGCGCCGGAAACAACGACCACCGGGATCGGCGCCAGATTGTCCGATTCGAGCAGGCGGCGAATGAACTCGGCGCCCTCCAGATCGGGCAGGCTCCCATCGAGAATCACCGCGGCAGGCCTTTGATCGCGAGCAGCGGCCAGTCCCGATGCCGCAGTGTGGCATTGCAGAGTGTTATACCCGGCCGCACGCAATCGCAGATCCAGTCCGCGGCGTACGGCAGGGTCATCATCCACGATTAAGACCGTTTCTTGTTCCGGCATGAGCTTGCTCCTGGGGGGTCGATTGGCGAGGGTTGCGTCGCTGAGCGGCATTCAAGCCTAGCTCACTCGGCACCCGGCACCCGCAGACCAGCACCGTTCTTTCAAAACTGCCACAAAATTTACCTTATGCCACCCTGGTAATATTTCTTGCAGTTTCGATTCCGCAATTTGCGTCACGATGCCGGTGACGTAGGGTGGAGATAGCAACGTCCTCGCTGACAGGCCAATCTTCGTCGAAAGGATGTGGGCCGATGCTGATTCTGATCATTAGCGATAACCCCAATTCGTCGCTGAAATTGCGGCACGCTCTGGCAGAACAAGGGCACGAATGCCCGCCCACCCACGTCGTGTCCTATGACGCCGCGTTGGACGGCTTGCAAAACATGACGGCCGAACCCGACCTGATCTTGTTGGTGGTTGGATCGGACCGTGGACGCTGGGAAAGCGTTCTCAAGGCGGTTCGCACCTTCCAGCGAGCGAAGATCGTGGCCATCGGCCCGCGTGATCCCAACCTGATTCTCGCTGCCATTCATGAGGGAATCGACGACTTCCTCGATGAATCGGCCAGCCTGGGTCAGCAGTTGGCGAAATCGCTCGGCCGTGTGGCGCAGGCCGGAAATCGGCGGACGACGCAGGGGCAGACGGTCGCCGTCTTGTCGGCCAGCGGCGGGACCGGCGCCACCACCGTGGCCGCCAATTTGGCCGTCTTGCTGGCCGAAACGGCGGCCACCGCGCTGCTCGACTTCGACATGTACGGCGGCAATGCGGCCGCATTCTTCAACTTGAACCCCCGACACACGATTGCCGATCTGTGCCGCAATACCGACAAACTCGACAAGAACATGCTGGGCCAGTGTCTGTTGCAGCACCCGAGTGGAACGCGCGTCCTGGCTGCTCCCCAGGCCGACGACGAAGTGGAATTTGCGACAAACGAAGCCGTGACCCGCGTCTTCCGACTGGTCCGAGGCAGCTTTGGGCGCATCGTCGTCGACCTGAAGGATTATCATCGCGAATGCCATCGACAAGTCTTGCAACAAAGCACCGCGATCTTGATCGTGTCGCGGCTGGACTTCGCCGCCATCAGCAATACGTCGCGTTTGCTCGAATACTTCGAGCGGCTGGGGATCGACCGGGACCGGGTGCAGTTGGTCTTCAATCGTGCCGGACAGCCCCATGAAATTCCCGCCTCCAAGGTCGAAGCGGTCTTGAAGCTCAGGCCGGCCATTCTTCTTCCGGACGATCCCAAGACGGCCAACCTGTCAATCAATTGCGGCAATCCGTGCGTGCTGGAGTCTCCCAAATCGAAGTTTGCCGCGGCGACGAGAGCTCTTGCCGAATCGGTCGCCAGGCTGTGGGAAGAAACGCCGGCGTCGCCTGTGACGGCCAGCGCCACCGAAACCAGTCGTCGTGAACCGTTGGGCACGAGCGTGCCGTTTATCGCGCCGCGCAAACTCGTTGGCGTCGGAGCCGCGGTCGGATAATGCCGCGAACCATTCCCCCGGTGAAATGAGGAACCATGAATCAATTCGATAATACGTCCCTGCGCGGCGGAAACGGTGATCGAACCGCGGACGAAGAGCGCTTTCAGCAGATCAAGAAAGACGTTCATCGCCGTCTCGTCGTGGGGATGGACCTGGCTTCGATCAAGGGGCTCGAGGATTACGAGCTCAGACGGGAGCTGCGGCACGGCGTCGAGGAAATCTGCAATTACGGCCTCGATTTGATGAATCATGAGGACCGGGAACGGCTGATCAGTGAAGTCATCGACGAAACGCTGGGCCTGGGACCGATCGATCCTCTGCTGCGCGACAACACGATTTCGGACATTCTGATCAATGGTCCTAAGGCCGTCTATGTGGAACGCCGCGGACGGCTGGAGAAGACCAACATCGTGTTCCACGACGAGCAACATCTGCTCGAGATTATCCAGCGAATCGCCAATCGCGTGGGTCGACGGCTGGATGAATCCAGCCCGATGGTCGACGCGCGCCTTGAAGACGGCAGCCGCGTCAACGCCGTGATTCCCCCACTCGCCTTGGACGGGGCCCTGGTGTCGATTCGGCGTTTCGGTTCCAAGCCCCTGCTGGCAGGAGACTTGATCTCCCGGCGCTCGGTCGCCGTCGAGATGGTGGAGTTTCTGACGGCCTGTGTGCAGGCGCGGATGAACATCATCATTTCCGGCAGCACGGGGAGCGGCAAGACGACGATTCTGAATATGCTGTCGGCGTATGTGCCGGATGACGAGAGAATCGTGACCATCGAAGACGCCGCGGAATTGCGGTTGCAGCAGCCGCACGTCGCACGGATGGAGACCCGCGCCGCGAATCTCGAAGGGAAAGGAGAAATCACGGCTCGGGAGCTCGTACGAAACTCACTCAGAATGCGGCCGGACCGGATCATTGTGGGAGAATGCCGTGGCGGCGAGGCCTTCGACATGCTCCAGGCCTTGTCGACCGGACATGACGGAGGCTTGAGCACGCTGCACGCCAACGACGCCCGAGACGCGATCAGCCGCCTGGAAATGCTCGTGGGAATGGCGGGCTATCAGCTCCCGTTGTGGTTCATCCAGCGTCAGATTGGTTCAGCCATCGACATCGTCGTGCATTGCGCGCGCGTGAGCGGTGGCGCACGGAAGATCGTCCAGATTTCCGAAGTCACGGGCATCGAAGGCAACGTCATCAACATGCACGACGTGTTTCTTTATGAACAATCCGGGATCGACGAGAATCGCGCGGCGCAGGGCCAGTTCGTCGCCACCGGAATTCGCCCACGATGCCTGGAACGGCTCCAAACCAGCGGGAATCATCTCCCCTTCGACCTCTTCGAACGAAGGGTTCTGGAAACGGCCCGGTTCGACGGCCTCCTGCATGCGGGGAGAAGTCCATGAGCCCGACCGCCATCGGCGTCATGACCGTGGTCGCAGCCGGCATCGGCATTGTCGTCACCTGGATTCTGGCCATCGATCTCGATTTGTCCACCCGTTTCCGCGTGAACAAACGGTTTGAAAAGGCGTTCTTCGTTCGCCACGAAAAAGGCGCACGCAAGGGGAGCTTGTTCAAAGACTTGAGGCTCATTCAAGCCGAGACCGCCAAAACAGAACGTAACATCTGGCAGCGATTTTGTGGAATTGTCGAGCAATCGGGAATCGAGGTCAGTCCCCGGCCATTGTTGATCGGCGCGCTGGCGGCCGGTTTATTTGCCGGAGTCGTCGCCGGATTGCTCGCGCGAAGCGCGCTCGTCGCGCTCGTCCTCGCGGCGATCGTGGGCGCCGCTCCGATCCTGTACGTCCATCACCAACGCCAGGTTCGCCTCGGCAAAATGCTGAAACAGCTCCCCGGCGCGTTCGAAATGATGAGCCGCGCCGTCCGCGCGGGGCAAACCATGGCGGGAGCCGTTCAATTGGTGGCCGAGCATTCGAAGCCTCCGCTTTCGGGCGAATTTGGTTTGTGTTGCGAGCAGCAAAACCTGGGGCTTCCGCAGGACGTCGCGTTGAAGGACCTGGCGCGACGGACGGGAGTGATCGAACTGCAAATGTTCGTGGTGGCCATGCTGGTCCAGCGGCAATCGGGGGGCAATCCCGTGGAAGTCTTGAATAATCTTTCGACCATGATCCGCAAGCGCCTGCGACTGGTAGGCAAGGTCAAAGCCTTGACGGGTGAGGGGCGGATGCAGGCGATCGTCCTGACGATTCTCCCCGTCGTCGCGTTCACGGCCCTGTTTTTTCTCAATCGGGACTATGTCCAAGTCCTGCTCGATCGTCCGAAGTTGCTGGGCGGACTCGCCCTGGCCCAAGTGCTGGGCGGATTATGGATCCGGCGCATCATCAACTTCGCCTACTGACACGTCACGACCTGACACGTGACGCAGGAGACACGGAACATGACGCTTCATCCGGCCTTGATTTCGCTATTCGTCTTCATTGCAGCGGCAGCCATCAGCGCGCTGTTGTTCGCTCACTTCTACGACCGAGATCGGCGCGTGACCGCCCGACTGAATCAATTATCCGACGGAAAAACCAGCGAACGAAAGAGTGGTCGCCTGGTGAACAAAATCGCCACCTGCCATGCGCCCTCTCAGGCGATTTCCGCCGGGGCGCAGCCGCTCGATGCAGAAGCTGAAGAGAAGCGAAACAATATCTATGCCAGGCTCATGCACGCCGGCATTTATTCGCCGTACGCCCTGATCGGGCTCTCGGTCGCCCGTGTGACGCTGGCGGTGCTGCCTCCTCTGGTCGGGCTCAGCGTGGCCTATTTTGGCAATTTCAATTATTGGTTCGCGCTGATGTGGGGGGGCATCGGCGGCGGCTTCGGTCTGATTGCCCCCAGCTTCTGGCTGGATTACCGGAAGTCCCGCCGGCATGTCGTTCTGAATCAGTCGCTCCCCGATGCAATGGATCTCCTGGTGACCTGTGTGGAAGGGGGCTTGAGCCTCGAGGCCGCATTCCAGCGCATGACTGACGAATTGCAAGTCGCCCATCCCATATTGGCAGGCGAGATGGGCGCGGTCCAGAAGCAGATCGAATTCGGGGCGTCGCCCGATGCTGCGCTGCGGAATTTTGCGGACCGGACCGATCTCGAATCCATCTCCGTGCTCAGCACGCTGTTACAGCAGGCCCGGCGCTTTGGCACGCCGATCGCCGAAACGCTGCGGACCCATGCCGAGACCATGCGCTCCGATCGCGAGCTGCGGGCCGAGGAACTGGCTCAAAAGGCCGCTGTGAAGATCCTGTTCCCCACGTTGCTGCTGATCTTTCCGGCCATTTTTGTGATTTTGGCCGGTCCCGCCGCCATTCAATTGAGTGAGGCCTTCGACAAATGAGAATGCCGATTGCGAATCCGAGGACCAGGTGCGGGGCCGCGGCCGTGGAATTGGCCGTGGTGCTGCCCGTGCTGATGCTGCTGGCGCTCGGCTGCGTCGATCTCGGTCGTGCGGCCGCGCTGAACATCGCCCTGTCGAACGCCGCTCGGGTCGGGGCGGAATATGGCGCCACCCACCGCTACACGAGCTTCACGCTCGCTTCCTGGCAATCGCAAGTGAAGCAAGAGGTCACAGCCGAGATGCAATCCGTTCGCGGGTTTGACGGTTCCAATTTGTCGACTTCGATTCAAACGACGACCGACGCGACGGGCATTCTGCGCATTACGGTCACGGCGTCGTATCCATTCCAGACCGTCACGTCCTGGCCTGGGCTGCCGCACGATTTTTCGATTCTGCTGTCGGTGACCGATCGGCAGTACCAATGAACACAATCGACCGCCGGTCAATCCGAGGACCATCCATGAAACACCATCCGATGATTCGCAAACGTCAGCGAGAAGCACATCCTCGGCGGGGCGCAGCCATCGTCGAGGGGGCCTTCGTGTTGAGCGTTTTGCTGACAGTGCTTTTCGGAATGTTCGACGTCGGGCTGGCCGTCTTGCGACAGAATACGCTGACGGAGGCGGTGCGTGTGTTGGCTCGGTCCGCCATCGTGCATGGCGCTTTGGCAAACTCGCAGGTTGGCGCCTGGGGGGCCGGGACCATCTCGACGACGGCAGCCGATGCCTCGCCCGCGGCGTCCGTCGTCAAACCCCTGTTGGTGACGATGAATCCGAGCGCCGTGAGTTTATCCCTGCAATGGCTCGATGGCGATAACCAGCCCGGCCATCGAGTCGTCGCCAAATTGAGCTATCAACACCAGCCGATGATTCCGTTCATTCTTGGATCGGCGCCGATCAATCTGTCCGCCACCTCGACCATGCGCATCGCGCATTAACGGTTTAAGGAACCGCCATGCTTTCTCCTGCACAAATCCGCACACGTTTGCTCACGCCCGTTCCGGAACCGGACTCGCGCGCGGCACTGTCCGAATGCCGGCCGGCAAATCGGTCGGCAGACCGCCCTTATCAGGCCTCGAACTCCGCAGCCCTGGCGCGCCTGTTGGCCAGGCATCGAGCTCGGCGCGGCAAGGCGATCGTCTTCGTGGTCGTCGCATTTCCGGCCCTCTTTGGCCTGCTGGGACTGGTGATCGACGGCGGCCTCATGATGGCCGAGCGACGCGGCGCGCAACAAGCCGCCGATGCTGCGGCGACCGCCGCCGCTCTCGATATCCAACAGGGCAATTCCGGGAATGCCGCTGCGACGGCTGTCAGCTACGTCCGGCAGTGGAACGGCCTGGCGGGGGCGCAGGTGACGGTCAATCTCCCTCCGGCCAGCGGGAGCTATCAGGGGAATTCGAGCTACGTCGAAGTGATCTTGACGTTGAATGCGTCCACATACTTCGTTCCGCTGATCGGCATGGCCGACTTACAAACGGTTAAGGCCAGGTCGGTCGCCGGTTCAGAAGCGTCTACGGTGGGGGGTGCGATCGTGGTGCTCGATCCCGATCCGCCGTCGTGGACAGTGTCGGGAGTGCCGATGATCACGATCCCTCCGATCCCGACTCAATACGCCGGGCTCCAGGTGCCGGGCCTGGGACAGGTGAGCGTTAACGGAGCCGTTCTCGTAAATACAACGTGGGGGGGCGTCGATCAGAATGGCAACCCGGCCGGAACCGGATCGGGACCGCCGTACGGAATCAGTTGCTTCCCGATCGTATCGCTGACCTCTCTCAAGGCCCGCGATATTCGCGTCGTCGGGGGTGTCGACAATCCGAGCAATTATGGCAGCATCGCGGCCGGCAGCCCGAGCCCGCTTAAGGCCAACAAGCTGCCGGTCCCCGATCCGTTGACGACTCTTCCCGTGCCGACGCTATCAGCCGACAGCCGGAATGTTTCTGCGACTTCCTACGGCGGCGTGCGAGTCATCGGGTTGCCCCTCATCGGCCCCCCTGTCAACCTGCACCCCGGAGTGTACGACTGGATCGAAGTCATTTCCGGAATTGCCGTGTTTAATCCGGGCGTCTATATCGTCCGTGGCAAGAATCCTTTGTCGCAGGCGGCATTAGTGCTCGCAGGCGGAAGCATCACCGCCAACGGCGTCATGTTCTACATCACGAACTCTGCGGCCTACGATCCGACGGTCGGCGCGCCCGATGATGGCGACGGAGAAACTCCGCCGCCTGCTCCCGAGTTGATGAGTCAAGTGCCGAGCGTCGTCATCAATGCCGCCCTGTTGACCAGCAGTTTGACACCGCTGACCGATGCCGACAGTCCCTATGACGGCATGCTCCTGTTTCAACGGCGCGCCGATCGCCGGCCTCTCGTCTTCGTCAACGAAGCGCTGATCCTGGGCGGGACGATCGCCGGGACGATCTATGCCAAGTGGGGCGAAGTGATCTTCGCCGGACAGGGCACGTACGATTTGCGAATGGCCGCCGGGTCGGTCCTGATTTTGGATGTTCTCGATTTGACGTTTTCTCCGACACGCCTCTTTCCGCCTGTTTACGAGGTTTTTCTCGTCGAATAAGCCTCTTTCCCGAGATCCGCGGTCCGGCGGTTCTTTTCCCGCATCGTCCGAGACGAGGCGATTTCACCGGCCTTGACCTGAGGTGTGATCCGATGAACAGACCCAATGTCGCCGCGATCTTACTCGCGGATATCGAACAAAGCGCTGAACTGGCCGTGAAACTGGCCGCCACAAAAATCGTGGCGGAGGTCGCGACCGGCTGTGACGAGATGTACAGGCTCGCCTATCGCCGGTCGGTCGACCTGGTGATTGTCGACGATCGCCTGCCGGGATTTCTGTCCGGGATCGAGATTCTCGAGCGGCTGCATTCCGAGGCGTTATTGCGCGCCGCCACGATCCTGATTGCCGAACGACCTTTCGAATTGGCGGAACGGGCCGCCAAAATCGGCGTCAATTGCGTGCTGCGCCGGGACGGCGACCTGGAATCGCTCGTGACGAAGGCCAAGTCCTTGATTGTGCTCTCGCCCAATTCTCGTCTGGACGTCGTGCCCGAAGCCTACCAGGTCGCCAGGCAATTCGATGCCATGTTCTTGCCCGAGCTGGCGCGCAAAATGTTCGGCTACTTGAAAGATGAAAGCTGTTCCACTTCTGAATTGGCGGCCGACGTCTCGATCGATCCCAAAGCGACCTGTGGTTTGCTGAGAATCACGAATAGCGCCGCGCTGGGGCTCAAATGCAAAGTCACCAGCGTCGCCGACGCCGTGAATTTGCTCGGTCCGCGGCGCGCGGCGAGCTACGTGCTGCGGGCCATGCTGGCCGGCTCCCAGGACATTCCCGCCGGAAAGATCGACAGGAATCTTGTCCAATGGTTTCGGCAGCGTGCGGTCTTGACCGCCTGCGTCGCCAGCACGTTTGCGACCCGCGTGCCGGACCTCGTCGCGGACACGATTTACGTTCACGGCCTGTTGCAGGACGTCGGCATCCTGGCAATGGCCCAGGCTTACGGACGCCGGTATCAACGAGTTTTCGAAAGAATGCAGCGTCCGGGCTCGGTGCGTCTCGAAATCCTGGAGAGTCGCGAGTTCGACCTGACTCACGCCCATGTCTCGGCCGCTGTGTTGGAACGATGGGGACTTCCCGAGTCATTCGTCGCGCTCGCCTTGTGCCACCACCCGCAAACGGTCCAGATGCCGTTGTCGACGAAGGATGAGCAGACGCTGCGTGTCATGCGAATCGGCGAAGCGATCGCAAATCTGCTCACCAGCCCACACAACCAACCGAATCCCTATTTGCACCAATTCTTGTGTGACAATGGTTTTCCAGGCCAGGAAGAATGTCGCGCTTGCGTCATGGAGGCAATTCAGAAAATGACGGAGGCGTCCCGGCTGTTCTCACTGGCCCTCCCCAACAGGGCCCAGATGGCCAAGCTGGTCCATCAGCAATTCGCAGCGGCGCGCGGCAAATCTCCCGCGGTCGTGAGCTCTGAGCCGGCGAGCCCCTCCAATGATTTGGCCGAATCTATTGCACTGTCCCCGACGGGTTCAATCCCGACAGAGCCGCAACCGACCGATGCCTCGGACGCTTATCTCCTCGTCATTGACGACGAACCGCAGTTTTTGAACCTGGTTGAAAGCATTTTGACTCCCGTCGGCATGAAGACGGCGTCGGCGCGTTCGATTACCGAAGCCGTGCGACTGGCCCCCGGTGCCCACGCCATCCTGTGTGACGTCCACCTCGCAGGCGAAGACGGCAGGGACGTGGTGCGGACGCTGAAACAATCCGGAAGCAAAATTCCATTCATCATGGTCAGCGGCGACTGCACGCGAAAGACGATCGAAGATTGCGTTAACCTCGGAATCGACGACTATTTGATCAAACCGTTCAGCCCCCTCGCTCTGCTGACGAAAATGGAGAAGCACACAGGTCTGCTCTTGTCTTCCCGTGCGAAAACTCTTGCGAACCCAAAACGTATGTGAACGCTGATCGAGCTGGCAATAAATCGCCTTTCCAACTCGATCCCAAGCTCCGCTTGGGATCGCCGCGTCAGAAGCTCTGCTTCCCTCGTTCCCACGCTCTGCGCGGAACGCAGCTGTCCTCGAAGCGTCAAATCTGACAATCGAGTACTCTCTTCCACACGCCTCCCGGCTCGTGCACGGTGCGACATGGGGAGATTGATCCCAGGGAATCGTGGCCCTTCGTTCCAACTCGGCGACCGCTTCGTCGAAGCTGTCTCTGGCAATGTCGATCTGGAGCTAGAGAACCGTTTTTGCGAGTTTGTCGAAAAGCGGCCGCCACCTGTCATCGGCTGGCGCGTCGATGAAACGCTGCACATGTTTCTTTGCGAGCGTGCCACGTCCGACCATCGCTGCCAGGATGGCGCTGATGAGCGCAAGTGCTCTGTCTAACTGAGCCTCCTTGGAGCGACAGTCCCTTTCTACAGAAATCCGGCCATTTTGTGCGGGTTCGTCTTCTCAAATTGAAAAATCGAGTGCATAATGGAGGCGAGGGGCGAGCGGAAGCTTTGCACGCCTTTGTTCCGCGGGATGGATATCTCTTTGATCCCCGGCGACTTCGCTCTGTCCTTCATTTGGGCAGGTCGACGGGGCACTTCTTCGGGGGGCACCTCTCCAGTCCGAGGCGGATCTTTGATCCATTTCAATGCCTTCGAGATTTGCTGCGCGCGTTCAGCGGCCAATCGTCCGTTTCTATGGCGGCACCTCACGCATCAAGGATTCGTTATGTCGGGCGTGCAGCGCGAGAGCGCGAAAAAGTGGGAATCATTGGATAAATGGCCGCGAAATGAAGACAGATCGAACCTCCGAGGACGCGGCGTAGAAGAGAGGCGGACGGACGGAAAACGGTTGGAACACTAATAAACGCTGATCTACGCTAATCGCCGAGACGCGAGGTGGGCTGTTGCCGCCGACAGATTTATTAGTGTTTATCAGTGTCGATGAGTGTTCCCTTTCCTGTTCTTCCACCTGGATCCCCCGCACGCAAAAAACCGGGAATCCTTGACGAAACAAGGCGAGAACGGATTGCGAAAACGAGGAATCATTGAAAAAAGGCTGGGAACTGAAGAGAGATTGAGCCGCCGAGATGCTTGCTGAATCAGACGAGGTGACGGCAAGCGCCTGCGGTGTGGGAACGGTGCCGGCACTGGGTGACGTCGGAATCAGACGACGAGGTGCGACGCAGAGCGTCGGCGGGGGCGTTCCCA
>DASYAR010000366.1:0-3902 GCA_036501235.1 Planctomycetaceae bacterium
GCACTCACGGGCCTGGCAATGCCCGTCTTCGAAAAGCGCCGCTTCCAGCGCGGCGCGATCGACGACGCCGCCTTCAACGCTCGATTTCCCGCCGACCCCGCCGTCTATCGTCAGACGTTCCTGGATCTCTATGCTCGCTAATGCAATGTGCCGGCGAGCGGGGGACGTCAGTCCCCCGGTGCGCTCCCTCGCTTGGCCCTGCCCGCGGATCAACAGTTCCAGAACGATTCGTGCCACGGCACTCGGCTGCGCCTCGCGGCTAAACGGGGCCGATGCGCGACGACGCTCGTCTCACGGGGGTCGTCTCACGGGGGTCGTCTCACAGCGTTCGCGTCACGCGGGCTGCTTTTGCTTCGCGAGCCTTTTGAGCACTTCGCAGCCCCGCTCGAGCGTGCGCTGTTCGGCGGCGTACGAAATGCGGAAGTGCGTGTCATGGGGGCTGAACACGTTGCCGGGAATCACCAGCAGGTTGTTCTTGATCGCCTCGTTCACGAATTCGGCCCCTGTTCCCCACGGAGCTTTCAGGAACAGATAAAACGCCCCTTCCGCGCCGTGGATCTCGAAGTCTCCTGCGAGCTGCGAAACCATGAAATCCCGTTTCTTCTTGTACTCGGCGACGCGATCGGAGATGTCCAGGTCCCATGCGGCCAGACCGGCGTATTGCACCGGGTGCGGCGAACAGACGAACGTAAACTGCTGCAGCTTGAGCATCTGCTGAATGACGTGCTGCGGCCCATGCGCCCACCCGATTCGCCAGCCGGTCATGGAATGCGACTTGCTGAATCCGTCGATGACGATCGTCTGCTCGTTCCAGCGTGCCGGACTGACGAACGGGCCGTCGTAACAGAACGCCTTGTAGATCTCGTCGCTCACGAGGGCCACGTCCTTTTCGGCGGCCAGTCGTGCGAGTCCCTCGACTTCTTCCGGCGAGGCTACCGCCCCCGTGGGATTGGCCGGGCTGTTGAAGAGAATCACCTTCGTTCTGGGCGTGATGGCTGCGCGCACGCGGTTTAAGTCGATACGAAAATCGGGATAAGTGTCGATCTCGACCACCTTCCCGCCGACGAGAGTCGTCAGGTGCTTGTACATCACGAACCAGGGATCGAAGACGAGCACCTCGTCGCCAGGGTCAACGAGCACTGAAAGGGCCAGCATCAATCCGCCGCTCGTGCCGCTCGAGATGAAGACCTTTCGATCGGCGTGTTTGAATTCGGCGTTAACACTGTGCTGAATTTTGTCGATGAGCGGGGCGATCCCCTGCGTCTGACTGTAGGCGTTCTTGCCTTCCGACACGGCTTTGTAGAGCGCCTGTTTGATCGGCTCCGGCGTATCGAAATGCGGCTGGCCGATGCTGAGGTTGATCGGGTCGGTCATCCTGGCCGCGAGGTCGAAGACCTTGCGAATTCCCGAAGCATCAATCCGCCGCATCCGCTCGGCGATCCACTGTTCGCTCATGATTCAGTTTCCGTAGCTGTCGCGCAATGGTGGCACGCACCGGCCAAAAATTCGGTTGTAGTCAACCACCCCACGAAAGACCAGCGGCGTATGCTAATGGTTCGCGTCCTCCGATGAATTCGGTTGCGATGTGTGCGGCTGATACTTCCAATCCGCGCGGGATTTTCGGATCGTTAATCGGTCCCCGTATTGTCGGACCACAATTCTTATTCCAGCTCAGCAGGCGAATTCCTTTGCGGCTTTGCGCCTTTGCGTGAGCCCATTTTTCGTCCGTCTTTTACGCGACGACTTCCGAGAAGGGCGTGTCGCTGCGACTGAGGACTTGGAGCAGGTGGACGAGCGTGAGGAGCGCGTCGCAGGCGGGATAAGGGTCGGCGAACCAGTAGCGCCCCTGGCCGTCTGCGCCGAAGGCCAACTGTTCCCGGCGCAGGGCCAGCGTCATATGTTCGCGATTTGGTTGCGAGACGAATGTGGCTCGGGTGCCGATCGGTCGCTCCTTCCACGCGGCGGGCAGGACGACCGCGGCGTGCGCCGGTCGATCGGCCGCAGTGTATTCCGCCAAGAGGCAAGCCAGTTTCCAGGGAGCGACGATCATTCCCCGATCATCGAAGAACGTGCACTGCTCGCCGTCCTCTTCGATCAATAAACCCAGATCGGCACGGGCGGTGCGAACGGCTAGCGACGTTCGTGCGACGTCCGGATCGGCGGTATCGCCTGGCGAGCGCGACCGCGTCGGCGTTTCGACGGGGATCAATCGGCAGGCCAGCTTCCGAAAGATGTGCTGAAACACATCCTGCACCGCACGGCTCGGGCAGGCCCAGGCGATCTTCAGCGGCCTGAGGGCGTGAAAGTGTTTCCAGAGCCCGGCCTGATAGGGAACTAAGGCCTGGAACGCGCGCTGCGAACCGGCGCGGCGCGAGGGACGAGAATACCCGCCGTGGTATCGTGCGGCAATCAAGTCGAGCTGTCCGGGACTCGAGCAGGGAATGCCGTCTCGGCCGAGCAAATCGAGTCCAATCCAGCCGGGGTCGCAACCGGCTCCCGTGACATGCACGCCCCCCGCCGCCTGAAGATGGTTGATTGCAAACAGGAGCGCCGGACGCGTCGCGAGGCCCACGTCGACGACCAGACAACCCATGCGGCGCAGCGCCTGTCCGACGCCGGTCACGACGTCTGGTGATGAGGGCCGTTCGTCGTGCGCCAGGACGACGCACGGACCAGGCCGGGCCGGGGCTAAGATCCGAATGCCTTCATCCGTTGAAGTTCCGCCTTCAGGCGGCCGTTCGAACGCCTCGACCGAGTGACCGCCTGAAGGCGGAACTCCAACAGGCACGACGAGCGCAAGATCCCACAGGCAACTGGCCATTGCGCCGGCGATCTCGGCGGAGTTGGAACGCGTCAGCTCATTGAGATATTTCCCCCGAACTCCTTCGATCGTAAAGAGCGAAGACTGGGGGAGGCGAACGATTGCGGCTCCCGTTTCGTCGTCGACGTTCGCGACGACGCCGTCGGCCCTCGGCGCGTGCGGGCAATTCCGGCATTTGGAGTAAAACGCCGCGAGACGCGAGAGGTGCACCGATTCGGTGATGCGGTACGCCTCCCCGGGGCAGCGATATTTTTCGGTGATGGCGCTTGCGGCAAGCATGTGAAACGAGAAGAATGTCGTCGACCGTCGCGGCAAGCTGCCGGCTTGCCTGCGTTTTGTTGTTCGATGCCGCCGCCTGCGGACTGCAGGCGGCAGACTTTACGCCATATCGCCGATAAGCGTCAATAAGAAGCCGTATGCACGCAACCGACTTCCTCGAGGCCCCGGAAAAACACAAGGTCGGCCCGATCGCCGTCCTGTACGGGAAAGAGCGGTTTCTCAAGCTCGAAGCAGTCAAGCAGCTCGCCAAGATGGTTCTCGGCGCAGAGGACGACGACCTCAGCCTGAATCGCCTGCCTGGCGCTACGACCGACCTGAAATCGGTTGTCGACTCGTTGCTGACTGTCTCGATGTGGTCGCCGCGACAACTGGTGCTTGTGGAAGACGCCGACGAATTCGTCAGCAGTTTCCGCGAAGGGCTGGAAGCGTATCTCGATCGCCCCGCGAAAAAATCGGTGCTGATTCTGGATGTCAAATCGTGGCCTGCCTCGACACGTTTGGCGAAGAAAGTGGTTGCGGTCGGCTTGCCCCTCGAATGCGGCGAGCTGAAAGCTGCGCCGTTGCTCGCGTGGGTCGCTAAGAACTGCCAGCGCCGGCATGGCAAAAAGATCGATCGTCAAGCGGCCCAGACTCTCGTCGATCTGGCGGGACCGGAGTTGGGGCTGCTCGATCAAGAGCTCGCCAAGCTTTCCGCCTACGTCGGGGCCGCTCCCGCCATCGATACGGGGGCAGTCGAGCGACTCGTCGGCGGCTGGCGCATGGAAACGACCTGGAAAATGCTTGACGCCGTCCGCGACGGTCA
>DASYAR010000367.1:0-2864 GCA_036501235.1 Planctomycetaceae bacterium
CTTGCAGGGCAAATTGCTGCGGTTATTGCAGGAGCAGCGGTTCGAACGCGTCGGCGGCAACCAGACGATTCAAACCGACGTGCGGATCATCACGGCCACGCATCGCGACCTGGAAGCCATGTCGAGCGCGGGAACATTTCGCTCGGATCTGTACTATCGGTTGAACGGCTTCACGATTGCGGTCCCACCTCTGCGCGAGCGGCGGGAAGACCTCATGTTATTGTTCGAGAGGTTTTTCTCGCTGTACGCTCGCCAATTGGGGAAGGTGGTCCAGGGGATTGCGCCGGACGCGTTGAAATTGCTGGCGGAGTACCCTTGGCCCGGAAATATCCGTGAATTGCAAACCGCCGTCCGCTCGGCACTCCTCAAGACAAATGGTCCAGTACTCGTGGCAGAGGCCTTGCCGGACGAGATTCGTTTTGGCTCGAGGCCTCGATCTGCCGAGGGCCGGCCCGACTCCGCCGGCGCGCCTGAGAGTCCCGCCGGGACGTTCGAACGACTGCTCGATCGCGAACTACGGGCCGACTCGGCCGGTTTCTATAATACGGCGCTGGCACATATGGAGCGGCACCTGTTGACGCGCGTGCTGTCGCTCACCTCGGGAAACCAATCCCACGCCTCTCGAATTCTCGGGATCACCCGCGGTAGCCTGCGAAACAAAATCTCGCAGCACGGGATTCTGATCGTCAACAAAGTGGAATCCGAAGAAGAAAAAGAAGAAGACATAGACAACTCGATCTCGCTGGCTTCGGCTGTTCCAGGCGATTAAGGCACCCCACGCTCGACAAGCAGCGGCGCGCGGTCCGTCGGGGAAACAACCCACTGGTGGCGGCACCCGCAGGACTGCCGGCCGTCCTCATTCGCAGGATGAACGCCGTGCAAATGCCAGGATGTTGCAGGGGCGCACTTCGCGATAAATGGTGTTCAAATGTCGCAATGTGGTCGTTGCGCCGTCACTGCTCACGGTCGCTCTGAGAACTCGGGTGACGACCGACCGGGCGAAGAAGATCTTCAATGCTGAAGCGGCCGACGACATGACCAGTTGAGAAGACGCAGCCGCCGCGAACCAGTAATTGCCGGCAAGCGGAACCTCGCAAGCCGTAGACGCCTGTTGCCAGGGTCTTTGGTTTCTTCATTTTCGGATCATGTTTGAGAAGCAGTTTGAGAAGCAAGAGAAAGAACTAGCGCGATCGCGGCACACGATGTGCTAAATGAACACAACAGTGCGTGAGACGGCCCGACGCTCCCAGGGGATCCGGTGATGACGATTGAATCTGCTGTGAGCGCCGTCAATCCCAGGATCGGGATTCTCGATAGCGACGATGTCCGCGAATACCAAATGGCGGAGCATTGCAACGTCGCCGCCTCTTACGACGGGTCGAATGTGGTCTTCCGCCTCCTGCGAATGGAGAGTTGGGGGCCGGCTCTCATGAATCTGGGGTTTCACAGGTTCGGTGGTCCGCTGTCGATGCTCAATCTCTTCACCAATCTCGAACTGGCGCAGCGGCGCCTGGTGATGGAATCGGTCAAATTGCTGGCGATCCAGAGCCGTGATCGAATCCTGGACGTCGCCTGCGGGCGGGGTAAGAGCTCGTTCATTGTCCATTGCATGCATCCGGAGTCCGCGGTTGTCGGAATCGATTTGCTGGAACGCAATGTTCAGGTGGGCCGAACGCTTTTCGATCGGACCGACGATCTGTGCTACGAAACCGGCAACGCAATGGCGCTCGACTTCCCAGACGCCTCCTTCGATCGAGTCATGTGCCTGGAGGCCGCATTCCACTTTCCAGACCGATCGCAGTTTCTCCGAGAGGCATTTCGGGTGTTGCGCCCAGGGGGGCGGCTGATCGTCGTCGACTTTGCATGGAATACTTCAGCCGATCGCAGGCATCGCAATGATCCCCAGGTTCGGCTCGTTCGTGATATCTGGCAATGGGAGGATATGTCCTCAATCGCGGAATATCTGGAGATGGCCCAGGACGCGGGATTCCAGGCCCTTTCCAGCCATGATTGGAGCAGTCGAGTGACGGCTCCCATCCAAGGATTGTTTCAATGCCTTTCGGCCTTGGGGAACATGCCCTGGGGGCGGCGTTTTCTGGAGTGGCGAAATCCGCTCTATCGTTCATTTTCGGACGATGATTGGCAATCCCTGGCCTGCGCATTTCGAGCCCATGAGTACATACGTCGTTTCTCGAAATATGTCGCATTCCTGTTTGAGAAGCGTTAGTCCAGCGGAATCTCGATCAGGCGATAGGGAGGGGCTTCGGGAAAGTTGCGACGCATCAGGCTGAGGCTCACATTGTAGACCGGAATCCCCGTTCGGGTCGCTCCCTGATGAGATCCCTGATGCGCATGCCCGTGAAAGACGACGTCGCAGCCATGGCGATTGATCGGATCCTCGAGGCGGCTGGAACCCAGAAATGGATATATCTGCTCCGGCTCCCCTGCGACCGTGGCTGCGATCGGCGCGTAGTGCAACAGCACGACGCGATGCGGCGTTCGCAACCGCGCCAGCGCCGATTCGAGCTTGAGCGCCTCGTCGAGCGCCTCCTGGACGAACATCTTGATCATCATTTCTCCCCACGGCTCGAGCGTGCGGGGGCCGAATCCGCCGCCGAAGCCCTTCGCCCCCGCAAATCCGACGCCGGCGATTTCGGTCGAGTCGCCATCGAGAACTT
The DNA here is from genome assembly GCA_036501235.1 of Planctomycetaceae bacterium. Classification (GTDB taxonomy): domain Bacteria; phylum Planctomycetota; class Planctomycetia; order Planctomycetales; family Planctomycetaceae; genus JACQFH01. Next base: position 2,679 of record DASYAR010000367.1, read on the forward strand.
TGACGCCTCCTTTTTCGAGGATGTCGATGACATGCATTTCGCGGCCCGATTGATAATCGTGATTACCCAGCACGCCAACAATTGGGATTGGTGCTGCGCGGAACTCCGCCACGGCGATTTCGGCCTCTTCGGGCAACCCATAGTCGGTGATGTCGCCGCACAACGCCAGGACGTCAGCCGTTTTCG
>DASYAR010000368.1:0-4857 GCA_036501235.1 Planctomycetaceae bacterium
CTGCCGATTGCCGTGTTGGGAACCGTCCTGGCCTGGAGCGGGAAATTCAAATTTTCGGCGCGGCGGGAAATCGCGGTTGAAACCGGCGTCGTGACGCGTGGTCCTTTCGAAGTGAAAGTTGCCGAACGGGGCAATATCGACAGCGCGAACAACCTGACGCTCCGGTCGCTGGTCGAAGGGGCACTGGGCACGACGATCTTGAAAATCGTCGACGAAGGATCGCTGGTCCAGCCGGGGCAAGTCGTCGCGGAACTCGACTCGGCGAAACTGCGGGAGGAAGCGCTGCTCCAGCAGATTCGCTTCGACTCGGCCACGGCCGCGCTGAAAAATGCCGAGGCCGATTGCCAGATTCAGGTGATGCAGAACGAAAGCGACTTGGCCGCGGCGGAGCTCAAACTGCAACTGGCCCGCCTCGACCTGCGAAATTACCAGGAGGCGGATTACCAGCAGGAACTGCGGATCGTCGCCGGAGAAATCAAGCTGGCCACCGAATACCTGGCGCGGGCGACTGAACGCTGGAAGTTCACCGCGCAATTGCTGAGGAAAGGATTCACGACCACCAAGGTGCTCGACGCCGATCGCGTTGCGATGGCCAAATCGCAGATCGATCTGACCACGGCCCGCACGAAGCACGAAGTGCTCGACGGATACACCCACCGGCGACAACTGGCCGAACTCGAGGCCAACGTCGCCTTTCACCAGCGCGAGATCGGGCGGGTCAAGCTGCGCGGCCAGGCGGCGCTGACGCAGCGCGAGCGGACGTTTCTGGCGAGGAAGCGGGCCCTCTTTCTGGAGGACCAACGACTTCAGAAGGCTCAGGCGCAGATCGCCGCCTGCACGGTTCGCAGCCCGCGCGCGGGGCTGGTCGTGTTCGCCAATACGCTCGAAAATGGGCGCAGTTCGAGCACGCCGCTCATCTATGAAGGAGCCACGGTTCGCGAACGCCAGCCGCTGATCCATCTTCCGGATCTGACGCACATGCAGGTCAATGCGCGAATCCACGAGTCGAAAATCGCCACGCTGCGAGAGGGCCTGGAAGTCACGGTGCAGGTCGACGCACTGAAGGGCGAACTGTTCCACGGCGTTGTCGACATGGTGGCCCCGGTTCCCAACTCGGCGAGTTGGCCGAACGTGAACCTCAAGGAATACATGACGGCCGTCAAACTCACCGATGACGTGACCCGCCTGGCGGCGCTCAAACCCGGCATGACGGCCGAGGTCGAAATCCTCGTCGACCGGCTCGAATCGGTCGTGCAGACGCCGATCCAGGCCTGCATCGAGCGCGGGGGGCGGTATTTCGCCTGGGTGGTCGAGGATGAGGACGAATTCACGCGGCACGAAATTCAAATCGGCAGGTCGAACGATACCGAAGCGGAAGTCGTCGCCGGACTGGATGAGGGAGACGCCGTCGTGCTCAATCCGCGGCGCGTGCTGCCTGACGAAATTGCCCTGTTGGAGCAGGAAATTGCCCTGATCGACGAATCGATCTGGCAGCATCCACCGGCCGCGGCCCGACCGCGCGAGACGAACGCCGCTCCCGGCAAGCCGCGCGACGACGTCAAACCCAAAGAGAGTGATTCTCCGCCGCAATCGCCCGGCGCAACCGAACCCGCGCCGATCCTGATCGTGGCTGCGCTTCCTGAGAAGGGAAAGTCGGCCGGCCAGACTGCGGACGACCCCATGTCGATCTTCAATCGCCTCGATCAGAACCACGATGCGCGGGTCTCTGTCTCGGAATTACCCGATCCGATGAAAGGGGTCATGGACCGGCTGGACACGAACGGCGACCACGTCATCGACAAAGCCGAATGGAAAAAGGGAACCTGCACGGTTCCAGCGTCCGAGGGACAGCCCAGTGATTCCAAAACTCCGTGAACGCCGCAGCTAATATCCCAGTTCGGAACTGACGTGCTTGGGCGGCGGCGAATCATCGGCCGCGGAATCGGACGTGCTATCCGCACTGGCGGCTGGCGCGTCGGCCGATCGAACGGACGTGTGTCCGGGCTGCTCCTGAGACCAGATCGTGCACCCACCGGCGATCAGTCCCCAACACGCAAGAACCAGCGTTCGACACCATGCACGAATCATCCGGACGGCCTCCGAGGCTGTGAAATTGAGGCCGGGATACTCGGCAAAACGCGAATTCGTGTCAAGGCGGCCTGACGGGCCGGCGAGGCACGAGGAGGTTGACGATCAAGGTCAAAACCGGTGCGCCCGCCTGATTGAGCGTCTCGATTTTGAGTCGCATTGTTCCCCGGTCGCGGCGCGACAGTGATTGCCGGATTTCCTGCACGTGAAATTCGACGTGCAGCGCGTCCCCCGGCCGTACGGGGCGATACCACTGAAGCTCATCCAGGCCGGTGCCGATCAATCCCCCGGCGATTCGCAATTCGCTTTCCACGATGAGCTTGATCGTCAGAGCCGCCGTGTGCCAGCCGCTGGCCACCAGCCCCCCGAATAAGCCGCCGGCGGCCGCGATTTCGTCGAGGTGCTGCGGTTGTGGATCGTACTGCGCGGCGAAAGACTTGATCATCGCCGCGTCCAGCGTGACGTTCTGCGAACAGAACGTCTCGCCGACCTGAAAATCTTCCAGATAGCGTTCAATCACCATTAGAATAAAAGCGAAAATCGATCGGTCCGTGGGACAGACGGCGCTATTAGCACATCTCCCCCGTGCGTGTCACCTGCCGTGCGGCGAGATCTCGCCGCGCAATTCTTTGCCCAGGATGCTGTTTCTTTGGCCGTAACCGAAGTAAATCACGAGGCCGATCGCCAGCCAGCCGAAGAGGCGCTCCCAGTTCGCGGCGGGCAGCGAGAACATCAGCGTCAGGCACGAGAGTATCCCCAGGACGGGCACGACAGGAACCAGCGGGCAGCGGAACGGTCGCGCGGCTTCCGGATTGATCTTGCGCATGATCAGCACGGCTGTACAAACGATGACGAACGCGAACAATGTTCCGATATTCGTCAGATGCAGCAGCGCATCAATGGGAAGAAATCCCGCCAACGTCGCGACGAATAGCCCGACAAGCATCGTGCTTTTCCACGGGGTTTGAAAGCGGGGGTGAACATCGGCAAAAAAACTTTTCGGCAACAGTCCGTCTCGGGACATCGCCAGAAAGACCCGCGGCGCACTGAGCATCATGACGAGCAGCACCGACGTAATCCCGGCCACGCCGGCCGCCGCGATTAGGAATTCGGACTTCGGGAGCCCTGCCTCTTTGAAGGCATGCGAAACGCCCGAATTGACGTCGATTCTGTCATATTTGACCATTCCCGTCAGCACGGCCACGACGCCCACGTACAGCACGGTGCACAACAACAGCGACGCGATGATACCGATGGGCACGTCGCGCTGCGGATTCTTGGCTTCTTCAGCGTGCGTGGAAACGGAATCGAAACCGATATAGGCGAAGAAGATGATCGCGGCGCCCGCCAGCATTCCAACCGGCTCGCCGGCTGGCGTCGTCTGGCCTGCGATGGAATGTCCGAAAATGCTCAGGCCCGTCCAGCCATACGGAGCAAACGGGTCCCAGTTGGCCGGATCGACGTAGAACGCGCCGACGAGAATGACAAATAGCACCGCGGCAACTTTGATAAAGACCATCAGCGCGTTGAAGCCCGCACTCTCTTGAATTCCTTTGACGAGAACGGCCGAGATGACCATCACGATCAGCACCGCCGGCAGGTTGACAATTGAGCCCGTCCGTTCGAATTCCCCGCTGGTCTTATTGTAGATAAACGTCGCCTTGCTCAGGGTGTCGGGAAATGCCAGATGGAATTTTGCGATCACGCTTTGAAAGTAGCTCGACCAGCCGTTGGCCACTGTCGCCGCTCCGACCGCGTATTCCAGAACCAAGTCCCAGCCGATAATCCAGGCGAACAGTTCTCCCAGCGTGCAGTACGCATAGGTATAGGCGCTGCCGGCCACCGGGGCCATCGATGCAAATTCCGCATAGCACAAGGCCGCGAATATGCACGTCACTCCTGCGACGACGTACGACATCATCAAGGCGGGCCCGGCTGTATTATGCGCAGCCTCTCCCGTTGCCACGAAGATCCCGGCGCCGATCACCGCTCCAACTCCCAAGGCCGTCAGCGTCACCGGCCCCAGCACGCGCTTGAGCCGATTGTCCCCCTCCATCTCTTTGAGCAAGACTGCCAGAGACTTTTTCGCGAAGAGTTGGCTCATGGATTCTCGAGCTGAGTAAAGTTCGTGTGTTTGAGAAATCGTCGCGCAACGTCAATTCAAACTCGTTTAGCGACCAGGCGCAGCCGAGCCTCGTGAGCCCGTGCGGCCGCCGCCAAAACCGCCTTTCGAGCAAAACGCGCCCCGACAGTGAAACGAGCGTACAGCAGCATTGCGGGCGCGGCAAGCCCGAGAAAGGACGGGAATTGTAAATTGAAAATCTCGATTTGAGGCCGCTCCGCACCACAATTTGCAATCAATCGTTCGAGGCGACCCCCCCGGCGCCCCCCTGGCGAAGGGCAGGAAACAGCGATTGCCAATTGGCTGGTTCGGGGGCCGTCACGGTGATCGGCTCGTGCCGCGTCGGATGGTCGAACGTCAACATCGAAGCGTGCAGGGCAATTGCCCCGTGCATCGTTTTTTTCGAGCCATATTTGCCGTCGCCGCAGATCGGGTGCCCGTGCACCGCCAGTTGCACGCGAATCTGGTGGCTCCGTCCGGTTTCAGGAGTGATTTCCAGGAGGGTCAAGCGTCCGGCCTTAGTGATGCGACGAAATCGCAAACGGCTCAGCCGGGCGGCGGGTGTTTCAGCGGGAACCGAGCGCACTGTGTTTGTTTCCGCGGTCTTGAGCAGCCAGTCGACGAATTCGCCGTGTGGGTCGGCGACC
>DASYAR010000369.1:0-3242 GCA_036501235.1 Planctomycetaceae bacterium
AAGTCCCGCTCCGGTCGCCACGCGACGAGTGCCATTTTGGCTCGTTACACAATTCCGGCAGTTCCCAACCCGAACCCCGATGCGGCGGGATCAGCACCCGGCAAATACCGGGCCGAACGATATTGGGACTGTCCCTTTCCAATGAGTGAATCCTCCGCGACAAATCGATATGGCGGAGAGGGACTGTCCCCTTTTTCAACGCCGGCAAATGCATTAGGATAATGCGGTCTGTTGCGCGGCGCGAATTAATCCGCCGATCGAAACAATTGCAACTGCACGGAGCGAACCGATGAGTTCCGATCCAGCTATTTTTCATGGCATTGTCAGGGGCAAAACGATCGAGCTCGACCAAGCGACCGGATTTCCGGATGGGCAAGACGTTGTGGTCGCAATACATCCGGGAGTTCCGGGTGACGGAATCCGCGAATCGGCGGGAGGCTGGGGGGACGCCGGTCCGGAGCTGGACGATTGGTTGCGAAAAATTGATCAGGCTAGGCATTCCGGACGGAGTGTCGGTCAGCCATGAGTTTCCTCGTTGACACCGACATCATCTCAGCACACTTGCGAGGCGTGGGGGTCGTCACCAATCGTTTGCTCCTTTACACCGGCCGCTTGAATCTTTCGGTAGTCACTTTGGCTGAGCTGAAGACGTGGGTGCTTCGAAAGAACACGCCACGACGCTACCGACAATATCTGGATGCGCTGCTGCGAGACTTTGTCGTGCTGCCGCTCGATGAAACGATTGCGGAACGATTTGGTGAGGTGGGAGCTGAGTTGCACGATCGCGGCCACCAGTTGGCAACCCCTGATCTTTTGATTGCTGCGACAGCATTAGTGCATGGTTTGACCGTAGTCACACACAACGTCCATGATTTCGGTCGCGTTCCAGGGCTGAACGTCGTCGACTGGCTAACACCATAGGCGTTGCGGCGGCGCCGGCCCGTTCTACACTACCGGCCCGATCGGCTCGCCTTCAGGGAGCACGGCATGGGGGCGGCCGTGCTGGTCGTGCAGCACGTGCTCGGGGGAGATGTGCAGGAACTGGTAGATCGTCGCGGCGACGTCGGCGGGGCTGTAAGGACGGGTCGTGGGGTACGCTCCCTGGCGGTCGGTCGCGCCGACCACTTGCCCGACGCGCGTGCCCCCGCCCGTGAAAAAGATCGAGCCGGCGGCGCCCCAGTGATCGCGGCCCCCTAAAGCATTGATCTTGGGAGTCCGGCCGAACTCGGTCAGGAACACCACCAGCGTGCTGTCGAGCAGGCCGCGCTGCTCGAGGTCGTTGATCAACCCGGCGAACGCCCGATCGATGCCGGCCACATGGTACGGTCGCCTGGCCATGTCGCAGATGTGCGGAAAGTTCTGCTCGACGACGTTATGGTTGTCCCACAGATTGCCATACAGCCCGTCGTAACCGTAATCGACCATCACGAACCGGGCCCCGGCCTCGACCAGACGGCAGGCCATCAGGCAGCGACCGCCTATTTTCGTCCGGCCGTACGCGGCGCGGTTGGCGTCCGATTCGAGCGATAAGTCGAACGCCCGCCGCACGTCTTGAGAACTGAGCAACCGGAAGGCGTTGTCGTAGTTGCCGTCGACGCCGCTCGACAGCGACTGCTGCTCGAAACGGCGGAGCGTGGCGTCGAGAGTCGCCCGCAACTCGGCCCGATTACTGAGCCGGGCGCGATCGAGCCCGGCCAGCAGCTCCAGCGAGCGCGGCTTGAGATCATCTTCGACGTGCGGATTGGGATGGCGCTCTTTGCCGCACGTGAGTGCGAAGTCGAGCACTTCCGGCTCGCGACCGACCGAAAACGGCGCATGCTGCTCGCCCAGCCAGCCCCCCACGAACATGTTGTACGGCGGCGGACCGGGGCGCGTCCAACCGTAGGTGGCGATGTAGCCGGGGAGCAGATTTCGCGGGCCGTGCAGATGGCTGACGATCGAGCCGATATTGGGCTCGGTCTGAATCTGGCTCATCGGCACTTTGCGTCCGGACAGCGTGTAGGCCTGGCTGAGGAGATGATCGTTGCTGTCGTGCGAGAAACTGCGGATCAGCGCCAGCTTATGTGCAATCTTGGCCAGCTCGGGACAGGTTTCGGAGAACTGCACGCCTGCCAGGCTGGTAGCGATCGGGTCGAGAGTGCCCCGAATTTCTTCCGGCGCCTCGGGCTTGGGATCGAACGAATCGATGTGGGTGACGCCACCCCCCATCCACAGAAAGATGACCGAGCGAGCTTTGCCGTTGGCGGCAGGGGGCGGTTCGTTAACGGCTCCGGCCCGGACGACCGGCGTAAGGCAGACACCGGGAAGCGCCGCCGAGGCCAGCGACAGCGACCCAACCTTCAGCAGGTCTCGCCGGCTGGTCGGCAGGAGCCACGGGAACGCCGCGGCGACCTTGCTGTTGGCGGATCGTTCACGATCGAATTTCATGGCGCACAGTTCGCCGGGCAGACGGTCGCCGCATTATCAACGCGGTTTGATATGATAGCGATTTCTGCCGTGGAGCGACAAGCTGCCCGTTTGTCGCCCCTGAGAAAACTTACGAAATCGTAATGTTCGTATTGACGATCGCATTTCCGCGGATATTGTGGGAGGGATTGTCGCTTCACACCTGCGGGCCACCCCTTCGCAGCAGAGGTTTCCATGAACGACCGCAGGAGACGCTTGCACCTGTTGGTTCTGGTCCTGATCTTGACCGTCGCTGGCTCCTTGATCGGGACATGGCGCGCGACCGCGCAGGGCACCGCCGCCCGCAAGGAGAGTGAGAAGCCGACTTCGCGCGTCGAATTGAGGTCGTGGATCATTGCCACCGGGATGTCGTTGCCCGAAAGCAAGGACCGCATCCATTGGATCAGCCTGGTCGTTGACGCCGATCAGAAAGGGGAAGGGCGAGGCACGCTGACGCTCAATCCCAATCCTCCCGGTTTCGATGAATATGGCGACCTCGTCACCGGCTGGGAGACCAAGCAGTTCGACACGCGGCGCGCGACGCTGCCCCTGATCGAATTCGAGTGCCGTCTCGACTATGTGAAATCCGGTGCGGTCGAGCGGGTCAACGATGCTCCGATCACCCGGCAGATCTACCGCCTCACCGGGCCCAAAATCAAAACGAAATTGTCGATCGCGACGACCGGACCGGGGCTGACCTCCGGCCGGTTGCTCGTGCACGATGCCAAAGGTCGCGTCGAATCGGTCATCGAGCTGAGCGAGATCAAGCCGGTCGACCCGAACGTGCGGCAGATTCC
>DASYAR010000370.1:0-9604 GCA_036501235.1 Planctomycetaceae bacterium
ATGCAGCGCATCGGCCGTGTCGATCGCCGGCTGAGCCCCGACGTGGAACAACAGCTCGTCGCCGACCATCCAGAGCGGAAGCCGCTCCGCGGCAGCGTAATCTACTGGAACTTCCTGCCACCGGCGGAATTGAACGCGCTACTCACTCTGTACAGCCGGGTGACGCACAAGACGTTGCGAATCTCGAAGACATTTGGCATCGAAGGGGGGAAGCTGCTGACTCCCAAGGATGATTTCGAGATGCTGCGCGAGTTCAATCGCGAATACGAGGGCACGCCAACTCCGGTCGAGACAATGCGCCTCGAGCTGCAGGGGCTGTTTGCAGCGGACCCGCAACTTGCCAGCCGGCTCGATGCCTTGCCCGGACGCGTTTTCAGCGGCAAGCGCCATCCGACACCAGATACGCGCGCCGTGTTTTTCTGTTACCGCATCCCCCGGGCCGATGTGACGGCCCCCAAAGTCGATGGCGTCGCTCCGTGGACGGAGGACGCCGGCCAGACCACTTGGCTGCTCTACGACGTGGCCAGCGCAGTGATTGTCGACGATCCAGCGGAAATTATCGAGAAAATCCGCTGCACGCCTGACACTCCCCGGCACTGCGAGATCGCCCCGCCGACGCTCGCGGAAATCCGTGGCAAAATCGAGAAGCACATCAAGAACACTCGCTTGAAACAGTTGCAGGCCCCGATCGGCGTGAAGCCGATCCTGAAAGCCTGGATGGAACTGAATTGACGACCCAAATGTTTCAATTCACGAACGCGGAAGCCGAGCGTTTGAGATTCCAAACTGGAATCTCAAAGCAATCTGGACTGGAAGCACATCGCACGCTCGATCCCACGCTCTGCGTGGGATCGCACGTGCCGACGCTCTGCGTCGCATTGATGGGAGCTACGGAGGGGCGCCGAAACGCTGGTTCCCACGCAGAGCGTGGGAACCAGATAACCAAGCATCGACATTGGATGTCGCAAATTGCGACATCCAGTTGGGGACCGGCGGGGTCGGTCCCCAGGATCGATTTTTAAAGTCGCAATTTGCGACCTTAAAGCGAACGAAAGAAAATGGCAAAAAGCGACCTACTGATTCCAGAGGATCGGATCGAGAAATCGATCCTGTCGCTTCGCGGCCATAAAGTACAACTGGATAATGATTTCGCCGAGATGTACGGCGCCGAAACGGGACAATTGGTTCGCCATGTCAAACGTAACAGCCTGCGGTTTCCCAGCGATTTTGCGTTTCAGATGTCGCCTGAAGAGTTCAGCGACTTGAAATGCCAAACTGGCATCTCAAGTTCGTGGGGTGGGAGGCGGACCCCGCCCTGGGCGTTCACCGAACAGGGCGTGGCTATGCTTTCCAGTGTCCTCAACAGCAGGAGGGCCATTGAGGTCAACATCGCCATTATGCGAGCCTTCGTCCGGCTGCGGCAGATTCTGTCGACCAACAAAGAGCTGGCCGCGAAACTCGACAAGATGGAGCGAAAGCTCGGCGAGCATGACCAGCATTTTCAGGTCGTCTGCGAAGCCATTCGCCAGCTGATGGCCCCGCCTCCTACCGCCAAAAAGGGCCGGATCGGATTTTATGCCGACTAAACCGTCGATTTCGCTCTGTTCGCTCTCGTTCTCACGCTCCGCGTGGAAACACCCAGAGCGACGCTCTGCGTCGCATCAAAGTAACAGGCACACTCCGTGTGCCGTCTCTGCTTTCTCAGTTCGCCCGCCACGCCGCCGTAGCATGGCATTCACACCGCCCGTGGGACGCGACGCAGAACGTCGAAACGCCGGTTTCCACGCAGAGCGTGGGAATCAGACGCAAACGGCACACGGAGTGTGCCTGAGACTTTGCCGGACCCCGCGGCCTCGCCATCCCTCGGCCTTCGATGTTCCAACGTCCAGTGTCATCTCCGTTTCTATTCTTTGACCCTTTCGACTCCACCGTCCCATGCCGCCCAACGACCTACCGCACAAGATTGACCAGGCTCTCACAGACGTTTGCGATCAGTCGTCGTTTGTGCAGCGGCTACTGGTTGACGCGCTTAACTGGCCGATTGACAGCAAAGCCGAACGTATCGAAGACATTTCGTACGGCTGGACGCAGGACGAACTACGCGCCGTGGAGTTGGAGAAGTACGTCGTCGAGGGACAGATCTCCCAGATTCAGCTTACCGCCGACCAACCGTGGGGCATATTTCTGTTGGAATTCAAATCGCCCGACGCATTCGTCAAGGGCCGCGGTATTGACGGTCCGCTGCGCCAGGTCTTGCGTGGACTAGTTCCATCCCGCCGCAAGGGAACGGTCGCCGGGTCGTGGGGCCGTGAGCATTTGCTCTTCATCTGCACGCATCGTTACAAGCATTACCGAATCGCGTATTTCAAATCACCGCCCGATAAGAAAACGCTTGCACCATTGGCGACATTCGGCTGGGGACCTGACGTTCCGGCCCGAACAGCGTGCGAATTCAACCTGCCGGCGCTCACCTGGCCCGATGACACGACGAGCGAAACCTGGGTTCGTAATTGGACGTCCGCGTTCGACGTGGAACGGGTCACGAAGCGGTTTTACGAACAATATGCTCGGGCTTTCGCCGACGTCGAATGGCTAATTGGCGGCAACGCGGGTTTGAAAGATCCCGAAGAGTTGCGGATGTTCACTCAGACTCTTTTCAACCGACTGATGTTCTTAAGATTTATCGAGCGCAAAAATTGGCTCGAATTTGGTGGTCGACATGACTATCTGCGAACTCTTTTCGAAGCCGGTGGGATTCGCAAGAACTCTCTTTATCAAAGTCGAATCCGTCCACTATTCTTCCAAGGGCTGGCGGTCGATGGCAAAGAGCTTCCGGACGTAATCGGCAAGGTTCCGTTTCTGAACGGCGGATTGTTCGAAGAGAACGAACTGGACCGACAGGTCACCGATATTCCGGACGATGCTTTGGCCCCGATGATTGCCCGGCACGGGTTATTCTATTCCTTTAATTTCACGATCGAGGAATCGACGCCCCTCGAAATCGAAGTCGCCGTCGACCCGGAAATGCTGGGCAAGGTTTTTGAGGAACTTGTTACCGGACGGCATGAAACCGGGTCTTATTATACTCCGCGCCCCATCGTTTCCTTCATGTGCCGGGAGGCTCTGAAGGGATATCTCACCGACAGAACAAACGCCCCACCTAGTCTGATTGCAGAACTGGTCGACGAACGCTCGGTCGAAAGACTGCGCGAAGCTCATGCCCGCGAGATTCTCACCGCGCTCGACAATTTGAAAGCGGCAGATCCTGCCTGCGGATCTGGGGCCTACCTCCTGGGTCTCCTGCACGAACTTGTCGCGGTCTACCGTCTGCTTTATAGCGAGCGACTGGTCCACGATGGCCGCTCGCTCTACGACCTTAAATTGCGCATCATCAGCCACAACTTATACGGCGTCGACCAGGATCGATTCGCCACGAATATTGCCATGCTGAGACTGTGGCTTTCTCTGGCGGTGGAAGCCGACGAACCAATTCCGCTGCCGAACCTCGATTTCAAGATCAAGACGGGCGATTCATTGCTTGGCCCATGTTCATTGCCGACTGAAGAAAAACGTCAGCAGACGCTGGGATACTCGGAGAGCCGCGATCGAGCTGACCTGCTGTTGGATTTGAAAGACGACTTTCTGAAGTCGCATGGGAAAGCGAAAGAACGAATATTCGGGGAGATCAGCAGGACCGAAGCCGCGATTGCTGAGGAATTGCACAGCCGCCTTGGAGGTGAAGTTGTCGATTGGCGGATTCAATTTGCGGATGTCATTGGTCGGAACAAAGGGTTCGACATCGTGCTTGCCAACCCGCCGTATGTGCGGCAGGAACTCATCGGCGAGACCTTCAAAGAGCAGCTTCTCCAAATGTATCCAACGGCTACCGATGGCAAGTCGGATCTATACTGCTATTTCTACGCCAGGGGGTTGCAACTCTTACGAGACGGGGGCATGCACGTCTTCATCTGCTCAAACAGTTGGCTCGACGTCGGTTTCGGAACCAAGCTGCAGGAGTATTTGCTGTCCGAGTCTCAGGTCATGGCAATTTACGACAGTACCGTCGAGCGACAATTCGCCACAGCGGACGTGAATACGATCATTTCCATTTTGAAAAAGCGACGCCCAGGGCGTCCGGTACCCAATGCGCCGACCCACTTTATAACGCTCCGCGCGCCTTTTGAAATCGCCATCCGTGATCCTGCCGCGCGTCGGGAGCTCGTCATCACGCGCGATGAACTTTGGAATCCGGCAGGCTCATTCGGCGGTTCCCGAGACAACGGAAAATATCGAGGCGGCAAGTGGGGCGGTCGGTACCTCCGCGCGCCAGACTCGTTCTTTAAGCTGCTCGAAGTGCGGTTTCGATTGATCCGACTGGGTGACGAATTGTGCTGGTCCTTCGGCCGGGGACGCCGCACCGGATGCGACGATTTCTTTTACCTGACATCCGAACAGATTCGCGAGTGGAATATCGAAGATCGCTTCCTCCGACGGCTGGTAAAGTCCCCGTCACAGTTCCGCGAATGCCCGCCGCTCACCTCGAAATTGCACGACGCATTCCATGTTTTCCTGTGCCACGAAGACACGCACCGGCTGGCCGACACGGGTGCGTTGCGCTACATACAAAATGGCGAGAAACAGGGTATTCATAAAAAGAACCTGACAGCATGCGGCGGACGCTGGTATGACCTGGGCCAGCAGTCGCCTGCGCATCTGATCCTGCCAATTGCCTTTCACGAACGATTTTTCGTGATTGCCAACGATGCCGCCGCCGAGGCTCACCAGCGATTCGCGACGTTTGCGTTCCAGCCCGGATATGAGCACTTGGTCGCACCGACCGCCGCTCTTCTCAGCTCGTCGTTGGTTGCACTTCTGACCGAGGTGCTGGGGCGTCACGGACTGGGGCAGGGTGCGCTGGACTTTCCGCCGGAAGACTGGCGAGAGATGTTGCTTCCCAACGCACTCGAGTTGTCGGAGAGTGAACTGGCTGAGCTGGCAGCAGCCTGGCAGACGATTCGTAACAAGGTTCCGGTGGCATTCGCACAAACCGTGAGCGATTCAGATTTTCTCCAGCTCGATCGCATCGTGGCGCACGCGCTTGGGCTCGACGAGTCGTTTATGCAAGAGGTTCGCCAGGACGCCCTGGCCATGGTTCAATCACGCATCACAAAAGCCAAGAAGGTCGGGGCCTGATCCCCGCACGGCCAAAACATGACACGTAAACGAGAATTGCGGAGTGCTCCCGCGACTTCTGATCAGCATCCGTTCGGCGATTTCATTCAGAATCGGCTGGGTAAGAAAAACGTGCAATCCGTGCGAAAACTCTTCTCACTGTATGACGCCATGCAGGGTGCGACCGGTCAAACCAAGCTGATCGATGCAATTTGTGATATGCAAGAATTTGTCGACGGGAACCTGCAGAAATGGCCCAAATTGCTCGGCGGCAATGTCACGCCATTTTCGACATTCAGGGGAGCGTTTCTCGAAGAAGTGACGTTGCTGGCTGCTCGGTACACAGTGAAACAATCCAATCTTGGACACGATCTTGAGGTAACGAAGCTGGCAACAGGTGCGGGGCTCGTCAGCGGGCTTTCGTTGGCGTACCGACGAGGCAAATTAGGAAATCAGGTGCCGCTGGTCTTGCGCAGAGACCGTGAAGACGTCATCGTTGGTTTCCGACGCTCGCTCGTCTTAGCGGGTTCCGACGGTGCGCAGGCAGTTTTTCGAGACGAGATAATTCCAATCTGCATCATCGCTTGCAAGATTTACGTCGATGCCACGCGGCTCGAAAACGTGTTGGCGAAGGCAAAAAACCTCTACGCGCATTATGCAACGAGCAGCTTCCTGGTAGTCGCTGAATGGGATGCGCTGGGACACGATTGGCACGATGATCAGGGACGAGTTCTTGACTCACTCTTCGCCCCTGTGGAGGCAATGGTTTTCCTGCGAGGTGAAGAGGCAAGACGACCTCCGAACGCCGCGTTGAAAAAGGAATCCATGAAAAATCCGTATCAGAGGCAGCAGATCAAGGCAGTAATCCACCACATTGAGTCGGCCATACAGTCGTGGGCGGAATGACGATCAATCAGGCTCGGACTCGCCGAACATTCGGCCATTCGTCATCCTCGATCCTCGAAGTACCCGATCGCCTTTGACTTGTCGGTCCTTTTCACCCTTTTCGACTCCTCCGCCCCCATGCCACCCACCGATCTGCCGCACAAAACCGAACACGCCCTCAAGGACGTCCGCGATCAGTCGTCGTTCGTTCAGCGATTGCTGATTGACGCGCTCGGCTGGCCGATCGACGAGAGTGCGGAGGAAGTCAACGACATTGCCTACTACTGGACGCAGGAGGAATTGCGCGCCGGCGGCCTCGATGAACGCCTGGTCGACGGCCGAATCTGGCAGATCCAGCCCCTCAGCTCAGATCAGCCGTGGGGCGTCTTTCTACTCGAATTCAAGAAGCCGGACGCGTTCTTGACCGGTCGCGGCATGGTGGGGCCGTTGCGCCAGGTGCTGCGCGGGCTGGTTCCGTCGCGGCGCAAAGTTGCTGGGGCCAAATCGTGGAACCGCGAGCATCTGTTATTTTTCTGCACGCACAACTACGAGCATTACCGCGTCGGATATTTCCAGTCGCCGCCGGACAAGAAAACCGCTCCGCCGTTATTCGCGTTCGGGTCGGGGCACAACGTCCCCTCGCGTACGGCCTGCGAATTCAACCTTCCCCACCTGGCCTGGCCCGACGACACGTCCCACGAGGCGTGGGTCTCACAGTGGAAAGGGGCGTTCGATGTCGAAAAAGTCACGAAGCGGTTTTATCAGGAACTGGCCGACTGGTATTTCTGGGCCCGCGATCACGTCGCCTTTCCGAAGGACGCCCCCAAAGATGCTGACGGGCGCGACGCACTCAGTCTGATCCGCCTCGCCACGCGGGTGATCTTCTGCTGGTTCCTGAAAGAAAAAGGGCTGATGCCCGACGCGCTGTTCGATCCGGACCAAGCCCCGGGGCTGCTGAAATCTGATGCGCCCCGGTCGAGCACTTACTACCAGGCCATCCTGCAGAACCTGTTTTTCGCGACGCTGAATCAGGAAATGGGACAGCGCGAGTTTCGCAAAGACAATCAGAACTTCATGGCCCATACGCTGTACCGCTATCGGCGCCATTTGAAAGATACCGATGAAACGCTGCGTCTTTTCGCGGGCATTCCATTCATGAACGGCGGTTTGTTCGAGTGCCTCGATAAACAACTGGGAACGAAAGAAAAGCCCAAGTACCTGCGGATCGACGGGTTTTCCGACCGCGACGATAATCAGCTCGCCGTTCCCAACGAGCTGTTCTTCTGTGAAGAGCGGCAGGTGGATTTGAGCGAGGCGTACGGCGACGCCGGACATCGCTCGGCACGCGTCCGTGGACTGAACCGGATCCTGCAGCGGTACAAATTCACCCTCGCCGAGAATACACCGCTGGAACAGGAAGTTGCGCTCGACCCGGAGCTCCTGGGCAAAGTCTTCGAAAACCTGCTGGCCGCGTACAACCCGGAAACCGGCGCGACGGCCCGCAAGCAGACGGGCTCGTTCTACACACCGCGCGAGATCGTCGATTACATGGTCGATGAATCGTTGGTAGCGACCTTGAAACCCAAATTAGACGCCGCCTTTCCTGACGTTGGCGGCTCTGTTGACGACTCGGCACCGGTCGCCGGTCGCGGCGGGCACGAAAGCCGGCTGAGGCACCTGTTCGCCTACAACGACGAGCCGCACCAGTTCGCGCCTCCGGAAGTCGACGCGATCATTGAGGCAGTTGACCACGTCAAAATCCTCGACCCGGCGTGCGGCTCGGGCGCGTTCCCAATGGGGATTCTGCACAAGCTGGTCTTCGCCCTGGGAAAGCTCGATCCGCGGAATGAGCGCTGGAAGGCACGGCAGATCGCGAAAGCTGAAGAATTCCGCGATCCCGACGTTCGGGAGAAGGTGATCGCTGAGATTGAAGAAGCGTTCAACGCCAATGAGCTCGACTACGGGCGGAAGCTGTACTTGATCGAGAACTGTATCTACGGCGTGGACATCCAACCGATCGCCGTGCAGATCTCAAAGCTGAGGTGTTTCATCTCGCTCGTGGTCGACCAGAAGAAGAACGAGAAGGCGGAGAACCTCGGAATCCGGCCGCTGCCGAACCTGGAGACGAATTTCGTCGCGGCGAATTCGCTCATTCCAATTTCCCGTCCACGTCAGAAGACTCTGCGGAACCCGGCGATCGACGCGAAAGAGCGCGAACTGCACCGCGTTCGGGAGCGGCACTTCTCCGCCAGAACGCCAGCCACGAAAGCCAAATATCGAGCGGACGATGCGCGGCTTCGCGCCGAGATTGGGGAGCTTCTGGAAGACGATGGCTGGGACCATACGACAGCAGGTCAGCTGGCGGCCTGGGACCCGTATGACCAGAATGCCTCGGCCGATTTCTTCGACACCGAGTGGATGTTCGGCGTCAAGGTGGGAAAGGTCCGCGTGCCGGGCGCTGGCAAGGCAACACTCGGCGGACGGTTTGCGTTTTTCAACGATCTGCCGGGCCAGAAGGAACTGATGCAGGCAGGGGAAATTGATAGCGGGTTCGACATTGTGATCGGGAACCCCCCCTATGTACGTATTCAGAATATACCTGCGAGCGAGGCGACCTTACTAAAAGGGCAGTACGCGTCAGCGACTGGCAAGTTTGATGTGTATGTTCTTTTTGTTGAGCAGGCATTCCGCACGATACGCGAACATGGATTCATATGCTTCATCCACCCGCACAGATTTTTAACGGCGGACTACGGTCGCGGGATCAAGACCTACCTCGACAAAGTTCACGGCCTCCGTTCCGCTATCCTCTTTGGCGTCGATCAAGTTTTTGCCGCGGCGACGACTTATACCGGAGTCTTTTCGTTCTCCCGTGACAACAGGAGCTTTCGCTTCAAGCACGCAACATCGGCCGATTTTGCAAGTATTCCGTTCGTGGATCGGGATTACTCTCCGTCCGGCGAGCATTGGGAATTGTCGACCGCAGACAACTCATCGTCTGCATTGGTGGCGAAACTGCGTAATCAGTCGATCAAGCTATCAGACATCTGCCATGGTATTTACCAAGGAATTGTAACGGTCGGTGATGACATCTTCGTATTGCGCGGACAGGAACGTGGAAACCTTTTTACTGGATGGTCAGAAGCCGCGAGTGCAAACATCGAAATCGAGGCGGGCATCGTTAAGCCCCTCCTCAAAGGTGAACATATCCGCAGGTATGAGCCGGCAAAAAGTGATCTCGCAATTATTTATCCCCACATCCAAGACGAAAAAGGGAAGACGAAACCGCTTTCAGAGGATGCGTTGCGGCAACGCTTCCCGCGAACACTTGCATATCTGAAGCCGTTCAAATCGCATCTTGTCGAGAAAAAGATCTCTTACAAGACCAATCCGAAGTTTTGGTACTCACTCCACCGAGCTCGTGATATGTCGCTCTTCGAGCAGACGAAATTATTAACACCGCAGCTGCAGAATCGACCGAACTTTACGTTGGATAGTTCCGGCTGGTTTCCGGACGCAGGTGGCTACTCGTTGATTCTAAAGGACC
>DASYAR010000371.1:0-3449 GCA_036501235.1 Planctomycetaceae bacterium
GGCCGCTTCGACGAGCTGTTCTTCGTCGATCTGCCCAATTACCACGAGCGAATGCACATTCTGGGAATTCATCTCGGCAAGCGCGGTTGGAAGGCAGATAAGTACGATTTGGACGCGATCGCCAACAAGACCGAGGGCTACAGTGGGGCCGAGCTCGAACAGATCGTCTCTGCCGGGATGATCGACGCATACGGGCAAGGACGCGTGCTGGCCCAGGAAGATCTCGACCGGGCGCGCGATCAATTGGTGCCGCTGTCGATCACGATGGAAGAAAAGGTGTTCCAGTTGCGGGAATGGGCGAATACCCGTTGCCGACGGGCGACGTCCGACAGCCGCGTCACGAAAATGATCGAAGAAGAACAGCGCGAGGCCAGTTTTCTGGAGGAAGAAGAACCGGTCAAGGAGCAATGGGTGGAACTGGCCGAGCACGGGCAACTCAACGCGGCAGTCGTTGAATACCTCCGTCGTCGCGAAGACGCGCCGTTTCCCACGCTGCAGGAAGATTTCGGTCCGTTTCTGGAAACGACGGGTGAGCAGGGCTTGGCGCTGCGTGCCGATCCGAACGTCGTCCTCTGGTCGGGGATGAGCCAGCCGCTGGCAGAGTTGTTGTCGTCACTCATCTCGCAACGCCGTATTTACCTGCACAAAACGTCCGCCGAGACATATAAGGCGCTGGGCAAAGGGGTGAAACTGCCGGTCCTTGAAGGTCTCGACGAGCAGAAACAGCCGCGTCCCGTCTGGATGCCGGCATCGTTTCGGCTGCTGCCGCCTGAGGGAGGCAGCGGCCGTTTCGCCCGGGTCGCGCGAATCAAGCTGAGCCATTGATCCGCATAGGTCTGTGCCGAACGCGCGAATCTGTGACACGAATATCGCGCTACAGCCAAATGCACACAGAGCCGCTCGCGTCTCGGAAATCGCGACCACCTCGCGTCATGTGACTCGGCTGCGCCTCGCCGCTAAACGAGCGATTGCAATCAGCCATTAAGAATCTGTCAGATTAAAACTTTCCCTCTTGCATTTCGCGCCGATTCACGATACGAGAATGCCCCTCTCCATGAAGGCTTGGGCCGCCTTCTTCGAATCTCTCCAATCAGCCGATCCTCCGATGGCCAGACAGGTCCTTGGCGCCCAGATTGTGTCGACACCCGGCAAGCCTGAGCCAGGCGTTCGAGTCGTCGTTGGATTCCTCTGGGCCCTGGCGTTCTTCTGTTCCCCGGGTTGCGTCTCATCCTCCTATCAGTATGGTCGGTTCCACCCCGACCAACCCGATGGTTTCGACGTGCAGCCGGTCGCTTTCGAATACGGCGAGCCGAACAAAACTCTGGATCGGATCGGCTACGTCGTGGGATTCCCGGCGCGACTGCTGACGTTGAATAAGAACGTCAACAATCACCATCTGTCACCCGAAACCCTCGACAAGTTGCGCGTGTATCTCGAAGAAAACGACATCACCGACGTCTACGTCGTCGTCGACAAGTATGATCCGAAAGATCAATGGAGGCGATTGCGGGACAACGATCGTATCTCGCCGTTCTGGCGGTATTCGGTGGGAGCGATTACGTGCATCGGCTATACCATACTTCCCAATCGGATCTTCGGCGGCGATCGGTACAACCCGTTCACGAATACGCTGAACCTCAGCTCCGACGTCCCGGCGATGGTGCTGGCCGAGGCCGCCTACGCCAAAGACATTCATAGCCAACGATTTCCCGGTTTCTATGCTTCGATCGTCAATGATCTGCCGATTTTGACCGTCTTCCGTCAAACGCGGGCCACGAGCGACGTAGTGGGATATGCCCGCATTCAGGGCGACTGGGCGACCGAGAAGCAGACCTATCTGGTCATGTATCCACAGATTGGCGTCGGGTGCATCGGGCCAATCGGCTTCTATGTTCCCGTCGTTGGCCCGTTCCTGGACCTGGGGGGCGCTGTCGCGGGCCACGTGGCCGGTCGCACGGTCGCTCTGGTCGAGGAGTCACGGCGACCCAAATCCTTGCCCGATACGACCGCGCCAGGTGAAATTCAATTCGCCGACAGGAAGGAAACGCCGAGCGCCGACGACGGCGGCTCGCCGAAAGCGAATTCCGCCGTCATGCCGGCGAGTTTCGAGGAAGCACAACCGACCGGAGCGGAAACAGGCCGATGATCGGTCGCGTTCATAAGCTGCTGAAAAAATTCTTCCAGTCGATGGCCTGGACGCCCGGCGCAAGTGCGCGGGTTGAGATATCGCATCCATGAGAATTCTAAAGTGCCGGTTTAGAATTCTCAAGGGCGCGAATCAGTCGTCGCCGGGGCTTGAACCACACACATATTCCGAATTCCTCCGAGACATGCGGCCGGAGAACCAGTGAAAAAAGCGACTCGCCGGAAAAGTCACCGGCGGTCGCTAAGCTTGCCGCACGGCCCCGATCGAGAACGTCATTTGCCAAAGTCGAGCCCCTTATCCTCCGGCGGGCCGCCGACCATCTTGAAGTTGAACTTGTTGTTGCCGCTGAACGTCGCCACGCCGGCGAGCGCCCCACCCCCACTCCGCTGCAGCATCAGCACGGGGCCGTCGATCGAGTACGTTCCGCCGAACTCGTCCCCCTTCTGCTTTGGTCCCGAAAAGTTCCAGGTGAATTTGCCGTCGTCGGTCAGTGACAGAGCAAACCTCGATCCGTCGGGCCGCGATGCACTCCAGCTTCCAGGCAAAAGGTCCTTGTCGATCGCCGGAAGTTCAGGTTGGCTATCGTCGGAGGTCACCGGGGTCACCGGAGGTTGCGGCACCACGTTCGTATCCGCCACCTGAGTCGGTTGAGTCGGGGTCGCGGGCTGCTGCGGCGGGCCCTGCACCATTTTCAATAATTCGCCGGCGAGCTTGTCGTTCGGCTGAAGCTGCACGACCTGTTGCAATTGATTCGCCGTGGCGTCTTTATGATTGCAAACCATGTAGTGGTACGCCAGCAGGAAGTGGGCGTCGGCCGCCTTGGGATTCGCCTGGGTGAAATCTTCGAGGGTCCGCAATTGTTGCGAATAAAGACCCGGGTCGGAATACAGGCCGCTCATCGTCGTCCAGTCCCAGCCGGGACCGACCGCCAGCACCGAGTGAATGACGCCCGCAGCCTGCCGGAAATCCTGTAAGGCAAACAGCACCAGCGCCCGAAATTCGTGGAGCACGGCGTCGGTGGGGACCTTGGTGATCGCCGCATCGACGTTGGTCAACGCCGCGTTAAAATCTCCCTGGCTAAACGCCGTACGAGCCGCATCGAAGTCGGGATTGTCGGCAACGGGAGTCGGGCTGGGTTGATTCGGATCGACCGGCTGGTCCGGATCCACAGGCGTGTCGACCGCCGCGACAGTCGTACCCGTGTCGACCGGAATCGGATTGGCGTAGTTGTAACCGGCGTACGGTCCTGCCTGCGTCGAGTAATACGGATTGTTATAGGAGCTGTAACCGGAATTGTAGGCGA
>DASYAR010000372.1:0-5649 GCA_036501235.1 Planctomycetaceae bacterium
GGGTAATTGGCGCTCGAGCTCGGCGGCGCCGCCGGCTGTGACCTGCGTGCCGAACAGATATACCGCTTGCAGCTTCTTCAGGCTGCGCAAGTGCACCAGCCCGGCATCGGTCACTCGCGTGCGGCGCAAGTCGAGAGTGACCAGGCTGGCGACTCGTGCGATGTGCGGCAAACCGGCGTCAGTCACTTCGGTTCCTTCGAGATTAACCTCTTTAAGATGCGTCATGCTGGCAAGGTCTGCGAGCCCCGCGTCATTGACGGGAGCCTGAACCAACAGCAAGGTTTCGAGCTGTTGCAGCCCCGCCAGAGAGGCGAACCCCGAACCGGTGACCCGCGTATGGGCGAGTTGCAGCACCTTAAGCGACCCCAACCCATTGAGGTGAACAAGTGCCGCGTCATCGATGCTGTTCCGCCGCAGATCGAGCATCTGCAGCGACTGCATGCCGCGCAGATGGACGAGTCCGGGGCCGCGAACCAGAGTCCCCTCCATCTCGAGCACTTCAAGGTTCGTCAGGCTTTCGATGTGCTCCAGCCCCGCGTCGGTCACCCGTGTGTAATCGAGATTCAGAGACTTGAGCCCCGCCAGCCCTGCCAGCGGCGCCAGGCCCTCGTCTGTCAGCGTGGCTTTGGTCATGCGGATCGCTTTGATCTCATCATCGCCGCGCGGCCGCAGGTGCATCCGCCCCCCCAGCCGCTCCAGCGCAAGATATTTTTCGTATTGCACGTGCTGTTCATTCGTCAGCACGCGCCCCAGCGTCTTGACGAATACCGAATTGCTGCCAAATGGTCCTGTTTCCAGCCTGTCGCGCAGCGACTTGGCAATCGCCTGCACGTCCTGGGGGACGTCTTGCCGGAGACCGCTGTCGAGCTGTTCGCATTTTTTTTGTTGAACGTGAATCTCGTCGAGCAGTCGCTTGATGTCGCCCCGGCCAGCCAGTTGGAGTTTCTGCTGCTGTCCGGGCGTCAAGCTACAGACCAGATCAGCCGTCGATAGCCGGGCCTGCAACAGGAATTCGAGTTGGTTGCCTACGGCTGCAAAGACGTCCCCCTGATAGCCTCCGAAGACGATTTGCACGAACGAATTGAGAGTAGCGCCCATCCGCGGACGAGCCGGCAACGGGAGGCGGGCGGGCAATTCCTCCGTCGTCAGATCTTCGAAATCGTCATCCGAGACCACGACTCCGGCGGCGAGTTGCGCCAGCCGCTCCGCCAGCCGGAGTTGCGCGGCGTCGCGATTCGCTTGTGCGGCTTGTCGCAGTTCTTCGGCTTCAATAGCCCGTTGGAGTTGCAGGAATCGCTGCTCTGCGTCATTGGGCGGCTTCGGGGCGGGTTTCTTATCGTCGGCGTGCCCCCAGCCGGTGAACAGAGAGCATGCCACCGCCATGACGACCAGCCAGGACGTTCGGGATTGACGAGTCGTGTTTTTCGGCAGCGTCCCCATCGAATGTCGCCGGGAGATCAAAACTGGCGCGGATTCAGGCACACTCAGCTTACCTCTGCTCGGGGCCGCCGGCAACGCAGGTGGCGACGACGAGGTCGCCGGTGACATTGAGGACGGTGCGACACATGTCGAGGAGCCGGTCGACCCCCATGATGATCGCAATCCCTTCGCCAGGGATCTTCAGCGATGTCATCAGCACGATGATCAATGGAAGTGAACCACCCGGAACCCCGGCCGTGCCCACACCCGCCAGGATGGACATCAGCACCACTTGAACCTGTTGAGACAGGCTCAAGTCGATGCCGAACACCTGCGCCATGAATAGCACGACGACCCCTTCATAGAGTGCCGTGCCGTTTTGATTGCCGGTCGCTCCCACGGTCAGCACGAAACGCGACACATCTTTGGGGAGACGCAGATCGGTCTCGGCGACTTTGATCGCCGTCGGAAGCGTGGCATTGGACGACGATGTTCCAAAAGCCACGAACATGGCTTCTCGCGCACCGCGGAAAAACTGCCGTGGCGACATGCGGCTGAAAAGACTGAGCACGAGAGGATACGTGACCACGAGATGCAGGCCCAGTCCGAGCAGCACCGTCAGCACGAACCAGAACAGCGTTACCAGGATGTCGAAACCTAGCCGGGCCGTCATGGAAAACACCAGGCATCCCGCACCGAGAGGAGCCAGCCGCATGGCCCACCCAATGACGGCCATGGCCACGGCATTCCAGCCCTCCAGCCAGCCGATGAGGGCCGTGCACTTGTCGGGGACGGTCGTCATGGCGGCCCCGACGAGCAGGGAAAAGACCATGACGGCCAGCATGCCGTTCCCTTTGGAGCTGCCGTCGATCGCGCCGACCATTTCCTGGATCGGGTTTTCGGGGAGCATATCGACAATCAGCTCGTGGAGCGGCTTGGCTTTCCGGGCATTCTCGACGTTCGCGGCGGCTCGCGTCGCCTCGCGTTTGACCAGCGCATCGCGATTTTCGGCAGAGAGTTTTGTTCCCGGTTTGATCGTGTCGACCAGCGCGATGCCCAGCACGACGGCCGAGCTCGACAGGATGGCCGTAATCAATAGCGTCTTCGCACCGAGCTTGCCCAGCCGGCGCACGTCGCCGATTTCGACGACCGCCAGCGCCAGTGCCGAAAACACGAGCGGCAACACGACCATGAACATCAATCGCAGGAAGATTTTGCCGGCCGGCTCGGCCAGTTTGATAGCCACCCACTCGACGCGATCATGCAGGCCGTTGCCATCGAGGTCGTTCGGATGGTTAATTCCCTTCGGCACCTGACCCCACCAATTGGCCGCGAGACCGAGCACAATGCCGACGATAAGGCCGATCAGGATTTTGGTGTGCAGCGGAACCCGGCGAACCGGCTGCCCGGCTGTGAAATCCGGATGGGCTGTTTCCGATGGCGACGCAGGTTCATGTTCGGACAAAGAGGTCTACTTTCTGCTTTCCAGGCCCACTCTAAAATCTACTCCAACTCCTTCAAATAGACGTTCATGAACTGCACGGTTCCTTCGTGGTGCTGAAGCGCAATTGGTCCTCTCGCGGGGATGCCGGGAAGCTGAGCATTCTCGACGACGAGCTGGCCGTTCAGCAGCACCGTCAGGCGGTCCCCTTTCAGCGTGATCAGGAATCGGTTCCATTGGCCGGGGGGCTTGTCGGCTTTGATCCTGGGCGTGACGGCGGCGCGGACCTCGGCCGGCTGCGTCTTGTCGGTGCGGTAACCGAAGACTTCTCCCGAGCCGGCGGGCCAGCACCAGATATTCACCTGGCTCTTGGAGTTGCCGCGCAGGTAGATGCCGCTGTCGCCGGCGTCATCGACTTCGATTTCTTTTGCCGTGCCGTCGTCGTTCTGGGCATAATCGCCGTTAGGCAAGATCACCGGCCTCTTCACCTTTCGCGGCGGACCGTTCAGGCGCCAGTCGCAGATCAGCGAAAAGTTGGCGAACTCCCGCTCGCTCCACAGGCATTTATCTTCTGCTTCGCTCTTGCCGTCGTAGTCGAGCACTCCCGCGTCAGGGATCGGCTTCCAATGTCCGATGTGGCCGGGAAGCTGCTTCCAGCCCGCGAGGTCGATTCCGTCATACAGCGATCGGAATCCCTGATCGACCCCGGCGATTTCGTCAGGAGGCGGATTGCTCGAGGGCAGCTCGCGAATCTTGATGTTGCGGAAATGGCATTCGGATCCTTCCGATTCCAAGCAGAGGTAGCCTTTGCGCGGCCGGCACTCACTGCCGCCCGACACCACCTTGCCGTTCACCGCCAATTTGACGATGCCGTTCTGACATTCGACCTGGTAATGGTTCCATTCGGGCGACGGCTTGCAGCGGTGTTCGCTGGGCAGGCAGCGCTGCGAGTTCTTATTGGGATGCGGTCGATCGGGCTTCATCGTGGCGCCATGAATGGGAAACACGTCGCCGTGGCTGGTGTACGTGTCGGAATTTCGCCCGTCGAGGATCTGAATTTCGATGCCGCGCGAGAACGGAACGCCGGGGGCGGTGATCGCGTCGCCCCACAAGAACAGCCCCGCGTTTCCGCCCGGCTGGAGGTGCCGCCATTCGAGCTCGATGACGAAGTTCTCGTATTGCCTTTCGGTGCGCATCACGCCGGTGGGAACGCCGGTCGAAACAATCATTCCGTCGCGGACCGAAAAGGTGCTGGGAGCGCAGTTGACGTTCACCCAGCCGGACAGGTCTTTGCCATTGAACAGCGGTACAAATGTCTCGTCGTCGGCACGTGCCAGCGAGAACGCAAGAACACTCACAGCCAGAACGGCACCCGTCATTCGCCGGCAGTCAATCACCGCGTCTTCCCCAGCTTGATGAGGCAATGGTTCACTCTCAATTCTTATTGTCTGTGATGTTCCCGGAAAAGCAACTGGGTCAGGCAACATGATTGCTGTCCGCGTTGCCGGACGTTAGGCTGAATTGCGCGGATGCTTCCCTTCTCCCTTGATTTCCGAGAATAGTTTCACGAGACCGGTCGCAAGGATCGTGGCATGGCACGGGCGCTCATCATCCACGGCAACCCCACGCAGGCGGCTTCGCTATCGCGCGTGCTGCAGCTGGCGGGGTTCGACGTGGAGATTGCCGCCGAAACGGAATGGGCCGCGGGAGACGTTGACGCCGGCGCCTACGACCTGGCGATCACCCCGGGGGCGAATTTCGCACAACTGGTCGAACGCTTTGCCGAAGAAGAGGCCCGCCGGCAAAGCACCGAAGCCGCCCTCTTGGACGCCGAGGCGATGTACCGCTCATTTGCCGAAGGCTTGCCCATCAATCTCATCTGTAAAGACTTGGACAGCCGGTTCCGATTTGCCAATGGGCTCTTCTGTCGTGAGCTCGGGAAACCCTTAAGTGAAATCGTAGGCAAGACCGATTTCGATTTTTTTTCCAACGAGCTGGCGCAAAAATACCAGGCCGACGACCGCCAGGTCGTGGCGACCCGGCAGGTGATGCAAAAGGTCGAAGAGCACCGCCTGCCGAACGGGGCGCGGCATTACGTCGAGGTCATCAAGGCGCCGGTTTACAACGCAGCGGGTGCGGTGGCCGGAATTCAGATCGCTTTCTGGGACGTGACCAGCCGCAAGCGGGCCGAGCAGGAGCTGCTGGAAAGCGAATCGCGCAATCGATCGATCTTGCAGGCGGCGCTCGATTGCATCGTGACGATCGACCAGGACGGCAAGATCATCGAATTCAATCCGGCGGCTGAAGCGACGTTCGGATACCGACGCGAAGAAATCGTCGGTCAGGACCTCGCCGAGAAATTGTTTCCGCCCCCCAGCCGCGACAAGCATCGCGACGCCATCGACCGTTATGGCGACCTGGGGGAGCTGGGCTCGATGCTCGGCAAGCGTTTCGAGCAGGCGCTGATCCGCAAAGGAGGAGAGAGATTCACCGCCGAGATGGCGATGCAGCCGATACCGCTGGAAGGCACGACGGTCTTCACGGTCTTTTTGCGAGACATTACCGAGCGGAAGCGGGCCGAAGAAGAAATCAACCGCAAGAACCGCGATCTCGAGACATTGCTGTACGTGACGTCGCACGACTTGCGCGAACCGCTGCGGGCGATTCACAATTTCGCCAAACTGGTTTGCGAGCGCAACGCCGCCCAGCTCGACGCGAAAGGCCAGGATTTTCTGAAACGGGTGATGAAGGGGGCTGAACGGCTCGATCGGCTGCTCGAAGACGTGCTG
>DASYAR010000373.1:0-24152 GCA_036501235.1 Planctomycetaceae bacterium
ACAACTTCCACGGGATTTCACGGGGATTGAGATACGCCGTAGATTCGATTGCGCAATCAGTTGCCAGAGATGCGCCGCACCGGCATCTGTCAGCTCCATACTGGGCAAATCAAGCCACTCGAGCTTGTTCATTTGCGACAAGTGCGCCAATCCGGACGCGGTTACGTTCGAATCATCCAGAGAGAGGGTCTTGAGCTGTTTCAATCCAGCAAGGTGAGCTAGGCCGGCGTCCGTGAAAGCCGCGCCAGTGACGCTCAGCGTCTCGAGTCTGTCGAGAAGACGCAAATGGAAAAGGCCGGCATCCGTGATCCCTCGGCCGGTGATGTTAAGCGTCGTCAGTGCGTTCAACGATTGCAGCAGGGCGAGTTCTGAATCGGCGATGTCCGCATGTGGTTCGATGTCAATGCCTCGTACCCACGGGTCTAAACGATTTATCGTGACGACGTCCTCGAACCATTCACGGGCTGGCTTGCACCAATCTCCTAGTCGCCCCGGCGACAGCCAACTGGGGCCGTGGTACGCGGTTTCAAAAGAAATTCCACGCTTGCGAAGGAACTGCTTCGCGGCTTCTTGGCGGTAGATCGGAAGCCCAATCTGAACGCCGATTGAGAAAACAATCAGCAGCACGGCCGCCAGGGCGATCCAGGCTGGACGCGGCAGCCGCAACCAAGGGGGACGTGGCGCGTGTGACATGCCGTGGAGCTTACCGCGCCAGCGCGATGGAGACCATACGCATTCTCCGAGGTCCCCCACGATGCCGTTCGATGCTCGCAGGGGCATCGAACGGTCCGCTGCATTGAAAGTCATTGTTCCCGTGAGAATAGGGCGATTATTCGCGATCGGCGCCGGTCAGGAGCTTTTCGATCGCGTCGGCGCGGCTGGCGACTTCGTGCGTGCTGCGGCGGATTTCTTCGGCTCCGACCGTCGAACGCGGATACGTATCCAGCACCACAAATTTAAGCTGGCCTCCCATCTCGCGAATCGCCACGCTGCCGTGCGGCATTTCCGAGTTGAGCCGCAGCGCCGCTTCGTAATAGGCCTGCTGTGCCGGGCAGCACGTGCTGTAGATCAACAGCAGGCGCTCGGCTGCGCCGTGAGCGCTGGGCTCGATATAGACCGCCTGATGCCGGCTGCCCGGCAACTGGACGTTCAAGCGGAACCGCTGCGGCCCCTCGCGAGACCAGCTCACGCGCGGATCATCGCGGAACGCCTGGCCCAGCAGGCTGTCGAGGTCGCGCGCCTGCCCGAGAATCGCCTGCAGGAGCTGCGCCGCCTGGATGCCGTTCGCGGGCCGGTTCGCCGGGTTCTTGTCGAGCATCAGGTTCAGACACTCGGCCATTTCGAGCGTGACTTCGGGAACGATCTTGCGGATATTGGGAACCGGCTCGTTGAGATGGGCCGTCGCCATCGCGTGCAGCGATTCGCCATGAAACGGAACTCGACCGGTGAGCATCTTGTAATAAGAAACGCCCAGGGCATAGACGTCTGTCTCCGGGCCGGCGTCGGTGCCCTGGTACAGTTCGGGGGCCATGAATTGCGGAGTTCCGCACAACCCCTCAGGGAGGTCGCCCTCTCCGTGGCGATTCACGCGCTTCGCCAGACCGAAGTCGGCCAGTTTGGGGATTCCCTGCAGTGTCAACAGCACGTTGTCGGGCTTCAGATCGCGGTGAATGATCCCCGCGCGGTGCGCTTCGGCCAGACCATCGGCAATCCGTGCCGCCAGTGCCGTGGCCAGCTCAGGCGATAATCGCAGCTCGTCCTCGACAAGTTGTCGCAGCGACCTCCCCGGCACGAACTCCATTTCGAGAAAGTGGAACCCCCGGTCGTGGCCGATCCCATGAATCGTGATGATGTTGGGATGCACGACTTTCGCGGCGGCCTGGCCTTCGTTGATGAATCGGTCGACATAGTCGGCGTCTTCCTGGGCCAGTTCGGGAAGCAAGATTTTTAGCGCGCAGGGCCGGTCGAGATCGCGATGATGGGCCAGGTACACGCGTCCCATGCCGCCGCGCCCCAGCAACGCGTCGATGCGATAGACGTCCAGATCGGTTCCTATGAGCGGATCGGGCTCTTTTTCAGTCGCCACCGAGGATTCCGGCCGGACTTCGACGTGTGAATCGACGGGATTGCCGCCCACGATCGTTTCGGCCAGCGGCACCGGCCGCGGATTGCGGATTTCGTAACCGCAATGCGGGCACTCGGTGACGAGGTCGACGGGCTGCACCGGCTTGCCACAACGGGGACAATCGCGGTGCACCGCCAGGGGGGCTGCAATGTGAGGATCGTTCGACATGGACGAGAGAATTTGACCGCAGGATGATTTGCCGGTAGAGTAAAGTGTAGCGGGTCCGTGTGAATTATGCAGCCGGGTTTCTGTCCGGCGGTGCTGGTTTCTTTCCCGGCAATTTCCGGCCGGACAGGCGGCGCAGGCTATGATCGATCCGCAACACAATCCGGCACGCGACGCAGATCCCGCCCCCACACAGCCTCCGGTATTGCCGGCCGAGCAGGTGTTCCTCGAAGTCGGCGACAACGCGCCGGTCGCCGTCGATGTTTCGCAGGCGCCAGTTCCGCTGCGCAAGCGCGGCCCCGGTTTGTGGGAATCGATCGCGTGGATGGTGGGGTTTTATGTCGTCCAGATCACGGTCATGGTGCTGGCGGCGATGGCGCTCGTCATCGCCTTCTTCGTGACGGCAGCCGGTGGCAATCCACAAGGAATTGACGTCGCAGGATTGACGAAATCATTGCTCCCGCAGCTCGATTCAAATCTGATTTCCATCATCGGCGCGGCCCAATTGGCAACGGTGCTCTATGCGCTGCTGGCCGTTCGATTGCGATTCGGGGTGCGCGGTGTGCGGAGCCTGGGATTGCAGCTTCCGTGGGGCGGGCATTGGTTGCTGATCGCCCTCATCATTGCGCCCCTGTCGCTGCTCTGCTCGACACTCCAGGCGGCGATGTTCGATTGCTTTCCCAGCTCACGCGGCCAGATGGAAGAATTGATGAAATCGTTGGCTCAGGCCCCGCTGTCCATGCTCGTGTTGATTATCGGATTGGGGCCGGCGCTCTGCGAAGAATTGTTGTTCCGCGGCTTGATTGGCCGTGGACTCATGGCTCGACACGGAGTAATCGCCGGAATTTTCATGACTTCGGTGCTGTTCGGCTTGTTGCACATCAACCCCGGTCAAGCGATTGCCGTCATCCCGATGGGAATGGTGTTGCACTTCGTGTACTACACGACGCGCAGCTTCTGGGCGCCGGTGACGTTGCACCTCTTCAATAACTCGCTGGCAGTCATCCTCCTCAAACATAGTTCGGTGCCGGCGGTCGTCAAAATCGATCAACTCGTTGAAGCCCAGGGAGGGCCGCCCGTATCGATTCTGGTTGCATCCGTGGCGATGGTCACAGCGATTCTGATACTCCTGTGGCAGACCCGCGTACAGTTCGTGCTGCGCGACGGCACGGTTTGGAATCCCGGTTTCGCGACGACTTCTGCCCCGCCCCCCGACGTGGACGCGATCCCGATACGGCAAGACCCGCGCTTCTTGATGCTGGCCGGGAGCACGATCAATTCACTGGGGTTTGCCGCCGGCGTGTGGCGATTGACCGGCTGGGCCGGGCTGCCGTGGTAGATAAAAATCCTCTCGTCAGCGAAACTTGCCCGCTCACCGGGGGTTAGATGGTTTGGAACGTCTATAATCAGGGCACTTTCCGTCGGTTTGGGCAGCGATCCGGAGAATCCCATGCGAAGCATGCGTTTGTTTCAACTCGCTGTTGCGGCGACAGTTGCGGCAATTGCGATCGGGTCGGCGACGCTTTCGGCACAGGCGCCTCAGCCCGGCAGCAAGGCAGCTCGAGCCCGGCGAGCCACAGTGGTCGAAGCCCGGAACAGGCGGATGGAGGGCGCCGCGACAGGCAACGCCCTGGCGCAAGCCACGCTGAAATCCGCCGCACAGCTCGTCGAAGGGAATCGCGCCGCGCGTCACCCATCCGACCCCCGGCAAGTCGCGGCCGAGGTTGATGAGCTGATTGCCGCCCAACTCAAGACGGCGAATATCGAAATCGCACCGCGTTGCAGCGACGAAGATTTTCTGAGACGGGCGTCGCTGGATATCGCCGGCGTGGCCCCCTCTCCGCAAGAGGCGACTCTTTTCGGACTCGATCCCGATCCCCACAAACGGGCAGCGGTGATCGATCGCCTGCTCGCCGGCAGCGACTATGCCCGCAATTGGGCCCGCTACTGGCATGACGTCATCGCCACCCGCGCCACCGAAACGCGGCCGCAGTTCCTGCTTCCCTCGCTCCAGGTTTTCGATTCGTGGATCGAATCGAAGATTGCCGCCAACCGGCCCTGGGACGAAATCGCCACGGCCCTGATCACGGCCATCGGCGACAGCAAGGCCGACGGGCAAACCGCGCTGATCGTCTCGCAGCGGGCCGAGCCGGACGAAATCGCCGCCGAAACGTCGCGTTTGTTTCTCGGCATTCAACTGCAATGTGCAAACTGTCACGACCATCCGACCGACAGTTGGAAGCGAGAGCAGTTTCACAGCCTGGCGGCGTTCTTCCCGCGGATCCAGATGCGGCCCAAGGGGGAGCCGATGATGCCCCGAACGCAATCGCTGGAATTGGTGTCGTTCGTCGCCGGCCCGGGAAACGGCCGCGGGCGAGGCGAATTTCTCCGCCAGATCAGCGAGAACCCCAACCCGTTCATTCGCCGGCTGGATCAGAACGGCGACCATCAGATTTCGCGCGAAGAAGCCAAGCAAGCGCCAAACGCCGGGCCGGTGCAACGAATCTTCGACCTGGGCGATTCCAATAAAGACGGCTTCCTGACGGCGGCCGAGTTGAAAAAGCTTCCGCCGTTGCCGCAGAACATGCAGCCAGGTCGCGGCGCCCCTGAATACCTGATGCCCGATTTACAGCACCCGAATTCCGATGGAAAGAAGCTTGATCCGGTGTTCTTCCTCGGGGGTCAAAAGCCCGGCAGCGGCCTGAGTGATCTTGAACGCCGTCAAAGCCTGGCGCGGTATATCACCTCGCCTGCGAATCCCTGGTTTGCCAAGGCGTTCGTGAACCGCATGTGGGGCCAACTCGTCGGCGAAGGATTTTACATGCCGATCGACGACATCGGTCCAGAACGCACGGCCCGGCACGCCGCCGGTCTCGAAGCGCTCGCCAAAGGTTTCATTTCGAGCGGCTATGACATTGCCTGGCTGTTCCGGGCGATTGCCAATACCGAGACCTATCAGCGACAAATCCGCCCACGCGATCCCAATCAATCGCTTCCCTTTGCGTCGGCGTCGCCGTCGCGCCTGCGGGCGGATCTATTGTACGATTCGCTGGCTGCCGTATTGGGGTTCAAGGATCAGGAACCAAAGCCGCCGGAAGGGGACGGCATGATGGCGCCAATCTATCGCCGCAACAATTCTGCCCGCGCTCAATTCCATCAATTGTTCGGGTTCGATCCGTCGACGCCGCCGGACGAAGTCAACGGCACGATCCCTCAGGCCCTGTTCATGATGAATTCGTCGGTGATCAACGGCCTCACGCGGGCCAGCGGCCAAACCCGGCTGCATCAGATTCTCGATCGATTCCAGGATGATGACGCGGCGCTCGCGGAGTTGTTCATTCTCGTCCACTCGCGTGAACCGTCCGAGAAAGAAGCCGTCGCTTGCCGCGAGTACATCCAGCGAGTCGATAATCGCCAGGAAGCCTTCGAAGACATTTTCTGGAGCCTGTTGAATTCGACCGAGTTTCAGACGAAGCGCTGATCTTGATTTTGACGTGACTTGGCGATTGAAAGCAAACCAAATGAGCACTTTTCATCATCTCGACGTCGCGTCGACGCGGCGCGGGTTTTCGCGGCGGAGTTTTCTGCACTACGTGTCGGCCGGGGCCGTCGCGGCCGGCTCGTTGAATTTTCGCGATCTGATGAGCGTACAAGCGGGCGAGATCCGCAAGGAGGGGCTGTCGCTCATCCTGCTGTGGATGCAAGGCGGGCCCAGCCAGTTCGAAACATTCGATCCCAAACCGGGAACCGAAACCGGCGGACCGACCCAGGCCATCGACACGGCCGTCCCGGGGATTCGCATCGCTCAGGGTTGGGAACAAACCGCCCGGCAGATGCAAGACATCGCCTTGATCCGGTCGATGACCAATAAAGAGGGAGAGCACATTCGGGCGACGTACCAGATGCACACCGGTTACATCCCGACCGGCGCCTTGCGGCATCCCAGCCTGGGTTGTTCGATTGCCAGAGAAATCGCACCCCCCGATCACGATCTTCCCGCGGTCGTTTCGATCGGACCGGGACGAGGCGGCGGCGGACAGCAGCTCGTCGGTTCGGGATTTCTCGGCGTCGACGTGGATCCGTTCCTGGTCGAGAATCCGGGCAATCTGCCGCGCGACGTGGCGCTCCCTACGCAGACGCCGCGCTTCGAACGCCGGCTGGGCCTGTTGGGCAATCTCGAAAATGACTTCGCCGCGCGGGGAGGCGAGGTCGCCGTCGCCGATCACAAGAAACTGTACGAAAAGACCAGGCGGTTGATCCTGAGTCCCGAGGTCAAAACTTTCGAATTCCGCGAAGAGTCGCAGGCGACGAAAGACCAGTACGGCGATTCCGATTTTGGCCGCGGTTGCCTTCTGGCCCGGCGTCTCGTCGAGGCGGGAGTCACGTTTGTCGAAGTCCGCAGCAATGGAGCGGGACGAAACTGGGACACGCACCAGGACAATTTCAAGCAGGTCGCCGAGAATGCCAAAGTCGTCGACCCGGCGTTTGCCGCGTTGGTCGCCGACCTCAAGCAGCGCGGGATGTTGGAGAAGACGCTGGTCGTCTGGATGGGAGAGTTCGGCCGGACGCCCCGCATCAATCCCAACTCGGGGCGTGACCATTACCCGCGCGTATTCAGCGCGGCGCTGGCCGGCGGAGGAATTCGCGGGGGACAGGTCTACGGTGCATCAACCGACGACGGCGCGGCGATCAAACACGACCCGGTGAGCGCGCCCGACCTGTTCTGCACGATCTGCAAGTCGCTCAAGGTCGATCCGCGGAAGGAAAACGTCAGCCCTATCGGCCGCCCGCTCAAAATCGTCGACGGCGGGAAACCGGTCGATAAGCTGTTCGGCTAACTGACTTCGCGGACGATCACTCGATTGCCGGAGACTTCGACCACCTCAATCTTGCGTCCGAGCGAAATGAACGGGCCGTCGCTGATCACGTCGACGTACTCGTCTCCAAGCTGCGCTTTACCGGCCGGGCGCAACACCGTCATCGCCGTACCTTGCTTCCCGACCAGTGCGTGATCGCGCTCCAGCACCGGATTGATGAACGCCCCCTCGCCGGCCAGATCGGGCCGCAATTTCGGTTCGTGGGAGACTGCGCTCGCGGCCCCTGGCGGAACGAGCACCATATCGCTGAAGAGCGAAATGCTTGGCAAGTACCGGCTGAACAATGTCGCCAACACGACCACTCCCACGACGGCCCCGCACAGCGCGGCCATCGACTTGGTGAGTTGCTCTACGTCGGCCATCGAATGCGGAACGATAAATGTTTGAGTGGCCAGGATCAACGAGAAGCCGCACAGGATTGCCCCTGACACTCCGAACACCCCCACTCCGGGGACGACGAAAATCTCGATTGCAATACAACCGGCGCCCAGGAGAAACAGGACGATTTCCAGCCAGCCCGCCGTCCCGCCCAGAAACCGGCTCCAAAAGAACAGACCGAAACAGACGCACGACATGATCCCGAACAATCCGCTTGGGAAGTGCAGCTCGAGATAGATCCCCATCAATCCCAGGAGGCACAACAGCGTCATCGCCCAGCCTGAGTTGAGCCAGAATATCAATGAGTCGACCCAGGTCCGCGCCGAGACGGCCACCTTCAATTCGTGCGGAATCCCCAACCGCGCCTGCAATTCATCGAAATCGCGGACCGGCGCCTCGGCCAAGTGCAGTTCGTGGGCCCGCTTGCCGTTCAACGTCAGCAACTGGTCGCGCCCCGCCTCGGGGACGGGCGCCCCCTTGATCCATTGGCCGTTCGATTGATGGATCTCTTCTTCGGACATGTACGAGACCGTCCCCGTGTCGCGATTGGTGACTGTGAAGACTTCGAGGTCTTTATTCATCATGGCCACGAGCAATGCGGCCGGCCGGCGTTTTTTCTCGGCCATGTTTTCGAGATGCCGCTTCAGCGGTTCCATCAGCTTTTGCGGCACGAATTCGAACTGACCGCCGCGTCCCAGTTCGATGCCCCCCGCGTCGCCGATGAGCGCATCGCCGTGCAGATAAATTTCGTCGCAGCCTGTGGCGATAATGGCGGCGCCGCTCAGGGCCTTTTTGGGAACGTACGCCACGGTCCGCACCTTGTGCTTGGCGAGGTCGGCAATTGCGTCGGAAATGTGCATGCTCGTCAGCGCGTAGCCCCCGGGCGAATCGATTTCGAAGATGATCAAGTTCATCCCGATTCCGACCGCGCGGTCGATCTGTCTGTTCACGAACTGTTCGAGAATCGGCTCGATCATGTCGTCGATCTTGATGATCACGGCCCGCGGGGCTTCCCCCGTCACCGCGTTTTCGCGCATCGCTTCGCGGGGCAGCCGGTACAGCGCGGCCACTTCGTCACGCGACTGGGCCGTGTTCATCACCAGAATGTTGTAGCCGCGGGCCCGTTCTCCCGAGAACACGCCGGGGCTGCCCACTTCTTTGATCGTCTTCACGTCCAGAATCTGCGCGCCGGCCTTGGCCAGGTCGTCATAGCCGCTGGCCGACACGACGCGGGCCTCGCGCGACTCGTTCGGCTTTTTTCCCATCTCGACCTGGACCCACAGCACCTTATTCTGCCGGTCGAGCATCCCCAGCGCCAGGGCTTCGTTCACCTTGCGGTTGTGCCGGCGATTGACGAGGTTCACCACGAACGATTGCTCATCCGGATCGAGCGGGGTCCCCAGGCTGATGTCACCCATTTCGGCGTCCGGGCGCATGACGATCTCCTGACAGGCCAGCGCCAGCACGACGTGGTTGCCCGTGAGTTTTTCCGGAATGTAAGCCACCGTCGTCAGCGCCGGCAATTCGGTCGACAGGAACCGCGCCAAACCGAGGATCTGGTGAAACGGACTCGATCCCGGCTGGATTTCGAGCACCAGAATGCCTCGCCGCTTTTGCTGCTGCGCGCGGGTTTGCAAGGCCAGGGCTGTGCGGCTGACCCGGCCGAACACCGTGTCATCGACCGCTCCGGCGATCGTCAGGAATTGGCCAATCGGGGCCGCCGGCTCCTGGGCCTCGACAGCTGCGGCAGGAGCGTCCTCTGCACGGGTCGGAACATCAGAACCGGCTTGCAGGCAGAGTAATCCCACCACTGCCAGCAGATGCAGGCGATTGATGCGCCGGAAAGCTCGAGACTCAAACCAGCGTGGCATGATCGTTTCTCCGGAAAACGGGTTCCCGGCTCCTTGACCGCTTCTGACGCGGACCGTCCGTGCACGTTATCGGAATCGTTATTTTTATATCCCGTATTGTATCGGGGAGCTGATTCGAGAGTCAAATTTCTGATGGGTTTTATCACGGCCGAATCGGTGATGGAAGGGTCTCGCCGGCACGACAAAGGCCACAAATCAGGCATTCTCTGCGGCTTCCGGTCGTGTGATGGCGGCGGTAGAATCAGGTCCATGAATTTCAGGAGTGACGTCGACGAATTCGGATTCGCATTTTGCCGGCAGGCACTCGACGCCGTGCAATTATCCCGTTTGTTGCAGTTGGTCCATCCCGCGCCCGAACAGCCCGGCGTTCGTTCGCGCGAAGGCGGTGCATACGCGGCGAGAAATCTCCTGTGGGACCGGCCGGATACGGGAACCGTGCTGTCCGCCACAGGGCTCGATCGGCTGGCGACTGACGCTCTTGGCGCAGACGCCTTTCCGATCAATGCCACGTATTTCGACAAGACGGCGGGGGCGAACTGGGCCGTGCCGGGACATCAGGACGTGATGATGCCCGTCGAGCGCGAAGTCGTCGAGCCCGGTTATTCGGGTTGGAGAACCAAACTCGGCGTCGTGCATGTTGAACCCCCGTTGGATGTGTTGTCGAAACTTGTCGCGCTTCGCGTACATTTTGACGACTGCCCCGCTGCGAATGGCGCATTGACCGTCGTTCCCGGAAGCCACCTGAGAGGCAAACTCTGCGATGCCCAGATATTGGCTATCGCGGCGGATGAATTCACGACCTGCGCGGCGGCAGTCGGCGATGTGCTGTTCATGAAACCGCTCATCGTGCATCGGTCGTCGCCGGCCGCGGTTCCCGCGCACCGCCGAGTTCTGCACGTCGTCTATGCAACGGAACAACCGGGAGTCGAGGTGCGGTGGAAGCGCGACTTGACGAATCCTGGCGGGGTGCGATGATTGCGAACGACGCATCGCTTGCCGCGACGTGCCTCGGTCGCCGCTACGCGGTCAAACCTTTGCAACAAAGGATCTTCATGAACCTGAATCGTTTCGCACGTCGCCCGGCCTGCCCGAGTCTCGTCATTTCAACGCTGATCGTGCTTGTCGCAACAGCACCGGCCGCGGCCGACGATTGGCCTCAATGGGGAGGGCCGTATCGCGACATCGTGTGGCGCGAAAAGGGGATCGTCAAAACCCTGCCGACCAAGGGGTTGCTTCCACGCGTCTGGTCGACGCCGATCGGTGAGGGATATGCCGGCCCGGCGGTCGCCAATGGCCGCGTGTACGTAATGGATCGTATCAAGTCGGAAGGGGACGAGCGCGTGCTGTGTCTCGACGCAGCCGACGGCAAAATCCTATGGAAGCACCCCTACCGCGTGCAGTACACCGTCGACTACCCGGCCGGGCCGCGCATGACGCCGCTGATTGACAGCGACCGGCTGTACACGATCGGCGCGATGGGGCACATGTTCTGCTTCAATGCCGAAACCGGCGAGGTCCTCTGGAAGAAGAACTTCGTCGACGATTTTGACACGAAAATTCCAATGTGGGGAATGGTGGCTTCCCCCGTCATTGACGGCGATCGGCTGATCACGCTCGTCGGCGGGTCGAACAAGGGATTGGTGATCTGTTTCGACAAGCTGACCGGCAAAGAGTTGTGGCGGGCGCTCGAGGATTCCGAGCCAGGTTACGCCCCACCCATGCTCTTCACGTTCGATGGCACGCCGCAAGTCATCGTCTGGCACCCGCATGCCGTGTCGTCGCTCAACCCGGCGACCGGCGAGGTGTATTGGGAAATCCCGTGGCAGATCAAAGCCGGGTTGTGCGTTCCCGCGCCGCGGCAGATCGGAAACCGCTTGTTTCTCACGGCTTTCTACAACGGACCGTTCATGATCGACGTCGGTCCCGGGGGCAAGACGGCCAAAATCGCCTGGAAGGGAAAGAGCAACAGCGAGCAGGAGGGGCGCACCGACGGCCTGCACTCGATCATGCCGACGCCGTGGGTGACCGAACAGAATATCTTTGGCATTTGCAGTTATGGACAATTGCGTTGCCTCGATGCAAGAAATGGACAGCGCATCTGGGAGACCCGCGAGGCGACCGGCCAAGGACGTTGGTGGAACGCCTTTCTGATTCCTCACGAAGACCGGTTTTTCATCCATAATGAGCAAGGAGAGCTGATTATCGCCGAGCTGACGCCGGCTGGTTACAAGGAGTTGAGCCGTGCGAAACTGGTCGCACCGACGCGCGAAGTCATCGGCCGGATGACGATCTGGTCGCATCCGGCGTTCGCCATGCAGAGCGTATTCGCCCGGAACGACAAAGAAATCGTGCGGGTCAATCTGGCGGAGAAATAGTTGAACGGCGCGGTCGTTTAACCCGGAGCCGGGTGCCGACGCGAATCGCCGTGGTCCGACGGAACGCAGGAATATTTTCTGGATCAACAATGCCTCACCCGGTCGTGTTTCGCGGACAGCTCGTGCTGCCCGGTTCTGTCGTGCGGGGCACGATGGTCGTCCGTGACGGGTGCATCGCCGAGCTTCTGGATGCCGGGGCTGCGGTCCCTGCCGGGGCAGCGGTCGTCGATGCGGGAGACGGCTATCTTGCGCCGGGTTTCGTCGACCTGCACGTGCACGGCGGGGCCGGCGGAGATTTCATGGATGGGACCGACGAATCGTTTCGGTTGGCCCTCAAATCTCACGCGCGGCACGGCACGACGCGCATGGCAATCACCACGACCGTCGCCCGCCACGATCAGATCCTGGCGACACTGGCCCTGACGAGAAAGTTTCGCGAAGCGCCCGAAGCCAACGGCGCCCGCGTGATGGGCGCCCATTTTTATGGACCTTACTTTCGCAAAGAGGCAAAAGGTGCGCACCCCGGCGCAGAGATCCGGCCCCCGATCGCAGAGGAATATGAGCAATACCTCGAATATGCCGACGATCTGGTGACGACGACGGTCGCCCCCGAGTTGCCCGGCGCCAAAGAATTCGCCCTGGCATGCCGGAAGAAAGGGGTGCGCACAAACGTCGGCCATTGGTGGGCCACGTTTACGCAAATGACCGAGGCGATCGACTGGGGCGTACGGCACGTCGATCATCTGTTCTGCGCGATGTCCGACAAAAGCAAATTGCGGCAGTTTCAGATGTATCCGATGCAGGGAGGCGTGCTCGAAGCGACGCTCTTCTATGACGAATTGACGACCGAAGTCATCGCCGACGGCAAGCATCTCGACGCCGGGCTCTTGCTACTCGCGCTCAAGATCAAAGGCCCCGACCGGTTGGCGCTCGTCACCGATTGCAGCCGCGCGCTCGACATGCCCGACGGGCGCAGCTACCTGATCGGCCCGAGCGACGGCGGCGAACCGTTCACCAAGCACGACGGCGTTGGCATGCTCCCCGACCTGAGCGCCCTGGCATCGAGCGTCGAGGGAATGGACCACATGATCCGCACGTTCATGCAGCTCACAGGCCGGCCGCTCTGGGAAGTGATTCGCATGGCGTCGCTCACCCCGGCCCGTATTGCCGGCCGGGACGCGGAAATCGGCAGCCTCGAACGGGGCAAACTGGCTGATGTCGTCGTCTTCGACAGAGACCTTACCGTGCGCCGTGCGTTCGTGGAGGGGACCGAATTGAAGATTGGCGAACCGTAATCGCTCCCGATTCTGGAGGCAATATCAGGAGATTTGCCAATCCTCAATGAGTAAGCCCGGGACGCGATTGAATTCGCTTGTATTATGGGTGACCAGCGTCGCATCATAAGCCAGCGCGATTGCAGCGATCAACAAATCATTCGGCCCGATGATCTGGCCCAATTCGCTCAGGTGAGCGCGCACGCGACCATACTCCTTTCCGGCATCATCGTCGAATGGCAGCGACGCGTAGCGATTGCGAAGCTGGTCAATTAGTGCATCGTTGACAGAGTGATTTGCTGGGCCGCTGCGCCAGGCCCCATACCAAAGCTCCGCGAGGACGACCGAGCGCAACATGATGTCGTCCGCGGAATGATGCAGTAGTCGGCCCAAAAGCAGCGGGCTTTTCTGCCGGAGCAATGCGATCCAGGCGTTTGTGTCCAGGAGATATTTCAAGTAAGGGACTCTCGCTCCTCAAGTGCATCTTGAGGCGGCCGATAGAATTCGCCCTGCCATCGACCTGCGACAGCACGCAGCCATTCGATATAATCGTCCTGTACGGCACCGTTAGTCCACGCGGGCTCTATCGTCACACGAACCTCCTTGTCGGCATCTGCGGTCCCGACTGGTACGGTCACATGGAGGATGCCGTCGGATCCGACACGAGATGTGACGATCATGCGATTCATGGTAGATGGTTCCTTTCATCAAAGTATATCATCAGTCATGGCGCGAACAATCCCGATTGCCAATGGCACTCGGCTGCGCCTCGGCGCTCAACGCTATTGTCGCGTTCGCGATGCGTTGCTGTAGATGTCGACCAGAAACAGCACGGCTTCTTTCGGGCCGGCGTTGATGATCGCGTGTGGGACGTCGGCCCGATAGCTGACGGAATCGCCAGGTTGCAGCACCTCGGCGTCGCGGCCGGACTCCACTCGGACCATTCCTTTTTCCACCGTCAAAAACTCGCGCGTCCCCTGAAAGTGAGGGGCGCTGCGCAGAGCGCCCCCCGGCTGGAGTTGGACTTCATAGAACTCGACGTCTTTTTCGAGGTTGAGCGGGCTGAGCGTGCGAATCCGGCAGTGCTTGTCGGACCGGTAATGATAAGCCCGGTCGTTCGCACGAATCACCGTGATCGCCGAGCTGGCGTCCGGGACCTGCACCAGGTCGCCCAGCGTCATGCCGAATGCCTGGGCGATGCGCAGCGTCACGGCCAGTGTGGGATTCGCCTGTTCGCGTTCGATTTGGCTGAGCATCGACCGGCTGACACCGCTGGCGCTGGCCAGCACCTGCAGCGACCAGCCGCGCTCGGCACGCAACTGGCGGACGCGGTCGCCCAGATGCTGGGTGATCGTATCGGCAAGCTCTCTGGCAATCGGAGCCGGTTTGTCCTTCTCAATCGCTCTTCTGGGCATAGGCGAGGATGTACACTATATTGGACATATGTCTTGCATAATGGAAGACGATGTTTATCATATTGTACAGACCGTCCAGTATCATGGAATAGCGCATCCCCAGGAGCACGACAGACCATGCCGAAAATGCAGGCGCTCGTCAAAGCGAAGTCCGAACCCGGTTTGTGGCTCGAGGAAGTTCCTGTTCCCGAGTACGGCATCAATGACGTGTTGATTCGAGTCGACCGCACCGGCATTTGCGGCACCGACTTGCACATTTACAAATGGGACGCCTGGGCCCAGAAAACGATTCCCGTGCCGATGGTCGTCGGCCACGAATTCGTCGGCGAGATCGTCGAGGTGGGATCGAACGTCAAGGACTTTTTTCCGGGCGACGTCGTGAGCGGCGAAGGGCACGTCGTCTGTGGCCGCTGCCGGAATTGCCTGGCAGGCCGCCGGCACCTGTGTAAAGACACGAAAGGGGTGGGGGTCAACCGGCCGGGGGCGTTCGCGGAGTACCTCGTGCTGCCCATGACCAACGTCTGGCACCACCGCCACGACATCGACCGCGACGTGGCCTCGATCTTCGACCCGTTCGGCAATGCCGTGCACACGGCCCTGTCGTTTCCCGTCCTGGGGGAAGACGTGTTGATCACCGGGGCAGGCCCGATCGGTATCATGTCGGCGGCGGTCGTCAAACATGCCGGAGCGCGGTACGTCGTCATCACCGACGTCAACGACTACCGGCTCGATCTGGCCCGCAAGATGGGGGCCACGCTGGCGCTGAACGTCAAAACAGGAAACGTCGCCGACTCGCAGAAACAGCTTGGCATGAAAGAGGGCTTCGACGTCGGCCTGGAAATGTCGGGGAATCCGAGCGCGTTCCGCGACATGCTCGACAGCATGGCTCACGGCGGAAAAATCGCCATGCTGGGGATCCCGTCCGAACAAATCGCCATCGACTGGAACATCGTCGTGTTCAACATGCTCACGATTCACGGCATTTATGGGCGGGAGATGTACGAGACGTGGTATAAAATGACGGTGATGCTCGAAAGCGGCCTCGACATCCGCCCCGTCATAACGCACCGCTTTCCTTGCACCGAATTCGAAAAAGGATTCGCAGCGATGTTCAGCGGAGAATCAGGAAAAGTCATCTTGAACTGGCGCTCGTAATATGAACGACTCATTCCGCAATCATCTTTCGCAACAACTCGACCAGATTCGCGCCGCGGGGACATACAAAGGAGAACGCGTCATCAGTACGCCGCAAGGCGCACGGATTCGCGTGGCCGACGGCGCGCCGGTCCTCAACATGTGCGCCAATAATTACCTGGGGCTGTCGGGCCACCCCGACGTCATCCAGGCGGCGCACGCCGCGCTCGACCGGTGGGGCTACGGCCTGTCGTCGGTGCGGTTCATTTGCGGAACGCAGAGCGTCCACAAAGAGTTGGAAGGCGCACTCAGCCGGTTCCTCGGCGCCGACGACACGATCCTGTACGGCTCGTGCTTCGATGCCAACGGGGGACTGTTCGAGACGCTGCTCGGAGAGGAAGACGCAGTCATTTCCGACGAGCTCAATCACGCCAGCATCATCGACGGCGTCCGGTTATGCAAAGCGCAAAGATTCCGTTACCGCAACAACGACATGAGCGATCTGGAGGCCAGGCTGAAAGAGGCGGCCGGGGCGCGGTTCCGGCTGATTGCCACCGACGGTGTGTTCTCGATGGACGGCTACATTGCCAAT
Source organism: Planctomycetaceae bacterium (assembly GCA_036501235.1). Classification (GTDB taxonomy): domain Bacteria; phylum Planctomycetota; class Planctomycetia; order Planctomycetales; family Planctomycetaceae; genus JACQFH01. Next base: position 16,207 of record DASYAR010000373.1, read on the forward strand.
CTGCCGGGGATTTGCGAACTGGCCGACAAATACGACGCGCTGGTGATGGTCGACGATTCGCATGCCGTAGGTTTCATGGGACCGAAAGGCCGCGGGACGCCTGAGTTGCACGGCGTGGCAAGCCGCATCGATATTCTTACCGGCACGCTTGGCAAGGCGCTGGGAGGAGCGAGTGGCGGGTACACCAGCGGCCGCAGGGAAATTATCGAGCTCCTCCGGCAGCGGTCACGGCCATATCTGTTCTCGAATACGCTGGCGCCAAATATCGCCGGCGCGTCGCTCAAGTCGCTCGAACTGCTCACCGCCTCGACCGCACTGCGCGATCGATTGGAAGCCAACACGCAATACTTCCGCGGCGAGATGGCGCGCCGGGGGTTCAACATCCTTCCCGGCACGCACCCGATCGCGCCCATCATGCTGGGAGATGCGGCACTGGCGTCGAAATTTGCCGGCGCCATGCTGGCCAAGGGCGTGTATGTGATCGGCTTCTCGTACCCGGTCGTGCCGCAGGGAAAGGCACGAATCCGCACGCAACTTTCCGCCGCCCATTCGCAGGCCGATCTGGAATTTGCCGTCGACGCGTTCAGCCAGGTTAAAGACGAGCTGGAGTTATAGGCCGGGCCTTTTCCGCCGACCTACGCTTTTTCCAGCGCGGCATCGAGCAATTCTCGCATTTTGCGGACGAGCGACACAGGAGCCGCCGTCCAGCCTATTCGTTAGGGGAAAACGAATCGCCCCTGAAAAACACGCTTTGCGCATTTTCAGGGGCGATCGGCCCATCGTTCCCATGCGACGGAGTCTACTCAAACGAACCTTAAGGGAACATGAAGCGATCGGATCTCCCGAGGTTTTTCTAAAAATCTGCGCTTGATTTGAACTCCCTTCTGAACATTTGTGGACCATCTTAGCGGACTTCCTTTTGAAACCCCGGCAGGTGCTATAGAATCATTCATCATTATCAGGAGTGATCGCGTGTCTCAGTCCGGACTATTGCCGAATCGATTTCTGTTCCGCTATTCCCTCCCCGTCCAGTATGAGCGGAAGCTACCCAGGGCCGGGAAAAAGCTGCTCGATTTGCCCGCAGAATTCGCTCTGGCCGATTTCGGAGCGCTCGATCAGGTGGGCCCGTTCGGCGAATTGAGACTGGCGTGGAACGAGCGGGGATTGGGGATCTCGGTCACCGTCGAAGGCAAACAGCGGCCTCCCCAAGGGAACCCGCAATCGCCGGAAACTTCTGATGGATTGCGCCTCTTCATCGATACCCGCAATACGCAGAATATCCATCGAGCCAGCCGGTATTGCCGGCAGATCTTCCTGATGCCGGCGTCCAACGGATCGGCGACCGCCGATCCGTGTGCCGTGTTGGCGCCGATCCTGCGTGCGCGCGAAGAAGCGCCGCGGGCGAATGCGGCTGAAATCCGCATGAGCTCGGTCGTTTCGAAGACCGGCTATCGGTTGGAAGCGTGGCTGCCGGCGACGGTGCTGCACGGATACGACCCGGATGCCCAACCCCGTCTCGGCTTTTATTATGCCTTGCGCGATGCCGAGCTGGGTGAGCAGTTTTTGAGCGTCGGACACGATTTTCCGTTTGCCATCGATCCCAGCCTGTGGAGCACGCTGGAACTGGTGGGTCCGTCATGACTCTCGTCGAGTTGATCTTTGTGCTGTTTCTGGTCGTCGCGAACGGCTTTTTCGTCGCGGCCGAGTTCGCGCTGGTCAAAGTCCGCCTGACCCAGATCGAGCAACTTTCCCGCCAAGGCTCGTTTCCCGCGCGGGTCGCGCGCAATGTGCTGCAACATCTCGATTCGTATCTCTCGGCTTGCCAGTTGGGAATCACCCTCGCCAGCCTGGGGCTGGGCTGGGTCGGCGAGGATGTGGGCATCAAGCTGCTGAAGCCGGCCTTGGCCAAGATCGGTTTTGCCGAGGCGGCCAATTACTTGGCGCTCCCGCTGGCATTCGTCTTGATCACATTTCTGCATATCTCACTGGGCGAACAGGCGCCCAAGATCATGGCGATCCGCGCGGCCCGGCCGACGGCCCTCGTCGTGGCGCTCCCACTGACGGTCTTCTATAACGTGCTGTGGCCCTTCATTTGGGTGCTCCATAAGGCCAGCGATCTGATGCTCAAGCTGATCGGCGTGCGGGCGGTGGGACCGAACGAGCAATTGCCATCTGAAGACGAGCTGCGCCTCATTCTGGCGGAGTCGGCCGCAGGGGGCGAAGTCAGCCGCCGCGAACGCCTGATGATGGAAAACGTGCTCGACCTGGAGGAAAAAGTGACGCGGCAGGTGATGGTGCCGCGCCGCGACATTGTCTATCTCAGCACGCGCCGCACCGCGCAGGAAAACCTGGACGTCATTTCGGAATCACAGTACACCCGATTTCCGCTATGCGACGGCGATCTCGATCGGGTGATCGGCATGGTACATACCAAAGATGTGTTGGGTGCGATTGCGTCGGGGCAACCGCTCCCTTCGCTGACGCGGCTGTCGCGCAAGCTGCCGTTCTTTCCCGAAACGATGCGGCTGGACGTGCTGCTGCGAGAATTCCAGCGGAACCGCACGCACGTGGCGATGGTGGTCGACGAGTACGGCACGGTCTCGGGAATGGTGACGTTCGAAGACGTGCTGGAAGAGCTGGTGGGCCCGATCCAGGACGAATTCGACCGCGAATTGCCGATGATTCTGCGCCGCAACAACGGCCGGTTTCTGGTCGATGCGCTCTGTCCCCTCGACGAGCTGGTCGAGGCGTGCCATCTCGAACTGCCTCCTGACGTCACGTCCGACACGACCGGCGGTCTGATCGTGGAATTGATGGGGCATATTCCACAGCCGGGCGAAAAGGTCCGACTGGGACGGCACGAGCTGACGGTTCTGGATGCCGAATCGACGCGCGTCCGCCGCGTCGAGGTGCAGGAATTGGAGCACGACAAATCGGATCCCGCAACCGAAACCGACACGAGAGAAGTCCCCCGCGAAAACCGCGCCCCTGAATCGGCCGAACCGACCAGCCGGCCGGCCTGAGCGCGTTCGGGTCGCTGTGGAGCAGCGGCATATTTTAGCCCGTGCCGAGAATGGAACGGTGGCGAGCCCCAATCCCATGACCTCAGAAGTCGCGTTTCCAGTCCTTCCAATAGTCGAACGGATTGACCGGTGAGCGGATGCTGTTGATTTTCCCTAACAACTGGATCAGCGATTTGATCGCCGGATCGGGTTGAATCTCCACGACTCGCTGCAGGAGTTGAAGGCTCGTTTCCGGGTCTTCTGCGAAGTAGAACAAACCCGCATTCTTGAGAATTCGCACGTCGTCTGGAATTGCTGCGAGGTGTTGCTGCCAGAGCTTCTTCGCGCTCTCAAAGTCTGACTGTGCCCGGAAACTTGGAATTCTTCCAAACATTCCCAGTGTGCTAGACCGTGGATTTCTCTCAATCAACCATAACACATGTCGCACCTGAGCGGCTTCGGCCGCAACAGCTGGAGTCTCGGTGTTTTTGAATTGGCACGCGGCGGCTAGCAGGATTCGGGCCGGCAATTCGATGTTTTGCTTCTCACAACACCGCTCCAGCCAATCAATTTGTGCCGAGGAGAGATTAAAGGCCCGTCCGTGCAGGGCAAATTCCACGCGATCGATGAATGAGCGGTCGGTGTGCGCCAATGCGATTGCAAAGACGGCCAGCATCTCCTCTTCCAACTGCCAACCGTGGCAAAGACCTGAGAGCGTGACGTCTCTGACCGTTGCGTCGTCGCTCTGGATTCCCGCTGCGACGGCCGATGAATACCACCGGGTATTCACCTTGCTGACGCGCGGCGCATCGGAACGGATCTTGCCGATAATCACATCGCACCAGGGACAAACCCCAAACAGAATTTGTCCGTGAGTGATCTCACAACGATGTGTGTTGGGAATCATGCGATGCTTGCCGCGGCAGCCTGTCAGATGTCAGAGGAACCCCCGAGGGCCATTCTATGCTCCCCAGGGCTTCGAACATCAGCATCACGAGCCACGCTTTTGCCGAAAACTTCACGGCCGTCTGCCGGAGCGCTCGCATCTGTTCGAAATCGACGACCAAAATGTGAATGTCTTCGGATGTCTCGGCATTGTCGGTGTGTGGCGTTCCTTCGCATTCGACGAACGCGATCACGGCCGATTCATCCGACATGCCGGCCGACGACACCACTGGCGGGCTGAGGGTATGGATTTTCGTCAGCGTGAGTCCCGTTTCTTCGGCCAGCTCGCGGCGGGCGGTCGTCTCGATGTCTTCTCCGGCGTCGCGCAGGCCGGCGGGAAACGAGTGCTCATAATCGCCCAGCGGTACGCGGAACTCACGCGTCATCACCAACCGGTTGCCTGAAGGAGTCTTGAGCAACGGAACGATAAAGACGGCTTCAGCTGCCAGAGGACTGCCGTCCAGCGACGGCTGCGACTTCCGCGAGGCAAACTGCCATTTGCCGCGCACACCTGAGAGATGCTCGTAATCAACCTCGTACAGCTTGAGCCAGCGGAGGTCGGCGACGCGTTTGAGGGTGTCGATCAGGATGCGGCTCAAAGGAGTTCGCTCCGTGGTATGTTTCGTTTAGTCGCGACCGGCAGAGGAGCGCGCGTCGAACGGGTATCAATGCTCGCCAGATATCCTTCGCGGGACCATCGTATCGGGTCGGCGGGGATTCGTCTGCTGATCCAACCTGTTCGGCCGGCGAAACGCGCATCCCGTTGGGATTGCGGTTAAACGAATAATAGGACGACACACGCCACCATCCGGCGGTGGGCACAGCCATCCTACTTTGACGTCACCCGGCCGAGGCCGAACTGGTCGGCGGTGCGGACGGGGGTGCGGTCTTGCCAGTGGATTTCGACCATCTTTTCGCTGTGAACGGGGGTTCCCGTCTCGTCGGTCAGGCCGGCGATGATCGTGCGGGTCGCGACGTCGATCACGTCGCCGGTCGAGGGATAGGCGTATTTGCCGTCGAGGCTGAACGTCACCCAGCCGGGCTGCTCACGAACTTCGATGCTGGCCACTTGCCGGGGCGGCATCACCGTGGCATCGAAGACGTGCATCCGGCTGTTGTGCGCGTCGCAGACCCAGACTTCCTTTTCGTCCGGAGTCAGACCGATGCCGTGGCTGGGGCAGCCGTGCCGTTTCACCGGCCCGGCTTGATACCCATTCACTTCAACATGGTGCAATTTCTTACCGGTCACCAGGTCGCCGACTTCGAATCCGAGCAAGTCGTTGACGTTGACGAAGACGAGCGTCTGCCGGCCATTGACGGTAAACGGGCGAATCGCTGCGCTGAACGGTCCAATCGTGCGCGCGACGGCGCGGGTCGAAACGTCGACGACGGTGAGCAGCGGTGATTTGAGCCCGGCGAGATAGGCCTCTGTGCCCTCCAGCCCGCAGATCGTATTGTGAGCCCCGGACTTCGGCTCGATGCGGGCGATCACTTCTCCGGACAGGGCGTCAACGACGTGCCAGTGGTCTTTCTCGAACGACGGAAGGTAGATCGTCTTGCCATCCGGTGTAATCCCCATCCGATCACAGCCGCCGTCGTAGGCTTTTTCCCACAACAGCTTCTCAGAGACGAGCTCGAGCGACATGAGCGTATGGGTGGTGCTGATGTGGATTCGCCGCGTGGCGGCGCTGGCGCAGACGCCTTTGACGTTGCGAGGCTTGCCGGTATCGTCCAGCCCGCCAGTCGGAATGCGGCGGACGAATTTATGGCCGGCGTCGATATCGAAGACGACCAGGCCGTGACCGCCATATTCGAGATAGTTCCGAATGCCCGGCAGGGCGACGTACAGGAGGCGGCGCGGGGCAGGCTGGTCGTCAGCCGGCGCCGATTGCGGCGCGCCCCAGACGATGCCGGCCAGGAGAGAGAGTCTGAAGCACCATTGGCGAAACGCCGGGAATCGATTCGAAGGTCGCATGGCAGCTCTTTCAGGAGAGGGTTCCGTGGGTGTCCGGCATCATGCCATATTTGTGGCGCGGGTTCCACAACGGGTGCTCTCGCCGTGGTAATTGCATTGAGCGGCGGGCACACGTCGCGTGCCGTTTCTTGCCACGTCACCAGGCAGAGTTGTGAACGAGAAATCAGCAAAGGCGACGGCACACGGAGTGTGCCTGCGACTCTGAGTAGCCGACGACGGACGGGCCAACATTCAACCGCGGGGGGCGAGCCAATTGGCGACCTCGGGGTCGTCATAGGCCGCCTCGAGCGCGCGAGAAACCGTCGACAGCAGCACCCGCCGTGTGACCGGCTTCTTGAGCACTGTGAAGGCGTTGGCTTCGGCCGCCGAACGCTGCAGCTCTTCGGTGAAGCTGGCGGTAATGATGATGCAAGGCAGTGCCGCGCGAAACGCCTTGACGAGACGCAACGTGTCGAGCCCCGTCAGGGCCTGCATGTGCATGTCGAGCAACACGAGGTCGACGTGACGGGTGCGGACGATTTCGATCGCCTGTTCGCCGCATTCGGCTTCGCACAGCTCGACGTGCGGTTCGAGCACTTGCCGCAGCGTGCGCCGGAATTCTGCGTCGTCATCCGCCAGGAGTAACTCGTAAGGACGGCCCTGCTTGGCAACCATGCACGTTGTTCCGAGAAATCGGCAGCGGCCTGATGCCGCAATTACCCTTTGAAGGCGGAAAAAATCAGCGAAATATTCTGGCCGCCGAACCCAAAGCTATTGGAGAGGGCCGTGTTCACCGGGGCCTGGCGCGCCTGGTTGGGGACATAATCGAGATCGCATTCGGGATCTGGAGTTTCGTAATTGATCGTCGGCGGAATCACTCCGTCGCGAATCGCCAGGAGACAGGTGATTGCTTCGACGCTGCCTGCCGCCGCGATCAGGTGGCCCATCATGCTCTTGATGCTGGAGACAGGGGTGGAATAAGCATCCTGGCCGAGCGCCTTGCGGATGGCCATCGTTTCCACGCGGTCATTAACGTCGGTGCTGGTGCCGTGAGCATTGATGTAGTCGATGTCTCCCGTTCCCAGCCCGGCATCGCGCAGCGCCATCTGAATGCACGAGACGGCGCCGCGTCCCTCGGGGTGCGTGTCGGTAATGCGGAAGGCATCGGCAGTGCTGCCGTAGCCGACGAGCTCACCATAGATATGCGCTCCGCGGGCCCGGGCGTGGTCGAGGTTCTCCAAAACCAGCATCCCGGCCCCTTCGCCGAGCACGAACCCGTCACGGTTCTTGTCGAACGGCCGCGAGGCCTTAGTCGGCTCGTCGTTATGTGTGGAGAGGGCCGTCAGCAGATTGAATCCGGTGACGCCGAACGCGTGAATCATGCTGTGGGCACCCCCCGAGAGCATGACGTCGGCATCGCCGCGGCGGATGATTTCGGTCGCCTCACCGATCGCCTGGCTCGAGGCGGCGCAGGCCGTAAGACAATTGAGGTTGGGGCCCTGGGCATTAAACAAGGCGGCCAGGTGCGCGGCAGGCATGTTCGGTTCCTGCTCCATCTCGAACTGCGGATTGAGATGCTTGAGCCCAGCCTGGGTGAATTTCTCGAGATCGATTTGTCCGTCACGGATTGATTCGCTGACAAGCCTCATGAACACGGGGAAATCCTGTTGCCCTTCTCCTGCACCCAGGTAGACCCCGAACCGTGAGGGGTCAAGCGATGCATCCTGGATGCCTGAGGCGCGAACCGCCTCGGTGGCGGCGCCGATGGCAAACAGGATATTCCGTCCGGAGGCGGAAAACCGGATCGGGTCATCGACATAATTGGCCACGTCGAAATTCTTGACTTCCGCTGCAATTTTCGTGGGAAAGTTGCTGGCGTCGAAGTGCGTAATGCGACCGATGCCGCTGCCTCCTTCGCGGAGCACTTTCCACATCGACTCGACGTCTTTGCCGATCGGAGTAATCACCCCGATACCAGTCACCACTACTCGCCGTCTCGTTGTGCCAGTCATACGTCAAGTTTACTCAATCGTGCGAAACACCGG